>OW818652.1:3662500-4075262 GCA_942492895.1 Candidatus Electrothrix laxa
GAGAAAGCAGACGGATGTGCTTTCTATCTCAGCTTGATGATCCCGTAGACTTTCCATAGAAACTTTGGTACACCAGCGGAGAAAAATCAGCGGAGGGGGCCTGCCGGAAAAATAGGTGTAGAAGAGCGCACAGGGAGGGTGTTCGGGGGAAGAACTAAAAAAGGCCTTAGTGATAAATCACTAAGGCCTTACTATATGGCGTCCCCAACCGGATTTGAACCGGTGTTGCCGGCGTGAAAGGCCGGTGTCCTGGACCAGACTAGACGATGGGGACATATATGTGGTGGGTCGTGCGCGGCTCGAACGCGCGACTCTCTGCTTAAAAGGCAGATACTCTACCAGCTGAGTTAACGACCCTTATGCGTTGAGAGCGAGCCATTTATACCATTTTTTATTGGTCTGTGTCAACTAAAAAAAACATGTCATGTTTATTTTTTTCTTCTGACTCTCTTTCTGCCTCTATAGTGCTTGTTGCTTCGGGCTATCTTTGTTATAAGATTTCGGTGTGGTCTGAATCTTTTTTTTGCTCTCTCCCTTCCGTACGTTTCCCGACTGAAAAGAGAAGGGGGAGCGCAACGAACAGACAATATTTCACAGCATTTCACAGCATTTCACAGCAAAATTCTACAACCAGCCTCGGCAAGGTTGTTTTCTTTTTACCAGGATGACGTATGGGATTATTATCAGGAAGTGCCTCATTCACCCGTTTCACGGTGGAAGGTGAGGTGCCGGAGAATTTTTGGGATTTTGTTGCCCAGCGGGTGACGGAACACTCTTTTCAGGATATTGATGACACTATTGATGAGCACTCCATCGGTTGGGTCTCAGTAGCAGATATGTTTGACAGCGACTTTGCTTTCAGCTCCTATGCTGCCGGAGATTATGTGGTCCTGTCTATGCGTGTTGATGAGCGGAAGTGCTCTCCAGCTGTGCTACGGAAATTCACAGCCAAGGAAGAGTCTCGTCTCAAGCAGGAACAAGGTGTGCGGCGTTTAAGCCGTAATGTTCGTCTTGAAATCAAAGAGCGGATTCGGGCAGAAATGGTGCGTAAGTCGCCGCCCATCCCGGCGGTTTATGACCTCTGTTGGAACCTCTCCGATAATACCCTGCTTTTTTTCACCAACAGCCGCAAGGCGCTTGCTTTGCTGGAAGATCTGTTCAGGGAGACCTTTGAACTTTCTCTGATCATGCAGATCCCCTGGAATAATGCACTTCAGCTGGCAGACCCCGCAACTGCGGAGAGACTTGACGATTTGCAACCAGCATTACTCATTTAACCGATAGGAAAAAAGGGGGTGTGAGGAACGGGCGTTTTTGCCGTTTCACCTCGCTCAACTTTGAGGATTTTATGGACTTAATTGATCTTATAGAAGAAAAACGTTTTATCGGTCAGGAGTTTCTGGCGTGGCTTTGGTTTAAAAGCGAAGAGCGGGGTGGCAGTATTGAACTCCCTGGACGGGGCGATATCCAGGTCGCTTTTGAAAAACATATGCTGTTGGAATACGGCGAAGGGCCGGAAAGTGAAAAATTGATCTGCCGGGGTCTGCAAACCGAGCTGAGAGAGGCTCGGGCCGGGTTGGCACTGGGAAAGAAACCGGAACAGGCCAGGATCAAAATTGGCAACGATGATTACGAGTTCAGTATTACCCTGACTGCGGCCACAATGGAATTTCGCAGTGTCCGATTGCCGAAAACAGCAGGGACAGAGGACGGTGACGGCGATGACCCGGAGAGTTTTGAGGGACAGGTACTGGAGCGGATCTCCTTGTTTGAAGACGGGATTGAGCTGGTCAATGAGCTGTTTCGCCTTTTTATTAATATTAGGGCTTCTAATAGCTGGTCGGATGAACTGGTGAAACTTCGTGCATGGGTGCATAGCGGTGCGGAACTGGCTGGGATGTGAGACTGCGCTGGGGAGGGAATTGAGTGAGCCGGACAGCACTTGCCTTTATGAGTTACGTGAATCTGGACGACCAGCATGAGCAGGGACGACTGACTCAATTCCGTGAACGCCTGAGCGGCGAGGTGCGGATGCAGACCGGCGAACCGTTCGATATCTTTCAAGACCGGAAGGACATTGCCTGGGGCCAGCAGTGGCAGGAGCGGATTGATGAGTCGCTTGATGCTGTAACTTTCTTGATTCCGATTATCACGCCGGGATTCTTCAAAAGTACTGCCTGTCGTGAGGAGTTGGAGCGGTTCCTGAAGCGGGAAGAGGAGCTGGGACGGGGTGACTTGATTCTGCCGGTTTATTATGTTCGCTGTCCTGTACTGGAAGATAAAGTAAAGAGGGGACATGACAAGCTGGCGCAGGTTGTCGCGGCACGGCAGTATGCGGACTGGCGGCAGTTGCGTTTTGAAGAGTTTACTTCATCGCTGGTACGCAAAGCCCTTGCTAAGATGGCAGAGCAAATTGTTGCGGCCTTGGAGCGAAGTCGGAAGGAGTCTGCCCGTGCTGCTGCTCTGCGGCCCGCCCGCCAGCAACCTGAGAAGGATAGCTCCACGCCTGCTAGCAGCAATACCTTTACCAGTGCTGGTAGCGGTGAACAGAATATTGCGCAGGGTAATAATGCAATAGGTACGCAGGTCAACAACTATGGGGCGCAGGTATCTCAATCTGATGAGCCGAAAGCACCCAAACCGCTTCTTGTGCAGGAGTCAATTGTTGCTATTGCGTTTATATGCGCGGTGCTGCTTGTGGCGACTTATTACTCATCGATTGGTCAATAAAAAGTGTATATAATTAATTGACTAAACATAAACAAATCATAACGTTATAAGAGATGCCGGTATTTTGACCGTATTTGCAGAGATGTCCTTTAAGCGCTATATTGGGCCAGATAATAAGTATTCCTAAACAGGAAACTTCTCAACAGCCTATTTTCACAAGCAATCATCCAATATGTTGATTTCACTTACTAAGATTTCAAGGTGTTGTTTTTTCATGTAAAACAATTAATTCAATTACTAGATTATTAACCAATCGGTGAGTTATTACGCTACTCAATCTTATAAAATGGAGCACGCACAGAAACCATCAGCAGAGCAGGCTGAACAGAACACATCTGACAACCAGACCAATACAGCAATAGAGGAGAAACCAGCAGATCAGGACGAACCTTCAGCTATAGTTGAAACCAAGGCCCCGACGTTGTCTGTTAATAGCGATTATACTGACAGCAGCGACAAAGACAGGAATGATTGGGAGAGGCTCTCAATGTTAGGTGAAGGTGGATTAACGTACTATCTTTATCAACATCCCAACGGTAAATGGGTGGATGAAGCTCGTGTCCGTATAGAACGATTGCGAAAAGAAGTGGCGGTCTGGGAAGCGAAGCGACCATTAAATATGGTTGAACTGTACTCTCCTGATATCATGTTTACATTTCTATCAACTGGAAAGACATATCATTATGGTGACGCTTTCCCGCCGCCAAAAACAATTGACTGCTCCCGTCTCAGGCTCACGCCAGACGCATTCAAGGATGCTATCAAAGCTGGAGCACTCATAGTGAGGATAAAGGCCCCACCGGAAGCTAAGCTGATTAAGTCCATAGATAAAAAAGGAAAAAAAAGGCTTGAAGTTATAAATTTAAACCCTGTTTATGGCGGTGTGCTGGCATTATGCAATGTTTCGGATAAAGCGACAGGGCCAGATTCGAGAAGCTACCGGATTCGAGGGCTTGACGAGTATCTTGCCAAGGGCAAAGACGGTTTAGTCTCCGTTGTCGGAGCTATGCTTCCTTATGAAGAACAGGAAACGCAGGAAGTTTTTTTAAAAGAATTGATTGAAAGTATTCAGAGAGAAATGGGTGTTACCTATCAATACGCCGATTCGAGTCGCTTCTCTTGGATGCTCTGGCTGACAGATCGAAAAGCCACCTTCATCGACTATTGATACATCAGCGCGGCAACAAGGAATGAGGGAAAATCTACAGGGGCTGCATAGGCAAACATTCATCTGACAGGGAAGGAGAGGCTTGGCATGAACTGGCAGGAAGTCTGCGCAGATAAGCATTTGCATAATCTGCCGTACAAAATTGAACTCAATGAGCAAGGACAGATTCTAATGACTCCGGTGCGTTTATATCACTCCGCCTGGCAAGGGGAAATCATCCGGTGGCTACTCCGCCTGACAGACAGCGGTAAAGCCTTGCCTGAAGTCGCCATTGCCACAGCGCAAGGCACCAAGGTTGCTGATGTGGTCTGGTGTTCCGACCCACTGTGGCGGCAGATCAAGCACGAGGCGGAAAGTCCTGTTGCCCCAGAAATCTGTGTGGAGGTGCTGTCTCCAGCCAACACAGCGGATGAAATGCTCCGCAAGAGAATGCTGTACTTGGCCCATGGTGCGGAAGAAGTCTGGCTCTGCTCTAAGGACGGGACAATGCAATTCTTCTCTGCTGATGGAGCTATTGAGCATTCCGGCCTTGTCCCGCAGTTCCCAACACATCTTGAGCTGTAAAACTATTTAACTGAATGATATTATGGAATTTGAAACCGTGATAGGGCTGGAAATCCATGCCCAGATGAAGACAAAGAGTAAGATATTCTGCGGCTGTTCCACCACATTTGGTGCTCCGCCCAACACCCATACCTGCCCGGTCTGTTTGGGAATGCCGGGTTCTCTGCCAGTGCTGAATCGGCAGGTGGTGGAGAACGGCATCAAGCTGGCCTTAGCCACGGGTTTGGCAATTAATCGGGAAAATCGTTTTGCCCGGAAAAATTATTTCTATCCTGACTTGCCGAAAGGCTACCAGATTTCTCAATTTGAGCTGCCCATTGCCGAACACGGTCGGTTGGAGATTGAGGTGGAGGGCCGGAAAAAGACCATCGGTATTACCCGAGCCCATATGGAGGAGGATGCTGGTAAGCTGATTCATGATGATCTGGAGCCGAACTCGTATGTTGATCTGAACCGAACCGGTACTCCGCTGCTGGAGATTGTCAGTGAACCGGACCTGCGTTCGCCCGAAGAGGCTGTGGCCTATTTAAAGAAGCTGCACAGCATTGTCCGCTATCTGGATATCTGCGACGGCAATATGCAGGAAGGGAGTTTTCGTTGCGATGCCAATATTTCTTTGCGTCCTCAGGGACAGGAAGAACTTGGTACTCGTACAGAGCTCAAGAACATGAACTCGTTCCGTAATGTGCAGCTGGCCTTGGAATATGAGGAACGCAGGCAACGGGATGTCCTGCTGGACGGCGGCTCTGTAACCCAGGCCACCCTGCTCTGGAATCCTGACGCAAATCGAACAGAATCCATGCGCGGCAAGGAAGAGGCCCATGATTATCGATATTTTCCAGATCCAGATCTGGTACCGATCCATATTGACGAGGAATGGATTGAGCGGGTGCAGGCCGGGCTGCCCGAGCTGGCCAGCGAACGGCAGCAGCGTTTTATAGATGATTTGGGCCTGCCCGAAGATGTGGCGGCCATTCTGACTTCCTCTCGTGATCTGGCTGATTTTTTTGAGCAGGTCTGCGCTGCATACGATAATCCGAAAAAGGTGAGTAACTTCATCGCCACCGAGTTGCTGCGGGAATACAGCCCGGAGCAGATCAATGACTGCCCGGTATCTGCACAGCAATTGGCGGCTTTGCTCCAGATGGTGGAGAAGAAGACCATCTCGGGTAAGATTGCCAAAACCGTGTTTGCGGATATGCTGGCATCCGGTGATGATCCAGAAAAGATCGTCAAAGAAAAAGGGCTGGTCCAGATGAGCGATGAGGGTGAGCTCGTCGCCATTGTCCGCGAGATCATCGAAGCCAATCCAGAGCAAGCCCAGCAGTTCCGGGAGGGCAAGAACAAGGTCATGGGCTTCTTTGTTGGTCAGCTGATGCAGAAAACCAAGGGTAAGGCTAATCCGCAGATGGCGAATAAGTTGTTTGCTCAGGAACTGGGCTGATGAATTGGATGTTCTGGAAAAAGAAAATTGTTCAGCTGGATTGCCGAGGACAAAGCTGCCCTCAGCCGGTTATCACTGTCAAAGATGCGCTGGAAGCGGGTGATCGTCTGCTTGAGGTGGTGGTGGATAATGAGGCGGCAAAAGATACTATCACCCGATTTGCTCAGGATCGAAATTGCATAGTCACCAGCTCAGAGCAGGAGAGCGGCAACTGGACCTTAACGCTGAAGGCGGGCCGGGTTTGTCGTCGAAAACAGGCTGAGCTGGAGAATTACAGCTGTGCCTCCACAGCCTCTGCCGGGAGTGACGGCAGCGGCGGGTTGGTGTATGTCATCTCTTCCGCCTCAATGGGGCAGGGGAGTGATGACTTGGGCTGGGCCCTACTTCAAACCTATGTGCAGACCATTCATAAAATCACCCCTCTGCCTGAGAAAATTTTGTTGTATAATGAGGGGGTGAAGTTGGTGGCCGAAGAATCCGGCGCTTTGAAGGCCTTGGAACAGCTTCAAGAACAGGGCGTGGAAGTCCTTGCCTGTGGAACCTGCCTGAATTTCTATGAGCTGGCAGCTGCGCTCAGGGTCGGCAGAATTACTGATATGTACGAGATCATGAGCACGGTGAATAATGCTGCCAAAGTGGTCAGCCCTTCTTGATCCCGTCGGTCTGATTGTTTTTTCCAGTCGGTTGGCAAAAAGAATACGGTGTGGTATTCTTATCACGGTAGTTTTTATCTTTTTGTAACGTAGCGAAAAGAGCGTTCGCGTTATCGCGAAAAGCTCTTCGGTCGATCCTGCCCTTCGGGGTGGGTTTTCTTTTTTTTCGCTTTTTCGGCAGAGCTGCTCAGTAACAGGTTTCCTTTCCTGACAATTCTGTCTGTATCTTTATTGGGAGTTGGTTATGCGTATCCATCGTTTTGTTTTCGGTCTGCTACTTGCCTTTTTGCTGACGGGCTCGTCAGTATACGGCAAGGTTATGCCGGTGGAATTCGACCTCGGTCGTAACCGCCTTATAGCCGCGATGCTGAGAAGTCAGCTTTCATCACAGCATTTCGGTCATAGGCCGTTTGATGAAAAGATGTCCAAAGAGGCCTATAAGCTCTATCTTCGCCAACTGGATCCCAAAAAGCAGTTTTTACTTGCCTCTGATGTTGAGCAGCTGGATCAATTTGCCGATAAGATTGATGACGAGATCAGTAATGGGCGTATCGCGTTGCCAGATGCGGGGATGAAATTGCTCAATAAGAGAGTTGAAAAGGTGGCCCGGCTGATCAAAAAGATCATGGATGCCGGATTTTCCCCAAATAAAAAGGATTACCTCCAGACTGATCCTGATAAATTGGCGGCCCCTGTTGATCGTGCCGAGCTGAAAGACCGCTGGCGGCGTTCTTTGAAGATGGAAGTGCTAGATAGCTATCTTGACGCGGTAGACAAGGAAAATAAAACGCGCGAAAAAGAGGGCGAGTCGCTGTTGGATGCTGAAAGCGAGCAGATTGATCAGGAGCTTTGGGTTGAGGCGAAAAAGACAGTTCAAAAAAAGACAGATTCCTATCTGGAAAGATTGCTCAAGGTCACCCGCCAGGAACATTATAATCGTTATTTTGATGCGGTTGCCCGTTCCTTTGACCCGCATACTAACTATATGGCACCCACCTCAAAGGAGGATTTCGATATCCATATGAGCGGCTCTTTGGAAGGTATCGGGGCTCTGTTGCGTGAGGATGACGGCCATATCAAGGTGGTTCGTGTTATACCCGGCAGTGCAGCTGAGGCCCAAGGGCAGCTTCAGGCCGAGGATATCATCATGTCGGTTTCTGAACGAGACGGAGAACCAGTGGATATCTCCTCAATGAGCATCCGGGAAGCAGTGTCTTATATACGCGGTCCCAAGGGGACAGAGGTTCGTTTAACTGTGACCAGGGCTGACGGTGCCCGCTTGGTGATTCCTATTGTACGGGATGTGGTTAAGTTGGAGGAGACCTATGTTAAGTCCACTGTGATCAAGGATGAAAAAGGGGGAAAGATAGGGTACGTGAAAATCCCCAGCTTTTATCGTGATTTCTCTGCAGGACGATTGGGGAGAGATGGGCGTAATGTTACCGATGATACTCGCAGTGAATTGAATAAGTTGAAAAAGACAGGTATCAACGGAATTATCTTGGATTTGCGCAATAACGGTGGCGGCTCCCTGAGCGATGCTGTTGATGTATCCGGTCTGTTTCTGACTGACGGCCCTATGGTCCAGGTGAAAAATTCACAGGGCGTGATTCGCGTTCTTGAGGATAAGGATCGGGACGTTGTCTATGACGGGCCGATGATTGTTCTGATTAATCAGTTTGCAGCCTCTGCCTCCGAGATTTTTGCCGCTGCTATGCAGGACTACGGCAGAGCCTTGATTGTTGGCGGTGCCCATACCCATGGTAAGGGCACTGTTCAGGCCCTGCTGGATATGAATCGTAATCTTCCGCTGCTCCATTTAAAGAAATATGAGGATCTTGGCGCATTAAAGGTCACAATTCAGAAATTTTATCGGGTGAACGGCAGCTCAACACAATACAAGGGGGTCGTGCCGGACGTGGTTTTACCCAGCATGCTGGACTATCTGGAAACCGGTGAGCAGTACATGGACAACTCCCTCCCTTGGGATACTGTAGAGGCTGTTTCACATCCACTCTGGCAAGGGGCTCATTTTGATCTTGAAAGAACTCAGAAACAGAGTCGCAACTATGTAGCGAAGAGCAAGCGCTTTCAAAAAATTAAAGAGGAAAGCCTTAAGGGAAAGAAACGAAAAGAAGAAACAGATGTTCCTGTTTTTTTAGCAGGGGTTATCAAGGATCGCAAAGAACTTGAGCAGGCCAGGAAAGAGGCCAGAGAGGCCGGAGTTCTTGCTGATGAAGAAGATGAGGACGATCCAGAAAAAGAAGGTGAGAAAACCTTGGATGAAAAGCTTGCCCATGATCTGTATGTAGACTTGGCGGTTTTTCTGATGGAGAACTCCAAAGTCGTGGAGCTGGCTGCTGATACGAAAAAATAATTTTCCAGTGTTTTTTAACAGAGCAACGTGTTAGCAGTTGCTTGCACCATCTTTAAGAATCATTTTCATTTGCTTATTCTTCCGATCGGGTAGAGGCTCTTTTTATAAGGCTTCAGGACGCCAGTCCTGAAGCCTTTCTTGTTTTTCGCAAAAGTGTCCCATTTTTACACATCCTTTTCTAACGATTCTGAAATTTTTCTTGAAATCAACCCGTAATCATGATAGAGCAATTTGCACTGAACAGACGTTCCCTGTCAACGCTGTATATAATAGTGCAGAGAGAAAAACATGAAGCTGCTTGAAATTTTTAAAAAGAAAGAAAAAAAAATACTCGATATCTGGGTGGAAAGAACACTGGATACCTATACTTCATCAGATTTTTTCAAGCAGGCTAAGAATCAGTTTGCCAATCCTGTCGGGGCCAATATTCGGGCCGGGCTGACCACGATTTTTCAGCTGATCTTGACAGAGGCTGAGCAGCAGGATTTTACCGAGCCCCTTGATCAAGTTATTCGTATTCGAGCTGTGCAGGAATTTACTCCTGCACAGGCCATAGCACCGATACTTGAGTTGAAATGGGTGGTCAAGCAGGTCTTTTCCGCAGATGAAAAAGGTCGCGCTCTGTTGTCCGAGCTTGCTCCCTTTGACCGTGACGTGGATAGGATTGCCTTAATGGCCTTTGATATGTATATGAACTGTCGGGACCAGCTGCATCAGGCCCGAATCCGCGAATTGAAAAGCGGCAGTTATATTTTAACAGACTCTTCCTGCGCCTCTGCGGCTATCAGGGAGAATCTGCAGGACATAGCCTCGCTGTCGAAAGAATAAGAGGGCGGGGTTATACTATTACAGCAACGTGGTAAAGCGTTGGGAAACCTGTATAAAGATGTACAGGGGCCTGACGTTTAAGGATATAGTTTTATTTTTTTTAAACCTGAAGAGAAGGAGCGATCAATGAAGTACCTCTTCCCCTTGGTTGCCGTCATTGTTCTGGCGCGAATTGCATGGGTTGGGTCCACCATTCCCGGCATGCAATACGTGTTCGGCGTTGACGTGCCCTATGCAGCCCTGATTTTATTTATCGGAGGCTTCTGTTGGCGGGTCATTTATTGGGCCAAATCGCCGGTACCATTTAAAATTCCAACGACTTGTGGGCAGGGGCATTCAATGCCCTGGGTCAAGCGGAATAAACTGGAAGCCCCTATGAACACGACTGAAGTTATTGGTCGGATGTTTATGGAGATTGTTTTCTTCCGTTCTTTGTGGCGGAACACTAAGTCAGACATTCAGCCTGGTCCGGTGCTGACCTACAAGTCAACACGATGGCTCTGGTTTTTCGGCATTCTTTTTCATTACAGCATGCTGTTGGTTCTGCTTCGTCATCTGCGTCTTTTTTTGGAGCCGGTGCCCTTCCTGATCAGTGCGCTGGATGCACTGGATAGTTTAGCTTTACATCCCACCCCGGAACTTTCGTTCTATGTTACTGACGCCCTGATTCTCCTCGGGTTACTGGCTCTTCTTCTCCGCCGTTTCATTCTTCGCCCGGTGCGTTACATCTCCCTTGCCAATGATTATTTTCCGCTTTTCTTGTTGATCGGCATAGCAGTAAGCGGCATTACCATGCGCTACTATTTGCGTAGCGGTGTGGACATCGTTGCCATTAAGCATCTGGCAGTGGGGTTGGTCACCTTTCATCCGGAAATTACAACTGATATTGCCCCTATATTTTATTCCCATCTGTTCTTAGTCTCTTGTTTGTTGGCCTACTTCCCCTTTTCCAAGCTGATGCATATGGGTGGAGTCTTCCTCAGCCCGACCCGGAATATGGCAAATGATAGTAGGATGAAGCGTCACATCAATCCTTGGAACCCTGACATTAAACCGCACTCCTATGCGGGCTATGAGGATGAGTTCCGTGAGGATATGGTTGAACAGGGAATCCCGGTTGACAAGGAACTGCCTGAGAAGGCTGACGACTGATGACTAACTCTAGTATATAAGGATTGAACAATGGCAGTTATAACAAAAGATGAGTTGTCAAAGAGTGTGGCTGAAGAGCCTTCGATGATGACCGGCTCTACCCCGCAAAAGGGATGGATGGAGACGCCGGTACAATTCAAACCGGGAAACTATGCCTATCCCACCAAGGTAGATAAACTGGAATACCTGGACAGTCAGCAGGGAGTCAGCTTTCCCAATGCCCGTATTTGGAATCCTGAAGATGAAGACTGGAAGTTGCCGGCAAACTGGAAAGAGATTATTATCAACGGACTGGCAGACCGCCTGGATCGTTTTCGATCTCTGAAGATTTTTATGGATTGCTGTGTCCGCTGTGGAGCTTGTGCGGATAAATGTCACTTCTTCCTCGGTACCGGTGATCCCAAGAACATGCCGGTCCTACGAGCTGAGTTGCTGCGTTCGGTGTATCGTAAGGAATTCACCCTGGCAGGAAAATTGCTCGGTAAGATGGCAGGTGCCCGCGAGATGACAGCCGGTGTGCTGAAAGAGTGGTTCATGTATGCTTATCAGTGTACGGAGTGCCGCCGTTGCTCAGTTTTCTGCCCCTATGGTATTGATACCGCTGAGATCACCATGATGTTGCGCGAGCTGCTCCACATGGTCGGTTGTGGTATCAACTGGGCAATGGAGCCGGTTTCTAATTCTAACCGGACTGGTAACCATATGGGGCTGACCCCCCAAGCCTTTAAAGGCAACGTAGATTTTCTCTGTGAAGATGTTGAAAGTCTGACCGGAGTGAAAGTCAACCCGACTTTTAACCGTAAAGGTGCTGAAGTATTGTTCATCACCCCGTCTGCGGACGTGTTTGCCGAGCCGGGCCTCTTTACCTGTATGGGCTATCTCCTCCTGTTCGAGGCCATCGGGCTGGATTATACTTGGTCCACCTATGCATCCGAGGGCGGTAACTTTGGTCTCTTCACCTCTAATGAGATGATGAAGAAGCTGAACGGCAAGATGTATGCTGAAGCGGAGCGCTTGGGTGTGAAGTGGATCCTCGGCGGTGAGTGCGGCCATATGTGGCGTGTGATTCATCAGTACATGGACACCATGAACGGTCCTGCTGATTTCCTTGAAGTGCCGAAATCACCGGCTACTGGCACGGTCTTTGAGAATGCGGCATCTACCAAGATGGTACATATCAGTGAGTTCACCGCTGATCTGATTAAGCACGGCAAGATCAAGCTGGATAAGAGCCGTAATGACCATGTCAAGGCAACCTTTCATGATTCCTGTAACCCTGCTCGGGCTATGGGTATGCTGGAAGAACCGCGTTATATCCTTGATAACGTGCTGGAAGAGTGGCATGAGATGCCTGAAAATACCATCCGCGAAAAAACCTTCTGCTGTGGTTCTGGTACAGCACTGAATACAGATGAAATCATGGAGCTGCGGATGCGCTCCGGTCTGCCCCGTGCCAATGCGGTCAAGCATGTGTATGATCAGCATGCTATCAACACTCTTGCTTGTGTTTGCGCAATCGACCGCGCTACCCTGAGCACCCTGATGAGCTACTGGGTACCGGAAGTGGAAGTGGCCGGTGTCAGTGAGTTGGTCGGTAATGCATTGGTTATCGAAGGCGAAAACAGACAGGAACTTACTGAGGGTCTGCGGACTCTGGTGTAACTGCCCGACATGAGAGCGGAGGATTTAATATGTACGACAGCGGTAAAATCATAACAGGGCTGGTCATCTTTGTCCTGCTGATCACCTTTCCTTTTTGGTACGCCAATTTTATTGGCGATGTCGGTGCAGTACCACCGGCTACGGACAATGAACTGTCCGAAGCGATGTTTCAGGGTCTCACCTTTCCGAACGACGCAAAACATGCGTTGACGACCGGAGAGATGCGCAGTACGCATATGAATATGTTACAGGATATTCATGCCGTGGCTATGGAGCAGGGATACACCCCGGAAAAAGATGGAAAGAAGGGAACTATGCAGTGCATGATGTGTCATGGAAGCAAAGAGAGCTTCTGCGACAGCTGCCACGTCCATGCAGCGGTGAAGACACCAGACTGCTGGACTTGTCATGATAAATAGACGAAGGGAGTAACAATCTTTCAGCTATCTGTATATCTCGCCTCTTGATCAGAAATGATCAGGAGGCTTTTTTTATGGCAAATTGTATGGTATATTTTTTTACTTATGCTTGTTTATCAATAAAATTGATCAAATCAATTTGTCCCTATTATCCTTTACCAGCAAAAGTATCCCATGGCCGCCAATACGGTACCTTCCAAGCGTATCCTTATTATTCAGTATTCCTTCAGTGCGCAGACAAGAAAGCTTGTTCGTTCAATGATGGAGGGGCTGGAGGAATACCCCGTTTCTCTGTTCCGAGAACGCTTGCGCCCTGTTGTTGAGCAGCATTTTCCCATTGGCACCATCCCCAAGATCATGAAGAAGATGATCGTGACCATGTTTCGGCAGCGGATTCCGATTCAGCCCTTGTCGCCGCAATGCTTTGAAGACTATGATCTGGTTATCTTGGCTGGCCCGACTTGGTCGTATAATCCCAGTGGGCCTGTGATGTCGTTGCTGGATCGGGATGGGGAACAGCTCTTCCGTGATCAGGTGGTGCTGCCGGTGATTTCTTGTCGTGGTTTTTGGCGGACTCATTGGTGGGGGATCAGATCTCTGCTCAGGAAACTTGGGGCTACGGTGCCCAATGGAATTATTTTCAATCATCCCACTAAGGAACCTTGGTGTACCATGGGGGTTCTTTTGAAGCTGGCTGGTAAGATTCCGGAGCGGATGCCCATGATGCAGAAGCATTATAAGACGTACGGGCATACCCAGGCCCAGATGGCTGAGGCTCGTCGCTTTGGGGAGCTGATCGGGGGGGCTTTGATTCAGGGGGATGGGTTGGAGGGGTTGGATTTTCGGACTAAGCTGGCTATTTTTGAGGGGTAGGGGGACGAAGGCCTGTGCCTCACTTACTGCTCGGCCATTTTGCGTTTGAGGTCGTAACTTCTCAATAAGCGGTGGTAACGAATAAAATCAGGGCGTTACGCTAGTAAAAATATTGCCAAAAGCAAAATGTGTGCC
Organism: Candidatus Electrothrix laxa; assembly: GCA_942492895.1. Classification (GTDB taxonomy): domain Bacteria; phylum Desulfobacterota; class Desulfobulbia; order Desulfobulbales; family Desulfobulbaceae; genus Electrothrix; species Electrothrix laxa. Next base: position 3,676,506 of record OW818652.1, read on the forward strand.
AACTACACAGGTTCGATACATCAAGGAGTTAAGTGTTTACATGAAATGACAGCGCATAATATTGCCCGTAAAAAACGGCATGTAACCTGTTGAAATCGTTCAATGCCACCAGTTATTGAGAAGTTGCTTAAGGTCGTCGTAGCTGGCTTGAATACGATCAAGATCTGGATGACCAGACGGAAATTTTTTCTTCATAATAGATATGGCACGTTCATAGAGAGGGGGTGCTTCCGTATACTTTCCCTGGTATTTATACAATATGGCCAGCCCCCACAAAGTAATTGCCACATTAGGATGATCTTTTCCCAATGCTTTTTCTGAGATCTCCAGAGCACGCTTAGAAAGCGGCTCCGCTTCCTCGTAGCGTCCTTGTGCTTCGTATAATCTTGCCAGATTATTGAGGTTGGCCGCTACATATGGGTGCTCTTTCCCTAAAATTTTTTCACAAATTTTTATTGAGCGCTTGAAGAGTTGTTTCGCTTTCTCATATTGTCCTTGCACAGTGTACAATCCAGCGAGGTTATTCAGGCTCCTTGCAATATCTATATTGTACCTTCTTGGTATATTTGATTTTCCTATCTTTTCTTCTCTGATCTCTAGTGCGTGTTTCTCAAGTTGTATAGCTTTTTTATATTCTCCTTCTCACCGATTGGTTAATAATCTAGTAATTGAATTAATTGTTTTACATGAAAAAACAAAACCTTGAAATCTTAGTAAGTGAAATCAACATATTGGATGATTGCTTGTGAAAATAGGCTGTTGAGAAGTTTCCTGTTTAGGAATACTTATTATCTGGCCCAATATAGCGCTTAAAGGACATCTCTGCAAATACGGTCAAAATACCGGCATCTCTTATAACGTTATGATTTGTTTATGTTTAGTCAATTAATTATATACACTTTTTATTGACCAATCGATGAGCTCCTTGTTGTCGGTATAGTTCTGCAAGAGTGCTCAAGCTTTGTGCTGCTAAATCTAGGTGCTTTTTTCCATGTATTTTCTCTATGATTGATAACGAACGTTTGCTGAGTATTTTGGCTTCCTCATATTGTCCTTGCTTTAAATGTAGTTCTGCTAGCCTGTTGAGAGAGGCCGCCACATCAGGATGATTTCTTACCAATAATTTATTTTTAATCTCTAACGAATTTTTATAGAGTGACTCGGCTCTTCCATATTCTCCTTGTTCTTCATAACACCTGGCAAGGGTGTCTTGGATACGGGGAATACTGAGTTCATTCTTCCCTTCCTTTTGCCTGATCTTCAGTAATAGTTCCAGCCATTCCTGCGCCTGGTCATAATCGGCAACCATGCGGGCCATCTGTCCGGCAGCCAGCAAGTAATCTAGGTTGTTCTCTTCCAAGATCACCGCCTTTTTATACTGACGCATGGCCTTAGTGTAATCCAAACGGCCAGCAGCTAGCTGGCCGCTTTGAAAGGCAGCAAGGGCAACAGATTTGCCTTCCTTGTCCACCACCTCATCAAAGACCTGCTCCGCCGTCTCGGTGTCCCCCTTTGCCAGATCTTCCTTGGCCACTGCAATCCGGGCGGCAGGCATTTGGCCCTGCAATTTTCCCAAGGCTACGTCCGCGTTTATACTTCGCTGGATTGCTTCCTCCAAGGTTTTCTTGAGATCCGCCTTTTGCGCCTGCACAGTCTTCAACTGTTCTTCTAGCAGGCGGCGTTCTTGTTCGTCACCGCTTGCAGCCAGCAGTTTTTTGATAAGCTGGTCTTCTCGCTGCTCAAGCATCGCATTAAGCTTTTCTTCATTCAGACCGTAATTGACCTCAACCTTCCCTTGACTATTGATAACCGGAGATTGATTTCCGGTACTCGATTGACTGGTCGGGGCCGTAACTTCAGCATGAAGCGAAACAGCATACAGAATAGCCGCAACCAGCGTCGCAACGATCTTATTCCCCATAATTGATCTCCACATCACCTTGGGTATTAATCGCCGGACTTTGTTCCCCTTGAGTTATCTGCTTTACCTGCGCCGGTTCGGTCTGCATTTTCTCAGGCTGGTCTTGCGGTGTGTCAGCGATCTTCTCAGGTTTGGACGAAGCAGGTCCGTAATTGATCAGCACATCCTTCCCGCTGTTGATTGTCGGGCTTTGTGTTCCCTGCGTCGCCTGTTCAACAGTTGCGCTCGTTGTTTTGTTGCCGGAGTTCTGTTGCGCAACCGGCTGCGTCTTTTTTGCCGAAGCGGTGCTTTGTCCGACGGCCTTCCAATTCAAAGCAATCCCGCCGATAATCGCCAGCAAAGCGAGAATAAAGACCAAAATCATACCCCTGTGCAGCAGCCGTTCCGTGGCAGTTCCGGTCAGCTTGCTGTTGTTAAGAAACAGCGGTCTGAGCAGCAGGGTAAAAATAAATAACCCGAACCCGGCAAAGACCAGCGGGTGGTGCAGATGTTCAATCCAAGTGTTCATACTGTTCATAGGCGGTATCCCTCTTGATAATATGTTTTCGTTCGTTTTTCCGGTCCGGCCGACAGCGTCCCGAAGGGACAGCATGATTATAGCCCAGTGATTTATCGCTGGGTGTACGATGTACAAGTTGCGCTCTTCGTGCCCGGTGATAAATCACCGGGCTAAGTTCGTATGCCCCTTCAGGGCAGTTCCGCAATCATCCGAACACATACTGTGGATCGTATTCCATCCGATGCCTTTTCAATAACAGAAGAAATTCTTCTTCTCCTGTCGGCGGATTTATCAGGCGTCCCAAAGAGACAGCATAATCATAGCCCAGTGATTTATCGCTGGGTGTACGATGTACAAGTTGCGCTCTTCGTGCCCGGTGATAAATCACCGAGCTAAGTTCGTATGCCCCTTCAGGGCAGTTCCGCAATCATCCGAACACATACTGAGGATCGTGTTCCGCGCCATGTTTTTGCAACAAAAGAAGAAACTCATCTTCAAAAGAGGTGTTGCGGTGATGCCTCTGTTGATTCGCAATATATTGAATCACGCTGTTGATTTGAGAAGCACTGACGCTAAAGGCTCCATATCCATTCTGCCAGTAGACATGACGAAACGCAGGAAAAGTATCGTGTAGCCATTTTGATGAGCCGCCCTTCATCAGTTGTACCGCCTTGGCAATAGTCAGAGTTGCAGGCAGCGAGACAAGGGCATGGACATGATCTTCAGTTCCTCCAATTTGAAGAGGTCCCATGGTATGCTCTCGTGCAATACCGGCAAGGTATTGATGGAGTGTTGCGCGTAGCTCCTCTGTAATCCAAGGTTCCCTCCCCTTGGTGCTGAAGACATAATGAACAAAACAACAGACACATGATTGAGCCATACTTCCTCCTTTTAGCAAATTTACCAGGCGGCCTGAAGGGATAGCATTATGAGAGACCAACGATTTATCGCTGGGTACCTTTCTGGCATTTTGAACAAAAAAAGGTAGCCCGTCCCCCAATAACCTCTTTAACAATCTCCTCCCCGCAACGCGGACAATCCTCCCCCTTTTTCCCATACACCGCCAGCTGCAATTGAAAATAACCCGGCTGACCACTGGCCCCAAGAAAATCCGAGATGGTAGAGCCGCCCGCAGCGATGGCCTGCTTGAGGATACGGACCGCACAGGTCGCCACTTCCTGCCATTGCTTCTTGCTCAGCGTATTGGCCGGACACAACGGGTGGATTTCGGCAGCAAAGAGGATTTCATTGGCATAGATATTGCCAATGCCGCTGATGCGGCGGCTATCCATAAGAAAGCTCTTGATCGACAGGCTGCATTTCTTGGCAAGCTCCTGCAAGCCAGCTCCGGAAAATTCTGTACTGAAGGGCTCAATACCCTGGCGGGTAAGAAAGGTTTGCTCCAGCTCCTCAACCTCGTCGGTAGGCCAGACCGTCACGCAGCCGAAACGGCGGGCATCGTTGAAGCGGAGCTCCATTTTGTTATCTAGGGTCAGCACCAGATGATCATGCCGGACTGATTCAGCATCTTTTGGGAAAATTCCCAGCTTACCCGTCATGCCTAGATGGATAACCAGGACAGCTCTGTCCTTCAGCCGGATAAGCACATATTTGGCTCGGCGCTCAACAGCAAGAATGGTGCTGCCGTAGAGGCAGCGACGGAGGAGATCTTCGGGAATGGGCTGGCGTAAGGACTTGCCCGAGCTGCGGACAGTAAGGATGGTGCGGCCAAGGAGATGGGGCCGCAGGCCTTGGCAGGTGACTTCGACCTCTGGTAATTCAGGCATGGAATTTTCCTCAATGATCCTCAGTGATGGATAGGATATAGGGGGGCAGGGGGAAGACCAGAACCGACTGGGTTTTCCCTTGGACTGTGCAGGTAAAGCGCTGGACTGAGTCGCTCACCACAGCGATCTCCTGAAGCTCGGTAGCGGAAAAGATAACAGATTGATCATGGAGCAGGGCCTTTTTTAAGGCCTCCTTTACAGTCCAGAGCATGGTCAGCCGAGTATCCTCATCATAATCCGTTTGTTCGGCAAGCAGTTGCAGCTCCGCATCTGTAGCAAAATGCGAGGTCAGGCCAGCGAGCTTAGTGGAGATCTCTTGCAGATCAACCCCGCAACTTGATTGTGATATCGATCTTGCCCTTGCCAAGGCCACCGCAAAGCAGTCGCTATGAGAAATGGAAATGGTCGGTTCGTTCCCCAAGGCAGACAGGGGGGCAGGGAGTTCTTCCGCAAGAGGCCGTCCGTGTTTATTCGGCAGAATGGTTATGCTGCGCAGATCCTGATTATCGGTAAAATTCAGTATCGCTGCCTTGGCAGCAAGACGTCCGCCCAACCATTCTTTTTTTCGCTTTATATACTTGAAGCGTTGAAAATAGCACTGTTCAGCTGGAGACAGAGTCCGTTGCAGGAGAGTGGCTTCGTCAGCCTGTAAAAAATGCTCAATTAGATCAAGATCAACCAGGCTGAGCGTTTGTTGCCCCTCCTGATGGAAGCGAACAGGTATGTCGTTATACGTATGTCGGGTGGGGAAAAACGAACGGATGTTCATAGGTTCATGCTGGGATGTGTGGTGCTTGTCAAATAATAAAAGAACGGTATAATAGAACAGCCTGCAAGCAAAAGAGCTGCTCGAAAAAATCTACTTTCCAGAGAGCTTTCTTTTGCTCAATTCGTTTTGGAGATTACCCGTTATGGACTTCGCCAGTATCACCCTTTTTGATTCTATCCTTCTTGCTGTCCTAATTCTTTTTGTTGTGCATGGAATCTGGGTGGGGTTCCTTCGGCAGCTGCCCTTTGTCATCTCTCTGATCGGCAGTTATTGGGCGGCTGGTCAGTATGCTGGCGAGCTAATGCCTCATCTTGGCCAGATGACGGAAAATCTCAAAATTGTTTTTGGGGGCGGTTTCATTATTCTGTTGATTGTCTCTACGCTGCTTTTTAAGCTGATCGGGAAATTGATGGGCAAGCTCATCAAGGTCAAGGTTGCGGGCTGGACAAACCGGTTCTTCCTTGGCGTGCCTCTTGCGTTGGCCAAGGTCGCTTTTCTTGTTGTCCTTGTGATTATGTTTTGGTCAGCGATCCTGCCGACAGCGGATCATCTCTTTCGTGACTCCTTGACAGTGCCCTACCTTGAACAGGGTGCTGCCATCGCCCGCCGTTTTATTGGGGATGCGGAGATCAGAAAGGATTTCAAACCTCATAAGGCCCCTGTTCAGAAAAAGGTCGCAGCCAAGCAGAATGAACTTCTCCCGCCTCCGGCTGTTCTACCCCAGCCTCGCCAGTTAAACGAAAATGCTGGGGATGTGGATGATCCGGCAAGCAGTACTGAGATTATCACCCATTAATACTAGCTCTGGTCTTTGCTTCCTAGCTTTTGCGAGCCGGGAGCAAAAGGCTCCTATTCAACTAAGGCTGCTGAGACCCTTGCCTCAACCAGCCGCCAGTCTCTTCCACCTTTTGTTTCCTTATCCTTTTTCAGGAGAAGCTTTACAGGTTCATTAAGCACCTCTAGCTCATTCTGCTGTTTTTTCCTTTGCACAAGCACGGTTGCCGTGGCAGTGGCTTCACCCTTTGCTGGCAGCTCAATCAAAAGATTCTCAAAGCTGACCGTCAGCGTCTCATACCTGTCGCGATAGTACATAAGGTAGCGGATGAGCATATCGTGGGCCAGGGTTTCGCTGTAATTGCGCTCGGAAACAATGGCTCGAACATCCGTAGCCAGCATCTGTTTTATTTCACGCATCTTGAGCCCGGTTTCCAGTGTGGGTTCTTTTTTTTCTTTATTAAGATTCCATGTGAGCTCGGTGAGCTGACGTTTAATGATCTGTTTGTCAGAAAAATACCAGCCCAGGCAGAGAAGAAGGAAAATAACTGGAATTGAGATAAGTATATAATTTTTTTTCATTATCGTGAAAGATGTTAGCCCGAGATATCCGGGAGGTGCAGAAAAGGGGGGCTACAGCTGCGGTACCCGAATGAGGAGGGTGGTTGGGGAAAAATTCCATAGCTCCTTCGCCCTTGGAGAGAAAAAGGGCGAGGAGCCGGAACATAGATAAAGTATGAGAAAACGTTATTGCAGAGAGCTCGTTGTTAGTGGTTTTTACGGCATTGACGGATATAATCCTTACTCAGCGAGGGATGGGAACTGATAATCTTGCCCTTAACCGACCCGAATTCTTTCACAAGAAAGTTGAGAACATGTTTATAGCTCATATCCTTGCCCAAGGTTGATGCCACCAGCTCCGCCAATTTTTTCTTGTCTGCCGGATCGTCAAAATAGCTGAAGATACGGTGCTCTTCCTCTTCTTCCTCAGAAACAGCCGGGGTCGGTGCTACTGGAGTGGCTGAAATTGTGGGAGCGGTTGAAGGAGTTGGAGTCGATTCAGGCGTGCTTTCCGGCTCCTCCTGGATAGCTTGGACAGCTTGGCCAACCTGATCAACCGGGGCAACAATGTTGTCTGCTGCGATTTGAAGGGCCTTGTCTGCCTTTTTTTTGACTTGGGCAAGCTCCGACTGCATGGCGTTGATGTCATTTTGCAGCGGCGTAATATTAACGGGTCCAGGTACTTCCGCAGCGCTCTGCTGTTCTTCCAATGTTTGGACTCGTTGTGGAAGATCACTGAGAATACTCTCTGGAGAAATTTCTTTCAGTTGGCTCTCCGTCTGGTCGACACAGCTTTGCATGGCAGAAACTGCGCCCTGAATCCCGGCAAGTGAATCTACAGCATCTTGCACTTTATGGCTCATATCGTCCAGCTGTTGTTTGCTGGCCATGTCAGTGGTCATTGCTTCCAGATTTTCAACGCGTGAGGTAATCTGGTCGATTTTATCGGTCAGGACTTGCCGGGTGGTATGGAGATGTTCCCGGACGTTGTTTATTTCGGCATTCATCGCTTCTCGTTCCTGTTCCGCCGCCAGAGCCGCTACCTTCATCTCTTTCTCTTCCTGAGAGGATTGTGCGGAAGTACTACTGCAGCATTGCCCTGTAAACGAGGGCAACCAGCTGAGCATGACTGTTTTGAGATTACCGTACATCTTGGCTGAGGTTTTCCGGTCAAACAGGGCCACTGCTCCGAAAAAGAGAGCAAAGAGAAAGGCTAGGCAGACAAGGAGAGCTAGTGTCATGGCGATAATCCATTGTATGGTTCGGAGTACCCCCATAACGATCGCCCCCAAGGAACTCCATACCGTTGCTTCAGGACTACCAGTGATCAGATACATCAGCAGACTGAAGAGTGCGAGTATGAGCACAGAATTAATAAGTGGTTTGAGGAGCATATTTTTTTTCATAGAACCTTCCTTTTTACTTTCTATACAATGTGTTTATCGAGCAAATTTGTCAATTTCTCTATTTTTTCCGCAGGCGATGGCGTGGGGTGCTGGCTGTATCCATCTATGAACCGGAGCAAGCAGCTGAGCATGACTGTTTGAGGTTACCGAACATCTTGGCGGAGACTTCCCTGTCGAATAAGGCCACTGCACCGAAAAAGAGAGCAAAAAGAAAGGCCAAGCAAGCAAGGAGAGCTATTGTCATGGCGATAACCCATTGTATGGTTCGGAGTATCCCTATAACAATCAGCCCGAAAGAACTCCATACTGTTGCTTCAGGGTTGCTGGCAATGAGGTAAAGCAGCAGGCTAGGCAGCACAAGTATGAGCATTGATTGAATGAGTGGTTTTGTTAACATGTTGTTTTTCATATAATGTCCTTTTTTGCGTATTTTTCGGGTTCTGTACCCATTACATACGGCGTATTCTATAGTTTCCTTTTAAATAGCCATATGCTGTAGCCTTAAGGCAGGGCTTTTTATATGGGAAGGGTCGAGAAAACGACACGAAATATTTCCACAAATTTCTATTTTGTCCTTCTTGTGCATTTTTGTCAAGATCTCAATGCGAATGATCCTTATCTCCAAGAAAAAGTTCATGGTATTCTTCTTCCGCCAAGTGCTTATGGAGCAGCTCGGTTAACTGTTGGACCAGATCCATAATTTCACCTTCTTTCAGGCGAGGAATCAAAGTGTCCAGCAGGTTATCCTGGGTGAACAGGCGGAGAAAAAGAGCAAGGGATTGCTCGTCCAGATTCCGGTCAAGACCGAAACAGATCTGCTCAAAGGGTATTTTTTTTTCTTCCGTCATCCGACTATCACCTTCCAATTTACTTTACGGCTTCTGGGACCGTCATACTCGCAAAAAAAGATACGCTGCCAAGTGCCTAACTGAAGTTTGCCATCAGCAATGATCACGGTAAGGGAACTACCGGTCAACGTCGCCATCATATGGGACGGTGAATTGCCCTCTGCATGACGATAGGGGTAGGAGCTTGGAATGATTGTTTGAAAGACTCCGAGTAGGTCGTGCTGCACATCTGGATCACACCCCTCGTTGATGGTCAGTCCGGCTGTGGTATGAGGATTAAAGAGGTAGAGGATACCGTCGGTCACTGCGGATTCGGTCACTGCCTGCTGGGCCTGTGGGGTGATATCCGCAAATTGCCTGTGCGCCGTGGTGCTGACTGGAAATTTGCCGGAATGCATCCTATTTCTCCTCGCTGATCCGCCATCGGCCATTATTGGCGCGGCATGCTTTGGTGTTGATTGGTTCGAGCTGATCGTTGCTGCTGAGCATTGCTTCCATTTTCGCCTTTCTGCACACACTCTTGCCGATAGTCTGAAGAGCTGGCAGCGGGGTTATGCGATACTGGTTGCCCTTGTCTGGATTAGTCCAGGATGAAGTCCGACCGGATAGACCACGTTCAAAGACGTGGTTGACTTGTTCACGGTCATATCGGTCCATTTCTTTTTTTATAAGCAGGAAGAGGGGGCCTTCTGCAGCGTCGCCACGCAGAGAGGCCTCAAGATTATGCCCGACAGCCTGGGTGCTGATTGCTTTATTTTTTTTCTTGTTCTGTGTTGTTTTTTTCTTTCCTGTTTGCACAGGTGCGCAGGAAGCAAGAAAGAGGCCAATAAAGAAGACAATAAGGAATATTGGAAAGAATACAGTAGTATATCTTTTTTTTCTGCTCTGTCGGTATGGTTTGTAAAAGAGTATTTTCTGCACAGTCGGCAATAAGAAGAGATGAAATTTTATCCTGTTAGGAAGGTTGGAAAGGTGTTGATTCATCCTTTGGTAACAGGACACATTTTTTTTTATAAATGAGAGAAAATCTCACAGCCCTGAATGGGCTGTGGGATCAAAAAAGTCTGGTTACTCAGGTTGCAAATCAAGTTACTACTCAAGTTGTAACTTAAGTTACCACTGAAGTTACCACTGAAGTTGCTATTGAAGTTGCCACTGGCCATTCATGTCGCGACAGGCTGTTGAATAGGTCGTTTCTGTTCTACCGTCGATAACAGCAAGAATCTCCGCTTCTCGGCAGTGTTGATTATTTGGTCCTGTATAGGCCTGTTGGGGAGTAACCTCATACTGGTTTCCATGATCAGGGTTAACCCAGGTTTCGGTTTGGCCTGATGGTGTGGACTCGTAGACCCTGTTAAGCATCTGTCGGTCGTATTTATCCATTTCATTGCCGATAATGTATCCGAGCATTCCGCCGATAGCCGCGCCCAGGAGGGTGGAGTTGGTATCCTCTCCGATTGCTTGACCGAGAATTGCACCGCCTGCTGCACCGCCTGCTGCACCCATTTGTCCCTTATTGGTCATCATGCAGGATGAAAGCAGGAAAAGCGAGAGAAGTACAGCAACAATTTGTATTTCTTTCATGAGGATCTCCTTTTGTGTGGTTGACGTTATGTCTTCTTTGTACGTCGTTGTTCGTTTTTTTGGGGGGAAGCATGGGAGCATATTATGCTTCCTTATAACATCCTTTTTCTGGCAGCGCGATATTCAGTTCTAGGATTTCGCAGTCTTCTTCTCTATCCAAAGAGACCGTGACGTCATCCTGATCGATATCAACATATTTTTTGATAACTTCAAGGAGTTCATTCTGCAAGGCCGGTAAAAAAGAGGGCTGATTTCTATGGAAATGATCACGGGCGATGAGGATACTCAGACGCTCCTTGGCCACATCGGCTGAGTTACGGTTCGCATGGAAATAATCAAATAATCCCATTTATCTCCCCCCGAAAAGTTTACCAAAGATGCCGCCTTTCTTTGTGTTAATGAAGCGAAGTTCAATTTCCTCTCCGAGAAAACGACCGATACAGTCGCTGTAGGCAAGACCTGCTCTGCTGTTTTTGTTAATAATAACAGGGATTCCCTGGTTTGATGCTGTGAGGACAGATTGTGATTCCGGTATAACTCCCAGGAGAGGGATAGAGAGGATTTCATGAATATCATCCACAGAGAGCATTTCTCCGTTTTTTACTCGTTCGGGGGCATATCTGGTCAAAAGGAGATGCTCTTTTACCGGGGTTTTATTTTCTACAACTCTTTTGGTCTTGCTGGCAAGGAGGCCGAGAATCCTATCGGAATCACGCACAGAGGAAATCTCCGGGTTCGTGACCACGATGGCCTCGTCCGCAAAGTACATGGCCATGTAGGCCCCATGTTCAATTCCTGCTGGCGAGTCACAGACGATGTAATCAAAGGTTTCTTTCAGCTCATTGATGACGGTTTCGACACCTTCCATAGTCAAAGCCTCTTTGTCCCGGGTCTGGGATGCGGGCAGGATGTAGAGGTTTTCTATGCGTTTGTCTCGAATGAGGGCCTGATTCAGGCTGGCCTCTTTGGTGATCACATTGACAAAATCATAGACAACCCTGCGTTCGCAGCCCATGACCAAATCCAGGTTGCGTAAGCCCACGTCAAAATCTATAACCGCAGTCTTATATCCCTGTAATGCCAAGCCAGTTGCAAAGGCCGCACTGGTTGTTGTTTTACCTACACCTCCTTTACCGGAGGTAACTACGATTATTCTGGTCAACTATATGTCCTCCTGAATGACAGGCAGTTTTTTGAATATGCTGTTTTTTATTGCGAAGTCTTGGGTTTGACACCCCGCCCCTCGGGGCGGGGTTAGTCATTTTTTTATTATTTTATAATGGGGTGATACGTATTTTTTCTGTCTGGAGCCGGATATGTACGGGTTGAGCACGGAGGTTGTCAGGGAAGTTCTCGTTGACCAGATAGACCCCGGCCACAGCGATAAGTTCCGCTTCCAGCTGCTGACAAAATATTCGAGCTTTGGTATCGCCAGTGTTGCCAGCAAAGGCCCGCCCTCTTAGAGCGCCGTAGACATGAATGTTTCCGGCTGCCATCACCTCAGCTCCAGAGCCGACCGAAGTCAGCACGATCAGATCACCCTGCTCCACAACGACTCGTTGACCGGATCGTATGGGCTCGGTTATGACAGTAGCAGCAGGGGATGTATGCGCAGCCGGTTCCGTTTGAGCAGTATTTTCTTCAGGTGCTACTTCCTCCTCTTGCTTCTCCTCCGCCTTTTTTTCCTGCAATCTTCCGCTTCCGCGAGTGGTCAGCACGGCCAGCTTCATTGCTTCGGCTTGACTCTGCTGGTTCTCTGTGCAATTGGTTATGCCGACCGGAATCAATCCTTGCTCCCGCACTAGAGCCAACAGTCTGCTCAGATCAATCAGGTCGGGGTCAGGAATCTTTCCCAGATTCAGAACAACCGGTGCATTATGAAAAAATGAGGGGGCCTGCCCAACCTTTTTTGCTAGCCGAGCTGATATTGTCTCCATGTTGCTCTCCCGGAGGGAAAGCATAGGGATTGTAAAGGATGACCCTTTGAGATCAAAAGGCTCTTGCATCATTCTTCACTTTTATTGCCATGATTTTTCGCTTACCTGCTGCTCTTTCTCGCTGTTTCGCGACCAATGATCCTGTGTTGTAGGAGAATCAGCTGCTCTTTCTCCTCCATACTATACCTTGTTTCAGTATTAGTTTCAGCCCGGAATTTCAGGAGATGTTTTTTTTCGCTCAGGATGTCAGCGCGAGCAGTTAAACAGTTCGAATTCAACCCGTCGATCAATTATATTTTGGTCGCTGTCCGGTTCACTGCCGTCTTTGGTGGCAGTTTCTCCTTGTCCTTCAACAGTAATTCGTTCTCTGAGCTCCGGGGTTGCTGATTCCTGGACCAGCCGGTTTTTGATATAGGCGGCACGACCACTAGAGAGTTCCATATTATATTGAAATTCTCCCTGCTTGCTTGTATGGCCGGTGATATGCATGCATTTTTTTTCGTTCTCTTTCAGGTAGGCGATTAATTGCCTGATCCAGATGTCGTATTCACGGATGCTGCGGTTTGAGGCAAACTCGATGCTGTTTGATTCAAAGAGAAAGAGTAACGGCATCTTATGGGTATTTTTAAATCCGATTTTGATCATGTTGAAGAAGGCAGTTTCCGCTGCGGCAAAATCATTCATTTTCAGAGTGGCCAGATATAGCATGCGGTAGGCATCTAAGGCACCTTTGCGGGAGGATTTGATCATCTTTTCAAGGATTTGTCGAACCTTTGGGTATTGTTTGTTTCGATACGCGGCTTTTGCCTTGGCAATTCGGGCATCGGTTTTGATATCGGCCACAGAGATTTTTTGTTTGCTGATAATTTCTGTAACCTTACGTTTCGCATTGGGATCTGCTGTTATAACAGGGAGCTCCAACTTTCCGTAAGGCACCGAGTACACCCAGATCGACTCACGGGCGGTCAATGCCCCTGTTTTTCGATCAGCCAAGGAGGCCAGGATGCGGTAATGTTTTTGGGTCGGTAGCTTTGGAAGGGCGGAGTAGCTGATAACGCCTTTTAGGATGTAATCCGCTTTTTCCAGCTCTCTGTCAGAGGCATCAGCAGTGCTTATTAAGCGAAGTCCAGCGTATTTCTTTTTGCTGCCGAGCTCTAAGAGCAGTCTTTCGATTTCTACGCTGGCTTGGATTTCGTCGTACAGTGTGGCTTCTTTGAAGGGTTCCAGAAGCACCAAGGCCTTTCTTTTCGGCATGCTGTTCAGGATACGCCGTCCTAGGATGGGGACGCCTTTCTTTAATGTTGTCGGTTCATTTTTGCTGCGACGGTTATGCACTTTCGGTGCACAGGCGAAAAGTGCGACAGCAAGAATGAGGAACAGGGTGAAGAAAGTGGTCTTTCCTGTGGACAACATAAGGTTTCTCCTTAAAAGCATTGTCGGTGCATGATCTGAAAGGGGGCAGAGGTCAGGGTAGGTTATTCAATCGCATAATTCTGGCATCCCGACGCTGAGTTCATCCTGACAACCTTTTTTTCTCTCAGTTTTGATTGGTAGTGGATCTGGTTTCGATGGAGGTCTCACTGTAGCCTTTGCTGTAGATTTCGGAGCAGTTTTTTTCGGAGTAGGTTTTGCTTCCGATTTCGTCTGAGGTCGCTTTACCTGTTGTTTCTTTTTTTTCGGCGTCAGGTTCTTTTCTTTTACTTCAGCAATCAGTTGAATGGAAATATTTTTTTCAGCTGGAAGGCTGATATTTTTTGTTAATTGCTTGTACCCCTCTCGGCTGGCGGATATTGTACAGGTCCCGGCGATTGTTTCAAAATGAAAGGGTGTTTTCGGCGACGTAAGACCGGAGTGTTCTTTTCCATCCTTGCACTTAACATATATGGCGGTCTTGTCAATATTTGATCTGATGGAAAGGGGATATGTCTGCGGCAGCAACTCAAAAAAGGTTTGCGCCCCGTCTCGAACTAGAACCTCCCGTTGAATAGTGAGGTATCCTTTTTTTTGTGCGGTAATATGATGGCTGCCCAGCGGCAGCCCAAGGGAGAGCTGTTTTCCAGGAACCTTGTATTCTTTTTGATCGACAAAGAGCGTTGCTCCTTTTGCGTTGACTTTGACGGTCAACTGCGGAAGCGGCAGGTCGATATTCAGGCGCTGATCCTTTTTGATCTGAAGTTCCTGCTGCATGGGAGCAGCAGCCTGAGGATTGGAGACGGTGACGTCATAGTCGCCGCTTGGTAGAGAGAGAACAGCAGGTGTTTTGGTTCCAGCCTTTCCTATCTCTTTGCCGTCCAGCAGAACTGTACTGAGGTCCAGGTTTGTATAAACAGTGACCAGAAAGAGCTGCTTCAAGGTGATGGGCAGTTCCATATTTCCTGTCAGAAAGATATCTTGGGCGATATGTCGGTAGCCTTGATTTTCGGCAAGGACCTTGCATAATTCAGCAGAGGTATCAATCTGGAATGGATTGTCCGGCGATGCAATGCCGAAATATTTTTGTCCGTTTGTGCAGGACACGGAGATGGAGCTATTGGCCACATTGGGAATGATGGAGAGCTTATAATGAATCATTTCCAGGGTGATGGGCAGTGTCTGGTCCTGATCTTCGATAACTACTTCTTTTTCTACAGAAGTATAGCTCTGTTTGCGGGCAATAAGTCGGTGTTTGCCGACAGGAAGTTTCAGTTCTATTTTCTTCTCTTTGACTTGATATTCTTTTTCCGCGACCTTGATTATTGCATCATCAATATTGGTGCGGATGGTGAGGAGAGGGTGCGGGAGCTCAGCTCTGATGATTTGATTTCCACGGAGTAGGATTTTTTTCTGGAAAGGCGTTGAGACAGCCGGATTGGTCAGGGCCAAGTCATATTCTCCCTTTATGCGAGAGAACTCCAGCGGAACGGTGCTCCCTGCTATGCCGACGATATTTCCGTCAAGCAGAACTTTGCTTTCCTCCATGTCTGCGTATACGGTCAGGGTATAGAGTTCTTCAAGTCGGACGCCTACCTCCTCATCCGCAGTGAGAAAAATATCCTGACGAACAGGCTTGAATCCTGGTTTTTTAGCCAGCAAGCGATAGCGCCCAAGGGGCAGGGTCAGATCGACGCGGTTTCCTTTGGTGGGGTATTTTTTCGTTCCGAGCCAGACTTGGACATCCACTGTATTAAAGAGCAGTGTCAAGTCGGCAGATTGTTTATTGGCAAAGAGCGGGAGGAGTTCATAGAGGCTGCCGCCAATCAGGGCAATGAGAAGGCCAAAAAGAAGAAAGATTGTGCGGTTGTTGCTTTCCTTGATAACGGTTTTGGATCTAGGAGGGGAGGGAAGTTTTTCTATTTTACTGATACAGCGGAGATGTTTGATGGCAATGGGACGGAGACATTCCAGGCAGGCCTGGTGATCATGGTCCTCTTGGAGGGGGAGGGTGTATTGTTTTTCCCGTACAAGTCCGCCGTCCAGCGTGTCCTGGACAAATTCTAGGAATTCATCTTCCTGAAGTTTAAATTTATCTACAGACGTTGTTGCCTGAATCTGGCCATCATTTGTGTTGGTGACGACTTTCGTAAGGATGACATACCGAAATGATTCTTTATTTTCTGTATGGTAGATGACCTCCTGCGCTTTTCCCTCTCTGCGGAGCGCATGGGCGACTGTGCGGATCTGTTCTTCGGGAAAATTGTTTTCCAGAGCTATTTCAGCTGAAAAAAGATTCAACATAATGGGCGCCGCAGTTAAGAATTTTTGTTCTGTCTCTGGGAGGATTTGGGGAACGAGGTGGTATTGATTTCCTCTCTGCTTTCCTCTTGGTACTTTACCGTGTTTTTCTTTTTTTCGAAAGAGATACTGTGAGGCCGGGAAAGAGAAATAACCAAGAGATTTGATGATGAGAATGTTGCATAATAATGGTTCGATAAATTTTTACACCTTGAAAATAGGTGTTTTTTCTGGAAAAGTTGCTGAACCATTGAGGAGCATCCCTTTGTAAAAAGAACGGGAAATTGTACTTATATATTGGTATAGTGACGCGCTATGGAACAGAAAAATCAAGAAAGTTATCAACAGACCTTCACCGTTGCAACGATAGCAGCTCTTTTTCCGCATGATTTATTGGGAAAACTAACCATCGTGCTGCATGAACTCGGTGGCGAAGTCTATTTGGTGGGTGGGTCGGTGCGGGATCTTGTCTTGGGCAGGGCACCCGGCGATCTCGATTTGACGGTGTCCCGCGATGCCGAGCAATGGGCGGAACGACTGCGGCAGCTCACTGGCGGAACCTATGTAGAGTTAGGACGGGAAGAGGGCGCAGCACGGGTGGTACTCCGTCAGGGGCTGGATGTAGATTTCTCTTCATTTCGAGCCGGTGCGCAATCCATTACAGAGGATTTGGAGAAGCGCGATATCACCGTCAATGCCCTGGCCGTGTCGGTGCATGACCTGCTGACCGGTCGCCAGCAGGAGCAGGAGCAGGAGCAGAAGCAGGGCAGGTTGGCGGTCATTGATCCTGTCGGTGGGCTTGCTGATTTGAAACAGCAGCAGGTCCGGGCTGTTACCGAAAAAAGTTTTTCGGATGACCCTCTGCGGATGTTGCGGGTCTTTCGTTTTGCAGCGGTACTTGACTTTACGATTGAGCCGGATACCTTGAAGCAGGTTCATCTGCAACGCAAAAGTATTGACCGGGTAGCCAAGGAGCGGGTAGCCTATGAATTGGATCTGATCATGGCTTCGCTTAGGGCACACCGGGCTTTTGCCGAGATGCGTGAGTGCGGTTTGCTTTGGCAAATTTTGCCGGAGTTGCAGGCAGGGCAGGGCATGGGGCAGCCTGCCAGTCATCATCTGGATGTGTTTGAGCATTGTCTGGAGGCCCTGAACCAGATGGAGCAGATTCTTGCGGGTCTTGATCGTTATTTCCCGGAGAGCCAAGCAGTGATGGCGGCATATCTGCATTCCAAACGACGAAGGGTACAGATGAAATGGGCTGCCCTGCTTCATGATGTGGGCAAGCCCTTCACCTACGGGATTAACGAGAAAAAGGGCGGGCGGATCACCTTTTATAATCACGACCTGCGCGGTGCGGATATCATGACTGAGATCGCCCGGCGGCTCCGTTGGGCCAAGGAAGATACCGCGCTGATCGCTCGGTTAATTGGCGGACATATGCGCCCCTTTTTTCTTGCCAATAATCAACGGCAGGGTACGTTGACCCTGAAGGCCTGCCTGCGTTTGGTGCGAAAAATTGGAGAACATCTGCCGGGTTTATTTCTGGTCGCCATGTCCGATGCCTTGGCCGGAAAAGGCGAGGCTAGCCCTGACGATATTGAGGAGGAGGTTGCCGGGCTCTTTGGCCGATTGCTCCAAGTTGAGGAGAAGCATGTGGCTCCGGTGCGGACAGCTCCGCCCCTGATTACGGGCAGGGATTTGATCGAAGAACTTAGCCTCACCCCTGGCCCCTTGTTTCGTGAAATTCTGGAGCAGGTGGAAGAGGCACATATGGAACATCGGATCAGCACCCGTGCCGAAGCCTTGGCTTTAGCTTTGACGGTCTCGGCAGCGGAAAAAAAGATTCGATAATTTGAACACACTCATCTTACATTATTATGCGTAAAGAACAGGATTTTTATTTTCATAAGGCGAAAAAAGAAAATTATCCGGCCCGGTCGGTATTTAAACTGGAAGAGGCTCAGCAGAAGCATAAATTTCTCAAGAAAAAACAGCGCGTCCTGGATCTGGGATGCCATCCGGGCAGCTGGAGTTTGTATGCCTCTAAAATCGTCGGAGAAAGAGGAGCTGTTGTCGGGGTAGATCTCCAGCATACCGATATTCCCACCCAAAAAGACCATGCTGAAATTCATTGGCTCTGTTATGATGTCTACTCCGATGAATTGATCACTGAGTTGCGTAAGCTCTGGCCGGGTTTCCATGCCTTGGTCAGTGATATGGCTCCGAGAACCACTGGAAATAAGTTTTCCGATCATCAGAATTCCATGCGTCTTTGTCGCCGGGCCTTGGACATTGCCGGACTGATGCTCCACGAAAACGGCAGCTTTTACTGCAAGGCTTTTCAGGGCGCTGATTTTCCCGATTTTCAGCAGGAATGCAAACAGCGTTTTGCCACGATCAAGATAGTGAAACCGCAGAGTTCCCGTACTGAGAGTCGGGAGGTGTTTGTGTTGGGGCGTGGGTTTAAGCGATAGCAAGGCTGCACAATGTTCGGGAGGGACTTATGCCGTACAGCGAGTTTACGATAAAACAGGTCAAAGAAGCGTTTGGTCTGACGATTATTGAGGACAAGGCCCTGTTTGCAGGCGTTGAGGCTGTCCGATTGGATGACAGCGTGGTCAAAAAACTGGACGAGTATGTCCCATTGGCCTTAGCCGTGAACACGGAAAAGGCCCGCTCTGAATTTATCATTGCCTATGTGCTGTTGGAGTTGCGGGCTTATCTGGGCCGTCAGGTCAGCCTGTTTTCCGGGATTGATTTTGATGTGGACAAAGAGAAAAAGTTGAACGGATTTTGTGATTTTATCATCAGCCTGTCTGCGGAACAATTTTTTCTCACCTCCCCGGTCATTGCCGTTGTTGAGGCGAAGAATGAAAATATTAATGCCGGGATAGGGCAATGTTTGGCTGAAATGGTTGCTGCGAGAATTTTTAATGAGCAGGAAGGGAATACTGTTGAGCATATCTACGGGGTGGTGACAACCGGCAGTGTTTGGAAATTTTTAAAATTGACGGGTGATGAGGCTGCTATCGACAGGAAAGAGTATCATATTGAGCAGGCCGGGAAGATTATGGGGATTTTGGCGGCTATGATAAAGCAGGTTGTTTGAATGAAGAGTGTTATGAAAAAAGAAACTGTTCCGGTTCGTTATCCAAAGTATTACAGGCAGCGTTATATCATGACGCTGTTGCAAAATTTGGGAAATGATCTAACAGGGGCGGAGTTTCAAGAAGTTCTTTTTCTGTCTCAGCGCGAGACAGAAATTTCTTACTATGATTTCATTTCATCCGGTCGGGGTTTTCACTCCTTTCAGGCTGTTAATGATCTTGAGGTTCTACATGAGTCGGGCTGGCTTGAGATAGAAAATAACCATATAAGAGTATTGCGTAATTTGCCCCATGAAAAA
Source organism: Candidatus Electrothrix laxa (assembly GCA_942492895.1). GTDB lineage: Bacteria > Desulfobacterota > Desulfobulbia > Desulfobulbales > Desulfobulbaceae > Electrothrix > Electrothrix laxa. The sequence continues at coordinate 3,695,712 of OW818652.1, forward strand.
GGCTTGAAACAGGCAGAGGCTCTGAAGTTACTCTTTTTTGCAAGAGGTAAGAAAAAATGCCCGGAGCAGCAGCTTATGTTCTCAAGCTCCGTTAAACAGCAAGAGGAGCAGCCTGCTGTGGTGGGAGCTGTCCTTTTTACGATAGGCTATGAGGGAATATCGTTTGAGCAATATGTCAATCGGCTCATGCAGCAGGGGGTTCGTTTGCTTTGTGATGTTCGAATGAATCCGATCAGCAGGAAGTTCGGTTTTTCAAAAGGACGCCTGTCAGAGTTGCTTCCGACGGTAGGGATCGAATATCTGCATATTCCAGAGTTGGGTATTACGTCCGGTAAAAGAAAACATCTGCATACAGCTGCTGATTACCAGCATCTTTTTTCTGACTATCGGGAAGAAATGCCGGGGAAAAAGAAGCACCTCTCTAAGCTCATGGATCTTATGGATCAGTATGGGAGACTTGCCTTGACCTGCTTTGAACGTAAGCCTTTGTTTTGCCATCGGCACTGTATTAGTGACTATCTTCAAAAAGAGCAGGGGTTGAAGGTCGTTCATTTATGAGTGCAAAAAGACGGGTTTTCATCACGGTCAAGACCTATCCAACTTTGTCCGCTAAGTATGACGAGCTTGTCTGCACCGCCGGGATTTTAGATGACGGAAGCTGGGTGCGGATATATCCCTTACCGTTTCGGAAACTTGACTATGAAAAACGCTACAAGAAGTATCAGTGGATGGAGTTTGAACTGGAGAAAAATACCGGCGATATGCGACCGGAAACCTACAGAGTGGTCAACCGCGAAACAATCAAGGTGATCGGCAACTCTGTAGGAACAGAAAATTATTGGCAGAAGCGCAAAGATATAATATTTCAACGGAACAAAGTCTACAGGAGTTTGTCCGAATTGATCAAGCTGGCGCACGGAAATAAGCTTTCGCTTGCTGTTTTCAAACCCCAAAAGTTGATTAAGGTTGATGTTGAAGAGACGGAACGGGACTGGCCGTCAGATAAACTTGCTCTTTTAGAAGGAAAGAAAAAACAGTTCTCCCTTTTTCAGACGCAAAAAGAATTAGAGGAAGTGTTTTCTGTTGTTAAAAAGCTGCCGTACAAGTTTTTCTACAAATTCATTGATCAGGATGGGAAAAAAGCTCGGTTGATGATTGAAGACTGGGAGATCGGTGCATTATATTGGAATTGCCTTAGGAATGCAGGAGGGGATGAGCAGGAAGCCATCGCCAAGGTGAAAGAAAAATACTTTGACCGATTCAGCAGGCTGGACATTCATCTTTTTCTTGGTACAACAAAGCAATATCACGGATGGGCAAAAAATCCTTTTGTCATTATCGGTGTGTTTTATCCGTCGTATAATCCACAGCCCATGCTGCCTTTTGGCAAGAGAAATTTCATTGTTTGAGAAAGGCGGTCTCAGGAAAAAATCATTGGTTCAATGTTGTGCCATCAAGATATATTTTGCAAAATAAAACTTAGTTTACACATAACAACGAGGGAGAAGTAACCGTGTCAGGACATTCCAAATGGAGCACCATTAAAAGGAAGAAAGGTGCCAACGATGCAAAACGAGGCAAGATTTTTACCAAGCTGATCAAAGAGATCACCATAGCCGCCAGGATGGGCGGCGGCGATCCAGACGGTAACCCTAGACTGCGTAGTGCCATCACCACAGCCAAGTCGGAGAACATGCCCAAGGATAATATTGCACGGGCGATCAAAAAGGGAACCGGTGATCTTGACGGCGCAGTCTACGAAGAAATTCTCTATGAGGGCTACGGTCCCGGCGGTGTGGCCGTGCTGGTGGACACCATGACCGATAATAAGAACCGTACGGTTGCGGATATCCGTCATTATTTTGCTAAGAGCAACGGCAACCTCGGTGAATCTGGCTGCGTGGCTTGGATGTTTGATAAGCGCGGTGTGATCGAGGTTGATGGGGAAGGCGTGGATGAGGACCAGCTGATGGAGCTGGCTATTGAGGCCGGAGCCGAAGACGTGGTAGAAGAGGAGAGCGGTTTTCAGATTTTGACAGCTCCAGAAGACTTCAATGATGTGGTGGACGCTCTGGAAAAAAGCGAAGTTAAGATGGCGTCCGCTTCTATTTCTATGATTCCGAAAAACACCGTTGAGGTGACTGAGGAGAAACCGGCCAAAAATCTGCTCAAGTTACTGGATAATCTTGAAGATCATGACGATGTCCAGAAAGTACATGCCAACTTTGATATTCTGGATGAGATTATTGAGGCCCTGTCATAGGCGGATTCCGGCCTCATTATCGGCAGGCCGAGCCGGTACGCATTATTGGGATTGACCCCGGTTCTCGGATTACCGGCTATGGTATTATTGACAAGCAGGGACCGGGACTGGGGTTTGTCACCTGCGGCACTATCCGCACGGGCACGGAAAAGGATTTTTCTCGTCGTTTGTTGGTCATCTTTGATGGACTTTCCGAGGTGATGGAGCAATATAAGCCAGCGGTCGCGGGAGTGGAAGATTTGTTTGTGGCTCATAATGTTCGCTCCGCCCTCAAGCTCGGTCAGGCCAGAGGCGCAGCCGTGACGGCGGTTATGAAACAGGGATTGTCTGTGCATGATTACACGCCCAGGGTGGTCAAGCAGGCTGTGGCTGGATACGGACATGCGGAAAAAGAGCAGGTGCAGCACATGGTGCGCACCTTGCTTGGCCTCAGCGGCGCACCGAGCAGCGATGCCTCTGATGCTTTGGCAGTGGCGATTTGTCATGCTAACCATATGGATCGGTTGTAGTTCCCCGCAGAAAAGGAGGAGGGCCGATGGGTACAGTACAGCGCAACCTACTGGTCTATATTCCGTTGATCGGCTTAATCATCGCGCTCGGCCTGCCCGCCCGCCTTGCGCCGCAATACCTTCCAGGCTGGTATGTAACCTATGCCGGTGATTTTCTCTGGGCCATGCTGATCTTTTTTCTCTACGCCCTCCTGTTTCGCCTCCCTACAAAATATTGTTTCTGTATTGCGCTGATAACGGCGTACCTCATCGAAATATCCCAGCTTTTTCATCCGGCCTGGCTGGATTATCTCCGTTCTATCCGCCTGCTTGGTTTTGTCCTTGGCTTCGGCTTTCTCTGGTCCGATTTGATCGCTTATACTCTCGGCATTTCCTTGGCTGCCGGTATTGATCGGCTGCTGCTCAAATCGAAGAAAACGCGGTTATCCAACAGCAAAAATAATCCTTTAGTTTGAGGGGAAACTATGGCAAAACGACGATTAATTAGCTTTGACTGGGCCATGAAGAAGCTCCTGCGGAGCAAGGCCAATTTCGAGATCCTTGAAGGTTTTCTCAGCGAGCTGCTTCGGGATGATATCCGTATTTTGGAAATTTTGGAGAGCGAGAGCAATAAGGAGGATGTCCGAGACAAGTTTAATCGGGTGGATCTCAAGGTTAGGAATCAGAAGGACGAGATTATTGTCATTGAGGTGCAGTACGATCGGGAGCTAGATTATTTGCAGCGTATTCTGTACGGTACATCGCGGGTGATTACTGAGCATTTGCGTGAAAGTAAACCCTATGCGGATATCGTCAAAGTCATCTCTGTGAATATTCTCTATTTTGATCTGGGGCAGGGGGAAGACTACGTCTATCATGGCTCAACCGTATTTCGGGGGATTCATCGTCATGATGTGCTGCGTTTTTCCGAGGGCCAGCAGGAACTCTATGGTCAAAAGGAAATTTATGAGATTTTCCCGGAATATTATCTGGTCAAGGTGAACAGCTTTGACGATATTGCCAAGGACAGCCTGGATGAGTGGATATATTTCCTGAAGAATGAAGAGATTAAGGAAGAATTTAGTGCAAAGGGGCTGGCCAAGGCCAAGAGCACGCTGGATGTCCTGAAGCTGTCGGAGCAGGAGAGAGTGGCCTATGAACGGTATCAGGAAGATTTGCATTATCGGGCGAGCATGGTTCATTCATCGTACTATCTCGGGAGAAAGGAAAAGACTCTTGAGATTGCCCGAAATTTGATTGATGTGCTGGATGATCAGACGATTGCGGAGAAGACGGGGTTGAGGGTTGAGGACGGAGTAAAGCTGGTTCCATCTTGAATGAGAACTCGGAAAGAATATGGCTAATAGAAAACAGCTTAAAATACTCAAACAGGGTGTAAAGGCGTGGAATGCGTGGCGGGAGGAGAATCCTGATGTGAAAATCAACCTGCGTGGTGCGAAGCTGGATGGGCTGGATTTGAGCGGGGCGAATTTTCGGCAGGCGGATATTCGAGGGGTGAGTTTTAGAAAAACGTTGCTTGCACAGGTTGATTTTACGCAGGCAAAGGGGGGAGATAGTATCTTGGGAGTAGGGGGGCAGTCTTTGCTATCGTTATTTTCTGGAGGCATGGCGAGTGTATTAATAGTCACTACATGTCTGTGGTATTTTTTCTGGCTATCTAATTTTCTTCGTGATTCAAGAATAAGCCTATCTTTTTTTGCTTGTTTGATAATGCTGGCAATTCTCCTGATAGGAGGAAGTATTCTGTCTATCCGTAAGGGGGAGGTGATGAAGCTTGCAACGTTGGCGTTAGTTCTAACAGGCAGTGCGATTGCTGTGGGCTTGACAACAAGCTTGAACGGGTTTGACTATGTGCCTCAAGGCAGCATTATTATGGTTATAGTTTTTGTTTTGCTTGTGTGTTTAGTGATGTCTTTAACTGCATCGGCTGCTGTGATTTCAGCTACTACTGTGGCTTTTCGAAATGTTGCAACAGTGCTGTTGGTCTTCTTTGTTGTTTTGCTTGTAGCTATAGTTGTATCCTTGACCATCGTTGCTGCTGAGGCTGATGTTACAGGTTTGGGTGCGACTGGGGTTGCAACAATATTTCTTGTAGTAAGCTTTTTTATTATAGTCGGATATGTTGGATATCGCACACGGTGCGAAGATCCGCAGTTCTTGTTGCTACGTAGAATTGGATTATTCACCTCAACGATGTTCGGTACAAGTTTTCGACAAGCAGATTTGACAGGCTCAATTTTTGACAAAGCCATTCTTAAACACTCCTGTCTCGGCAGTTCCATTTTGACAGGCACATCTTTCAAGAACGCCCAAAGCCTCCAATTTGCTCGTTGCAATGGCACCATCCTTGATGACCGAGATATACGCGAATTGCTGGTACATGGCAAAGGAGAAGGCCAGTCTTTTAAAGGAAAAAATCTCTCGGGTGCATATCTTGTTGAAGCAGAACTTTGCAAAACAGATTTACGCGAAACCGATCTTATGCAGGCGAATCTCAGCCGTGCAGACATCACCGGCGCAAAACTCTACGGCAGCGCACGGGAAAACTGGATAATTAACGGAATTTGCTGTGGCTATGTCTATTGGGATGAAGCCGGAGAGCAACGCACCCCATCGGATCGGGAATTTCGTCCCGGTGAATTCGAGGAACTTTACAAGCAACTCCCCACCTTTGAATACATTTTTGAACAGGGTTTTACACCGCTTGACCCGCTGATTATGGATCGGGTGGTGCGGGCCATCAATGAACGGCATAAGGAATTTAAGCTTGATCTGATCAATTTCGATAAGCGTGGCCAACCTCACGCCACCTTTACAGTCTGCCAAATCGATTTTATTGATGTCGCCAAGGAGCAGGTCAACGAAGTTTACGAGGCCAATAGAGTGCCGCCGAAAGAGCAGGGTCAGCTCATGTCCGCTGTTATGGGCCTGATTGAAAATCAAAGCAAGTCACTCGACATTATCAAACAATTGGGAGGAGATGCAATGGGAGACACCTATAATATTCAAGGCGGACAGGTCGGAGCAGTAGGGAAAAAGGCCATAGCCACCGGTAACATCTTTCAGCAGATAACCCCGGAGCTTTCTCATCTGCACCAAGAAATGCAGAACAATGCCGCAACACCGGAACAGCAGGCCGCAACCCAAGATGTCGCCAAGGCGAAACAGGCCGCGCAGCAAGGGGACGAGCCGACAATGCAGCAACACCTGAAAAATGGCGGGCAATGGGCCTTGGACTGCGCTCAAAAGGTCGGCACGGATGTACTCATCGAATACCTGAAAAAGCTGACCACCGGGATGTAAAATCCACAGGAGCCCCCTTGTACCTCTTCCAATCCAACCGCCTAGAAAACCTCTTCGAGGCCCTCTGCGCAACCCTGACCGAGCCGATCAGCAACCCTCTGGCCCCGGAGATCATTGTTGTCCAGAATCCGGGCATGGCCCGCTGGCTTTCCCAGCAGATAGCCCTGCGCACCGGCATCTCTGCGCATTTCTCTTTCCCCCTTCCGGCCTCCTTCATCTGGCAGCTTTTTGAGCAGACCTTGCAAGGCCTGCCCGATCTGTCCCGGTTTGATCGTAACGTCCTGCTTTGGCGGGTCCAGCTGGAGCTCGACTCTCTGCTGGCCGAGCCCGGCATGGAGGAAATCAATGCCTATTTAGCCGAGGATACTGATGGCAGAAAACGCTTTCAGCTGGCGGAAAAAATTAGCGATCTCTTTGATCAGTATCAAGTCTACCGGCCTGCGATGCTCCTCCATTGGGAGCAAGGCGGGGAAGGACATTGGCAAGCCCGGCTTTGGCGGCGTTTGACCGCAGAGAACAAAATGCATAGGGCGGCCTTGCTGCAACGATTCATCCAAGCCGCCGAACTGGGTGAACTGCGCACAGATGGTCTGCCGGAGCGGGTCTCGATTTTCGGTATCAATTCCCTAGCCCCGGCCTATCTTGAGATGATTGAGCGAATCACTGCATTCGTTGATATCCGTATCTTTCATCTCAGTCCCTGCCAACAGGCCTGGGATGATATTCTCTCGGAACGGTTGTTGGCCTTGAAGCGGCAGAGCTGGCGGGAGCAGGGTATTGATGATCTCAGTGCTTATTTCACAGCCGGCAATCCGCTCCTGGCCTCAATGGGCACGGTGGGGCAGGAATTTTTTTCACTGCTCATGGGGAATGCTCCGCAAGAAATTCAACTTTATCAGGAACCGGCAGGGGATTCACTGCTTCAGCAGATTCAGAGCGATATTCTCAATCTTCATGATAGGGGAGGGCCGGGCGGAGGGCTGGGGCAGGAGTTCGATCAGAAATTCGATCAGGGCAAAGGGGCCTTGCTCCCGGATGACGCCTCAATCCGCTTTCATTGTTGCCATAGTCCTCTGCGGGAGGTCCAGGTGCTGCATGATCGCCTGCTGGATCTTTTTGCCAGTGATCCAAGTTTGAAACCTGCTGATATCCTGATCATGGCTCCAGATATTACGAGCTATGCCCCGGCAGTGGCTGGAGTCTTCGGTTCAGCCCCATCTGCTCGCCATATTCCCTGGTCCATTGCTGATCAGGCCAGTCGTCAGGAGCAACCGGTTATTGAGGGCTTTCTCAATCTTTTGGAATTGCAGGAAAGTCGTTTCACGGCCCCGGATGTCATGGCGCTGCTGGAAAACCAGGCTATCCTCCGGCGCTTCGACCTTGCAGCGGAGGATGTCGTACTCATGCGCTCCAGTATTCTGGAGGCCGGTGTTCGCTGGGGTTTGGATCTGGAACAGCGTTGTGAGCAGGGCCTTGCCGATGCACAGCAGCATACCTGGGATTTCGGGCTGGATCGGCTCTTGTTGGGGTACCTGACTGGCTCGCTTGATGAGCCTTGGCAGGGGATTATGCCCTGTTCCGGCACGGTCAGCAGTATGGGATCTTGGCTCGGTGGCCTGACCGATTTTATCCGTTCCTTACAGGAGCTGCGGCGAAGGATGAAGGCAAGGCATCTGCCTGATCAATGGGCGGAAATTCTTGGTAACCTGCTTGATGATTTTCTCGTTGGTGACAGAGATAATCAGGACGGGGTGTTTATTCTGCGACGGACCATTGCCGACTTTATCGACCACTGCCAGCTGGCCGGGTTTGCTCAGGAACTCAGCTTGCCCATCATCCGTCACTGGTTTGAAACGCGACTCTCTGAACCGGCAGGTACACAGTCTTTTCTTGCTGGACGAGTAACCTTTTGCAATATGGTGCCCATGCGTTCCGTGCCTTTTAAAGTAATTTGGTTATTGGGCATGAATGATCTGGATTATCCCCGCACTCAACGGACACCGGCCTTTGACCTTATGGCGCAGCGTCCGCGCCTCGGGGATCGGAGTCGCCGTGATGATGATCGCTACCTCTTTCTGGAGGCCCTGCTCTCGGCCCGAGCCTATCTTGCGATTTCCTGGGTCGGACGTGATCAGCAGGACAACTCGTCCCTGCCGCCCTCGGTGGTGGTGGCCGAGCTGCGGGATTATATTAATCGCGGCTGGTCGGCAGAGAAAGAACTGGACCTGGAAGTGAAAAAGGAACAACCTGTAGCGGACATGCTGATCGTAGAATATCCCTTGCAGCCTTTCAGTCGGCATTGTTTTTCCGGGGATCCAAAGACAGTAAGCTATGCCTCGGAATGGTTGCCCAAGCCACTCCCTTCTCCGGCTTGTTCTTATGCTTTTCTTCAAGGCCCCTTGCCGCAACCCGAGCCCTACCAACAGGTGGATCTCAGCCGCCTTGTCCGCTTTTGGAATCATCCGGTTCGTTTTTTTCTTGAACAGCGCATGGGGTTGCGCAGTCGCTATGCAGAGGAGGTGCTTCCAGAAGCAGAGGCCTTTTTTCTGGATCATCTTCAGAAATATTTGCTGAGCCAAGAGATTATAAGCACACAGCGTGCTGAGGGAACAGAGGGAGAGGAAATGCAGCCTGCCTCGCCCCTGTATCGAATGCAGGCGGCAGGCCACTTGCCTGGCGGGCGCTTTGGCCATATCCTCTATCGGGAGATGGAGCGGAATACCGCTGTGCTTGTTGATGCTCTGGAGCCCATAACCCAGGATCGGGCAGATCCAGAAGAGGTCAGTCTGAGGGTTGATGATATCCTGCTCACCGGTCAGCTATCTTCCCTTTATCGTAGCGGCAGAGTCACCTTTCGCCCGGCAAGCCTCAAGGCTGGGGATGTCCTTAAATTATGGATTCACCATCTTGTTCTCCTGATTCAGTCTCCGGCAGCTGTGCAACCGCTTTCCGTGCATGCGGCCCTGGATACAACCGTCTGTTTTCAGGAGGTGGAAAGGCCGGAGGAGGAACTTGCTGCGCTGATTCGTTTTTTTCAGCAGGGAGGAGAAGAGCCGCTCCATTTTTATCCGAAAACCAGCTATGCCTGGGCCAAGGCAAAATCAGAAGGGGCGGCCTGGAATGCGGCTCGCAGAACCTGGTATTCTGGTTTTTATAGAGGGGAGAGTGATGATCCTGCCTACGAGATTGCTTTGCGGGCTCAAGACCCCTTGGATCAACGATTTGCTGAGCTGGCTGAGCTTTTTCGGCCTGTGGTTGCGTATATGCGGAAGTATGAATAATCTCCTCGATTTTTGTTGCGTTTCCGTAGGGGAAGGCCTTTGTGCCCGGTGTTGAAACACCGGGCTATTTTCGGCAGTCCCTCCGGGACGCTGTTTTCTGGATATGCCCGCCCTGGAGGGGCGATCGGTAATAGCCCACCGTTTTAACGGTGGGCGGCGAGGGTGGAAGACTCAAGTTCTTCCGATGCTGAGTAGACCGCCCCCCAACTCGTAGGTACGCCCATACCGTGGTTCATCTTTTATTATATATCGGGCCGACACACAGGTCTGCTCCTGCGGCATCCTGCATAATCTTACCTCGAAACAACATCCTGAACCCTCCTAAAAACATTGCAATTTCAAATCGAATACGTCAGGTTAGCAGAGGGACGGAACAGCACCTGGAACAATACTCCGCAGAACGTCCGCAGCTCAATTCGCAACAGGAATAATCTTGACAATCGGAACAACAACATAGGGTTTCGAGTGGTGTTCTCCCCGGCAGCCTGCTGATTGCTGAGATTCTGCATTCTGAAATGCTGTTTCCTGAATTCTTCTTCTGCGCGTAGCGCAGTCGATTTTTTTTTACGTATGGCTAAACAATTCGATAACCTGCCCTGTGTAGGGGCGAACCTATGTGTTCGCCCTTTCATGCCGGGCAGACACGCAGGTCTGCCCCTACAATAATCATCACGACACAATGCCCTGAAGGGGCTGTATATATCAGCCCTGGGTAACACCCAGGGTACGTAATGCATCCAAGGTCGATTACTCGGGGTGTTACCCCGAGCTTGATATATGTAACCCTTTCAGGGTATGGCGTGCCGTGTCCTGTGTCTTTGCTCCGTATAGAGTTGAACATGCCTGTTGACAGGTCGAGGAGATAGGCCGTCTGCTCGGCGGCTGGATCAGGAGTCTCCGCTGACCGTTGTTAAAAATTCCTTGCCTGCTTCTGAATTCGCCTCTATCATGGTGTATCCCCAAGCAGGGGAGGGTGCGGTTTTCGCGCCGAAGCTATTGGAGTTTTATCGAGAAATAAGAAGGGATAGTAATGCCTTACGGTAAATTCACAACAGTCGGACAAGTAGCCGAGACTTTCGGTATTTCTTTAAGGAAAGCATGGTTTCTCCAAGATGTAAAAAAGGGTAGTATCAAAGTTCCTGATTATAAAACGGCAGAAATTAAAAAAAGATTATCCAATACATCGGCACTGAGAAACGAAGCTGCCAGATGTAATCAGATAATAACTCCTATTTTAAATATAGTCGTCGATGAACATGAGCCTTTGCAGCTTTGGATAGAGGAGCCGTTTAATGTGGATGAAAGTAACGGCCTGACAGGAACACCTGATTATTTAATAGCCCTTGAAACGGCTGGTGAAGAAATGGCAGTCCCTCCTATCTGTGTCATAGAGGCGAAACAGGATAAGTTTGATGAAGGATGGACCCAGGCGCTGGCGGAAATGGTTGCTGCTTCCATGAAGGGTTCCGGTACCTGCTACGGTATTGTTACAACCGGTAAAGCATGGGAATTTGGCAAGTTGGAAAATAATGTGTTTACTAGGGAGCCGGATCAGGTAACTACGAGAAACTTGCAGGACTTATTCGATATTCTCAATTGGATTATATCATTGGCAGAAAAAGAAATTTAATACAATTCTCAATCAGATGATAAACCGTTGCACCTACGTTCGAAAGCCTTTCTGAACATCCTCTTGGCAGTCATCTTTCTTGCACTCTCTGGCCGCGTGGATGCCGGAGAAATTGATCCGACGACCGAGCAGCGTTCCGTCCCACTTCCGGGAATCCTCTTGCTCCTGCTCAAATAAGGCCGGGGCGCAACTTTGTTGCGCCTTGGCAAATCTTCATCTGTCACCTCTTTTTTCAGAAAAGTCTCTGCAAATACTCCTTGCCTGCTCTGGGAATCATTTATATCATAGCAGGAGTGTTTTTTTTGCTAATCTTGGAGTTAGGCAGGGGACGCTCGACGCGCACTCTACTGAACTCAGCCTATATCTTTTAGGAGTCCTGTTTTATGAGTAGCCCGAATATCTCTGCTGTCATCCTTGCCGCCGGTAAAGGCACCCGCATGAAATCCGATCAGGCCAAGGTGCTGCACGAGCTTTTTTTCAAGCCCATGCTCCATCATGTCCTGGATAGTGTGGCAGCAACCGACATCGGGGATCTTGCGGTGATTGTCGGGCATCAGCGGGAACGCGTCTTGGCCTCGTTGCAGGAGGCTCCTACCCCGCACCCTTTCACGCCAGTGGTGCAGGAAGAGCAGTTGGGCACCGGGCATGCTGTGCTCTGTGCCGAGTCGGCCTGTAAATCTGCTGATCTGGTGATGATCCTCTGTGGTGATACTCCGCTGATTCGCTCTGAGACCCTCCAGGCTATGATTGACCGGCACCAAGAGAGCAAGTCAGTGCTCACCTTGATGACCACTGTCCTGGATGATCCCTTCGGTTACGGCAGAATCATCACTGATGGAGAGGGCGGAGTTGTTGCTATTGTGGAGCAGAAGGATGCAAGTGCGGAGCAGCGGGCTCTTCAGGAGATTAATGCGGGTATTTATCTCGTTGATGCGGGTTTTTTGTTTTCCGCCTTGCAGCAGGTCGGCACGGATAACAGTCAGGGCGAGGTCTATCTGACCGATATTGTTTCTATCGCCACCGGGCAGGGCCATCGGGTGGAGAAATTTGTCCATACTCCGGCCATTGATGTGCTGGGGGTGAATTCTCGGATTGAGCTGGCCCAGGCCCACAGTGAACTGCAACTGCGTCATAACCGGGAAGTCATGCTCAGTGGGGTGACTCTGTATTGCCCTGAAACTATCCTTCTTTCCCCTGATTGCCGGATCGGTCAGGATTGCGTTGTGCAGGCCGGTGCGCAGATCACCGGTGGTTCAATACTTGGCAAAGAGGTACAGCTTGCTTCAGGAGCAGTCCTGCATAACTGTCAGATTGCTGATAACGCTGTGATTGGCGCGAACAGTGTCCTCCAAAATTGCATTATTGAGGATGGCGCAGTGGTTCCGCCGTTGACGTTGCGAATGGAATAGCGGCTTCAGCAAGTTGAGAGATGAAGCCGCTGGTAAAGAAGGAGTTGATCAAGGGAGTTGCAGAACTCCCTTTTTTTGTTTAGGCGTTATCCGCTGCTGGTTGCTTGATGGTCAAACGAAGAACCATATACCCCACAACCCCTGAAATGAGTGAACCGAGAATAATTCCGAGGCGCTCATCAAAGGCCACATGCATGCCGTTTTTATGAAAGGCCAACCCGCCGACAAAAAGGCTCATTGTGAATCCTATGCCGCATAGTATGGAGACGCCATAGAGATTTTTAAAGTTGATATCGCCTGGAAGTTGGGCTAATTTGAGTTTTACGGCCAGAAAACTGAGCCCAAAGACGCCCAACTGCTTGCCGAGAAAGAGTCCGAGAGCGATTCCCGCTGGTACAGGATGGAGCAACTGTTCCAACCCTATACCGTGCAAATTAATACCGGAATTGGCAAAGGCAAAGAGAGGCAAAATGGCGTAGACAATCCACGGATGCAATTTCCGCTCAAGTTTTTTGAGCGGGGAAACATCCGGGTTATCCTTGAACAGCGGGATAAACATGGCAAGAAGCACACCGGCGATAGTGGCATGAACACCGGATTGTAAGGTGGCATACCACATAACAATTCCGACCAGGATATACGGTGTTTTTTCAACAACGTTTACTTTGTTCATTGCCGACAGGATCATTACACAGCCCAAAACCGCAGCAAGCGGGAGAAAGGCTATCTTGCTGGTATAGAAAAAGGCAATGATGAGGACAGCACCTAGGTCGTCAAAAATAGCCAACGAGGTCAGGAAAATTTTTAATGAATTGGGAATTCTTGATCCGAGCAGGGTCAAGACGCCTAAGGCAAAGGCGATATCAGTGGCCGTGGGGACGGCCCAACCACGCATTGCCTGCGCATCGCCCATATTCAGGATAATATAGATAATCGCTGGTATTATCATTCCGCCGACGGCTCCGACCACAGGGAGCATAATATTACGTGGGTCTGAGAGCTCACCTTCTAAGATCTCGCGCTTCAGCTCAAGCCCGACCAGGAAAAAGAAGACAGCCATGAGCGCGTCATTGATAATTTCATGAGATGAAAGGTCAAGGCCGATCGCTTTGATGCCGGGTATCCAGCCGAGAAGATGAAGATGAAAAAATTCTTCGTACAGCTTATGAGTCATTGGCGTGTTTGCAAAGATAACGGCCAATGTTGCAGCCAGCATCAGCAGGATGCCGCCTGATGCCTCCCGCTGTAAAAAAAGGACTATAAATTCAGCTGCTTTTTTAGCCGGTTTTTTTTTCATGATACTCTCTGATTATAAGGTAATAATTCAACCGGATTTGCCGGAATTTTTTGCATATGGTCCGCTATATTTCTCCTGTTTTTACTCCCTGTCAAGAGGAAACAGAAAAAATACATTCTTGTTAGGTTTTTTGAGGATTTCTGTATGTTCCAGTGCGGGAAATTGACCCGGCATGCCTTCCTGGATTTCTTTGCTCACTGATAGAATACATGCATGCAATCCTGTTTTGGCTGGCGACTTCCGGCAATGGCTGTGGCAGCCCGGTATGTATTTTCTGGATGATAGACTCTGGTGGGGCAAGCAAAAAAAACGCATTGCCCCGCATGAGGGCATTGATTTAGCCTGCTATATGGATCAGCAGGGAAAAGAGCGTTGGTTTGCTCCCGATCAGATGGTTCCGGGCTTGTTCATTCCTGCAATATTTTCGGGCCGGGTGGTGCAGTTGCAGCAAGATTTTCTCAATTGGTCAGTCTATATCCGCCATGACCAGTTCTGTCGGGATGGGGCCGTACTGCATACGGTATATGGACATGTGCAACCCAAAGAGGAGATCTGCATCAGTCAGAAAGTTGCTGGAGGCGAGCCGATGGCCGTGCTGGCAGCGTATCCCCGTAGCACAGTGCCGCTTCATCTTCATTTCACGGTAGCCTGGATACCGGAGAGTATTGCACCTCATCAGCTCAGCTGGCAAATGCTGAGTGAAAATCAGCATATTATTCTGCTTGATCCTTTGAAAACAAAGGGATGGAATAATTGCCGCCAAAGGTCTTGAAGATGCTGTTGATCCCGTCGTTATCCGAGGCATATATATCCTCCCGGCTGCGGACAAGCTCCTGAACCTCTTTGGTAAAACCACCGGTAGAAATCAACCAGAACCGGATTTCCGGGATCGGTCGACCTTCTTCTTCCATTTCTTGGCAGAGGGCACGGGCCGCGTTTTCCAGTTTTTCCACTTGGGCAAGGCCCAGAGCAGCACGGGTGTATTTGCATTCGCAGAGCCAAACCCGGTTGTTGTTTTGTTCTTTACCGAGCACATCAATCTGGTAGGCAGGGCTTGCAGCCGCTTTCACGGTCTGGGTTCGGACATACTGAAATAACGGCACCTCTACTTCCTCTGCTTCCTCCGATCTGCCGAACCAGGCACCGGGCAGTCGTTCATGATTGAATTTGAGCATAGAAACCTCGGTCACCATTTCCAGGAATTTCCCCTTCATCGTGTTGATCAGCCCCTGCTGACTCAGGTCAATTTCATCCACCCCTTCCAGATCCTGCTCATAGACAAATTTAATAAAGCGCATCAAGCAAATATCGTTGAAGGAGTAGAATTTTTCCGCGCTTCGGTAGACCAGATCTGCGGCATAGAGCTTTTCGATCTTTTCTGCCACCGCCTTTTTCGGTACCTTGAGTTTGTCTGCAATGGCCTTGGTGTCTACGGGTTGGTTATTATAGCGGGTGAAATAGTAGATGATCTTTTTGCCCAGCTCCGAATCGTCATCCTTGTTGATCTGCTCCCGGTTATTGTCGAAATGGGTCCGCCAGAAGCCGTAGATTTTGCCGTTTTCAATCTCGTAACGAATAATCCGTTCGATAGAGTGTTCATCTGTAAATTCTTTGCCCTCGCATTTGGAGGTCGCCAAACAGTAGAGATAATAGGGATGTCCTCCCACTTGGGCGCTGGCATAGAGAGCGAGTTCCGGGCTGATTGTTCGTCCCTGTCCGTAATATTTCAAGGTGGTATGCAGCAGGTTTGCTCCATCCGGTACAGACATGGGTTTCATATAGGTAAAGTCGAAGCGTCCGCCCAATGGGCCGCCCATAACTGTTCGGAAAACCAAGGTCACTGCAGACCCGGAAACCAGCATAGGGGCTTTACGGCTCTGGGCTTGCCGGTCAAAGGTATTGGCGAGGCGGATGGCACCTTGCCCGTCCGAGCGGTCTTTGGCGTCCATCAGTTTCTTGGGCATATTGTAGACAAAAAATTGCATATCCTGAAACTCGTCAATAATTACAGCCACCCTGATTCCTGAGTGTGAACCGAGCCGTTCCGGCACGCAGATGAAGCCATCCCAGTGCCCTCGGGCATCTTCCTCGGTGTGGGTGGTATAGCGTTCCAGGAACTCATCTATATATTCCAGGGCCATACGACTAGCCTTATGGGTGGCTGGATAGTCCAGGAGCTTTTCCAGAGAGACGGTTTGATTACTGAACAGGGCCGCATCCTGTTCGCAGTAGGCCAAGTACTGCCTGAAAAAAGTAGTGGCGTATATCAGGAGAAAATCCCGCAAGGTACTTTTTTCCCGAGTCATCTTGAAATAAAACGGGGCGACCTTATACTCCGGCTTAAAAAAGACGGTGTTGACCAACCGATCCAGAAACACGGTTTTTCCGAGCCTGCGGGGTGCTATCAGGGCTGTGCTTGGTGAACCCATGTGCTGAATTGCGGCGACCCATAGATCGAGCTCGCGCAGGAGTTCCACCCGGTCGGTGAATTCGTCCTCGTGGACCATTTCTTCCACGGGCCATATTTTTATTTTAGGCATTGGGGTGTTCCTCTTCTTTGTTGCGGGACTGCGCATTATGCAGAGCGTCAATCGTTATTTTTTCCCGGTATACCGGTTAAATATTCTCCACGAATAAGGGAATGGAATAATTGCCGCCAAAGGTCTTGAAGATGCTGTTGATCCCGTCGTTATCCGAGGCATATATATCCTCCCGGCTGCGGACAAGCTCCTGAACCTCTTTGGTAAAACCACCGGTAGAAATCAACCAGAACCGGATTTCCGGGATCGGTCGACCTTCTTCTTCCATTTCTTGGCAGAGGGCACGGGCCGCGTTTTCCAGTTTTTCCACTTGGGCAAGGCCCAGAGCAGCACGGGTGTATTTGCATTCGCAGAGCCAGACTCGGTTGTTGTTCTGTTCTTTGCCGAGCACATCAATTTGATACGCAGGGCTTGCTGCCGCCTTGACGGTCTGTGTCCTGACATACTGAAACAGCGGCACCTCTACGTCCTCTCCTTCCTCTGATCTACCGAACCAGGCACCGGGCAGTCGTTCATGATTGAACTTGAGCATAGAGACCTCGGCCACCATTTCGAGGAATTTCCCCTTCATCGTGTTGATCAGCCCTTGCTGACTCAAATCAATTGCATCCAGCCCTTCCATATCCTGCTCATAGACAAATTTTATAAAGCGCATCAGGCAGATATCGTTGAAGCTGTAGAATCTCTCCGCGCTTCGGTAGACCAGATCTGCGGCATAGAGCTTTTCGATCTTTTCTGCCACCGCCTTTTTCGGTACCTTGAGTTTGTCTGCAATGGCCTTGGTGTCTACGGGTTGGTTATTATAGCGGGTGAAATAGTAGATGATCTTTTTGCCCAGCTCCGAATCGTCATCCTTGTTGATCTGCTCCCGGTTATTGTCGAAATGGGTCCGCCAGAAGCCGTAGATTTTGCCGTTTTCAATCTCGTAACGAATAATCCGTTCGATAGAGTGTTCATCTGTAAATTCTTTGCCCTCGTATTTGGAGGTCGCTAGGCAGTAGAGATAATACGGATGCCCACCCACCTGCGCACTGGCATAGAGGGCAAGTTCCGGGCTGATGGTTTGTCCCTGCGCATAGTATTTTAGGGTGGTATGCAGGAGAGCGGCTCCGTCCGGCACTGACATTGGTTTCAGATACATAAAGTCAAAGCGTCCACCCAGTGGCCCGCCCATGACCGTCCTGAAAACCAGGGTTACTGCGGACCCGGAAACCAGCATGGGGGCCTTGCGGCTCTGGGCTTGGCGATCAAAGGTGTTGGCGAGCCGGATGGCGCCCCGACCATCCTTCAGAAGCCTCTTGGCATCCATCTCCAAAAGAAGCCCCTTCGGTATATTGTAGACACAGAACTGCATGTCCTGGAACTCGTCGATGATGACCGCCGTCCGTACATCGGTGAACGAGGCCAACTCTTCAGGTTCACGGATGAGGGCATCCCAGTGGTTCAGAGCGTTTTCATCGCTGCCTCGGTTATAGCGTTCAAGAAAGATTTCAGCACGCTCCTGAGCACATTGACCGGCTGCCGATGTGGCACGACGGTTCAGGAGGCTGGCCAAATCTATGCCTGTATTTCTGAAGAGGATTGCATCCTGCTCGCAGTAGGCCAGGTATTGGCGAAAAAAAGTAGTTGCGTATACCAGGAGAAACTCTCTAAGTGTCCGTTTTTCCCGAGTCATCTTGAAGTAAAACGGGGCGACCTTATACTCTGGTTTGAAAAAGACTGTATTCACCAGTCGGTCCAGGAGCACGGTTTTTCCGAGCCTGCGCGGGGCGATCAGGGCTGTGCTTGGCGAGCCCATATGTTGGATTGCGGCGACCCACAGGTCCAGCTCGCGCAGGAGTTCCACCCGGTCGGTGAATTCGTCCTCGTGGACCATTTCTTCCACGGGCCATATTTTTATTTCAGGCATTGGGGTGTTCCTCTTTTTCCAGCATACCGCTTAGAATTGACAGAAGATCATGAAGATCTTCCGGAAAACGGAAGGTGTGGATATCTTTGATCAGGTGTTTTTTCTCTCGTTCCAGCACGGCAAAGCGCCAAACTTCTCCGATGGTAATTGCGCCGTAGACCCTTGCCAGGTCAGTCTGCTCTTCTTCATAGATATCCATAGCAATCATTTCTGCGGCCAGCTGATTAAATCCCCGGTCCAGGTCGCCTTTTTTTGCTTCAATGACAATCAGCTCCTGAGAAGAACGAAAGAGGTAGTCAATGGTTCCGCTGAGTTTGTCGTTTATGCTGACAGAATATTCAATGTTTAAGCGTGCATTCATATACTGGATTACAGCATGCAGGACAGGGGCAATCATCACTTCTCGCTTTGCTATCTCTGAGTTGACGGATATTTTCGGGAGGATGGAATAATAGGCTGTGCTGAGTCGGTTAATCAGCTCTGGGCTGATATTGTTCTTGCGGGGAAGGTCGAGGGGTTGGGTGAAAAAAGAGTATCCCAAGGATTTGATGATTTCTTCTGTGGGGTTGCCCAGTTCGAAATAATCACTGAAGGTGTATTTTTTTCCTTCTGTAAAGATGCTTTTCATATTTGTGCTCCAAGCACTCTATGGCGTTTTGTTTAGTCCCAAGCGCCTTTCCTTGTCGGGACAAAATAGCCGAAATAACTGCGGCCCTCGACGTAGCGGATGACCTGCCCAGAGTCATTCCAAACATGAATACGCCGCAGGTCAGAATCGTAGTAATAAACCTCAGCGGCGGAAATATGCTGCGCCAGCGGGCTGCCGTCTTTGGCATCGAAAAGCGAGACGAGTCCCCCTTCTTCTTTGATGACCACCGCCGTGTCATTCATGGTAAATTTAACAAATTGAATGTATTTATTCTTACGGGAAGTCAGTAGGCGCAGTCGCTTTTTCTTTTTCACGTCCCACAGTTCAATCGGACGCTGGGGCCCCCAGATTACGGCCCGGTGCAAACCGTCACTGGACGAGACGCTGTCTCTCTCTCCAAGTTTGATATTTTTCAGCAAGATAGGTTTTCTTTTGCTGACGTGCCAAAGTTTGACATCGTTTCCCTCTCGCCAATAGACAATGAAAATTGATCGAATTTTTTTTATTCGCAATTCTCTATAGTTAATGGTAAGCATTTTTTTGGACGTCACTCCATGAGCTGGCTTTAGATCTGAAAAATTCATGATATGTATTCTGTCTGAAAACTCATAATTGATAAAGAGATATCGCCCCTCTGTGGATACAGATAAGTAGATAGAATCCTTTTTCCCCTGTATTTCGCGCTCCCTTATAAAATTTCCGTCATCGAGGTTCCATAGTTGAAGTAGTAATTTGTCTGCTGATGTCTGCGAGATGGTACAAATCTTTTTTGTCATGCTGTGCAGAGTGAAATCAATAACTTTCTCGTCATGATTTCCTGCCAATGTTTTTATCTCTTTTAAAGATACGGTATTGTACAGCATTATTGTATCCTTATTCTCTTCTTTGGAAAATGTAACGAGTCGGTTGCCATTCGCACTAAATAGAAAAAATTTATTCATATCTCATCGATTGGTCAATAAAAAGTGTATATAATTAATTGACTAAACATAAACAAATCATAACGTTATAAGAGATGCCGGTATTTTGACCGTATTTGCAGAGATGTCCTTTAAGCGCTATATTGGGCCAGATAATAAGTATTCCTAAACAGGAAACTTCTCAACAGCCTATTTTCACAAGCAATCATCCAATATGTTGATTTCACTTACTAAGATTTCAAGGTGTTGTTTTTTCATGTAAAACAATTAATTCAATTACTAGATTATTAACCAATCGGTGAGTCATATAGTAAGTAGCAGGTTTTTTAATGTTCGGTATTTCATGAATAATCTTCTTTTTATTAACTGACCAAAGAAACGCTGTGAGAGACAGATCAGGAAAGCTTTTAACTGGCCGTGGCCGAAGATAAAATGGAGCCGCAGGGAAGTCATTGATTACAGAATTGATAGAACAACTGACATGTTGCTCTGATTCATCTATGAATCTACATTTACTCCCTGCAGGCAATTCTGTTTTTTCTCCAGTGTCAAGGTTAATTAATGAGGTGTAGTAGTGCTGAGTTTTTTTATCTTTTTGCCATAAGAAGTTCTCGTTGTCTAAAAGAATCAAGGTACCGCTAGAATTAATGGTTGCTCGCAGCTTTTTCGGATTTTCTTTGCTAGTAGCTATTGTTCCATTTTTGGCATCCCAGAACCTGATTTGTTTTGGTCCTTCACTAAATCCTCGTTCATTAATCCCGCTGACAATTTGGCCATTTTCAGGTAAGGCATATTGCACAAATCCCGTTTCGCCCTTATTCCAATGCCGGCCAATCACCCTTGCTTGCCACTGAATCTGCGCCGTTGCCGCTAAATACAATCCGCCCGCCATCAGCACTGCCACCAGCGCAAGCCCTACAGAAACCAAGGCGGGCGTAATCAGACTTTTGCGAAACAGCCGTCGAGCATTCGGCTGGGTCAGCAACGGCCTGTCCGCATGCGCCCGGATAAAACGTAGCCTGCGCAGTGGAATCACCCCGCTCTGCTGGGCCAGATAATAGCGCAGCAACTGGTTCGCCTCTTCTGTCTTGGTGGAGACATCGCCGGTGGCCAGTTCCACCGCACCAACCAAGTAGTCGTGCATCAGAGCATAGGCCTCCGGGCTGCCCGTTCTCTTTTCTTCTGTCAGTAGGCGGGCCAGAACAAAGGTGCGCACTAGCGGGGTAATTATCCCGCTGCTGGCTGTTCCTCCAATATCGGTAGCCAACTCGGCCAAGGTCTTTGACGGCCTCTTTGTCCGGGTGGGAAAATCGCAGAGCGAGCGGAGCAGTTTTGCACCGATCTCAGACTCACGACAGGATTCCAGCGCATTTTTGATGTAATGGGCCAGAATTCCGGCAGTGCCGCCTTGGGCCTGATATTGGTTGCTGCTGAGACCGCCGCTTTCAGCAAGGTGAGTGCAGACAATCTGCAATTCTGGCGGGCGCACTTCGCCGTTGTCCTCCAGATCGGCAGTCAATGCAACGGCAAAGGAATCCTCCGCAGAAATTCCGTCTGTTGTTGCGCACTCTTGCACTGCATCTATCGCTTGGGCAACGGTGAAATTACGTATTCTGAACGTGTTGTTCGGCTGGGTAGGATCAGGAAGTTCTGGGGACAGCTCATGGAAATCCATCAGGAATTCTCGCCGAACTGCACAGGCCACCTTGACTGGCGGGACACGCTCTGTGAGCCGGGCAATAAAGCGGCCCATCAGGGCACGGGCCTCGGGCTCGCGGTATGCGATAAACCATTCCTCGAACTGGTCAAGAATGAGCACGCAGGCATTTGCCGGAATATGCTCCTGCGCAAAGGCGTCAAGCTTTGCTGACAGCCGTTCACAAGCTGGATTATCTACAAGGGTATTTTCGGTCAGCAGCCGTGGAGTACGAATATAGACCGGCTCCCACCCGTTTGCCTGGATGTAGCGCATCACTTCAGCACGAAGTAATGAGGTTTTACCAGCGCCGGACTCACCGCAGATAATGCCAAACCGGAAATCATCGTTGACAATACGTACAGCTATAGAGCGAGCCTGTTGTTTGCGGTCTTGACCGGGTAGCTCGTCCTGCTCCTCAAAAGGTGATAGATTGCGAAAGGCTGCCCGTGGTTGCTTACGTCGTTCCTCCCAAAGCCGTTCTTGCTCGGCCTGTTGCTGCTTACGTCTTCGGGAACGCCGTATCTGCCATCCTCCGGCAGCCACAGCAACAGCGGCAAGAGCCGTGCTCGCAATCTGAACTGCGCCACCGCTCAGGAAAGTGCCAAGAACACCTGTAAGCCCAGCAGCAATGTAGCCGATTAACTCCTGCCATTCTTTGAGCTGATTTAAGGCTGCTTTCGGTGTTGCAGGGCTTTGTTCGTGTTCGTTATTCATAAACAACGAGTTGATAGTTTCCTTGCGGGGAGCAGGCCGGGATTGTCGCTACTGCCCAGGTGGGCTGTGAAGTTGCCGTTTGCCATGACTGAATTCCTCAAAGAATCTATGGGGGTATTGAAGTAATCAATTCATGAGGATAATCGGTCTTTTTTATCTTGTCAAACAAGGTCGTTCAGGATTTGCTCAATTTTCCTGATTGCCCGCAGGCAGAATCCGCCCGCGAATTTCATTAACCGCAGCAAACTAAGAGGAATGAACAGCCTGCTCTAACGTGTCAGTCACCCATTTGTTCAAACTTTTCCCGGCGTGAGCCGCCGCAGCGGAAAGTTCGGCATGCACGGCAGGCGCAATGCGCAAGGTCAGCTTACCGGAATACGCTTTATCCGGGGTGCGTCCTGCTTGCTTGCAATCATCAAGATAATGATCCACAGCATTGTGAAAATCTTCGATGAGCTGATCGACAGTTTCACCCTCAAAGGTGATGCTGTCCTTTATTCCGATTACCTTTCCCCAGAATATATTGTCCCGTCCATCAAAATTGATTTTAGCGGAGTAGCCCTTATAGGTCATTATGTTCATGGCGTTACCTCCAGATCTGTTAGCCAGTTGCGAATGTTTTTCGGTGTTTTGTTTTCATGGTAAAAATGGTAGCATTTTATGCCACCGTAAGCAAGGGTGTTCTTGAATACAAAGGAACGACACGCCGTAAACAATAATCCGCTTGTGGATTTGAATCAATTTTTCCTTCCATATCTCCTTTGAACAGGGTAACCTTTTTCCCTATTTCAAACAGAAAACTTTCTGAATATGACTCAGGGCGCTTTTACCTGCTCGTGAGTCGCGAGTTCTCACTTCGTTTAAAGCTCTAAAAAATACAAGAACGAGAAGACTTATCTAAAAAAAAAACATAAAAGAGCATACAAATTGTAAATGTCTACCAAACATTTAATCTTCACAATGAAGGAATTTGTATGCTCACATACTTATATGACTCACTCTACGGTTTTCGTAAAGTATTTTCCCGTCATCGCACATGGTTAATATTTGTGATGATAGTTTTAGGATTCATCGGCAGCAGTGAAATGACAGGTGTTTCCTCTTTCTGTCGTTTTTGGCTGATAGACAACCAAGGGTACCATACTTTACTGCGTTTTTTTCGCTCTTCAGCTTGGGAATTAAGTGGCTTATTGGAGCACTGGGCTGTTTTTGCCGTCTATCAACAACAAGCCATTTGCTCACAAGGTCGTGTCGTTACACTCGGAGACCACACATATGTCCCCAAGGAAGGTCGCCGAATGCCCGGTGTTGTAACTTTACGCCAAGATTCTGAAACACAAAGCAAACCCTCGTATTTCAGAGGTCAGTGCTGGGGAGGCCTAGCTTTGGCAGTCGGGGGCATGACAACTCCTTTTGCACTACCGTTAAATTTACGTCTGCATCAAGGTTCCATTCATTTAGGGGAAGCCAAGAAATCATCTTTGACTTTGGGAGAACAGATGGTCCAGATGGCTATTGATTTTTCTCTTCAAACGAACCAGGGTGCTGTCTTGGTTCTGGATGCTTTTTTTCTGTAGGTCCGGTGTTTCTGCTGGCTCAGGCAACCTGGTTGAGGTCAATTAAAGCTCCTGCTGTACATATTATTACAAAGGCAAAGAAAAACTATGTCGGGTACTTTCAGGCAGATCCGTCTTGTTATACTGGGATGGGTCGCCCCAGTCAGTACGGAGAACATATTCATCTGGCAGAAGTTTTTGACCATTTGTACCTGTTTCAAAAAGTATCAGTCCGTATTTACGGACATATGGAGGAAATTTATATTTACCACCTGGATTTATTATGGAAATCTACTAAAGGGTCTCTTCGTTTTGTTTTTGCCAAAACGTCACGTGGTCCCATTGTTCTCATGTGCAGTAATCTCGACCAGGATCCGATTGCTGCAATCGAACTCTATTGTCTCAGAACCCGTATAGAAACCATGTTCGATATGCTAAAAAATGTTCTCCATATCTTCCAATGTCATTTCTGGTCGAAAAAAATGCCTAAGCATTCGAGAAAACCCAAAAGCAATAAAACTCAGCAGACTCCACAGGTAGAAAACGCAAAAACGATTCAGGCTTGCTGGGATGCTACTGAACGTTTTGTGAACCTTGGAGCAATTTCTCTTGGTTTGCTTCAATTAATAGCACTCAAATTTCCAAAAGAAATATGGAGCAGATTTGAAGGATTCCTGCGAACTCGTTCTCGATATATTCCTTCTGAGAGAACGGTCAAAATGGTGATTGCAAATTTATTGGTACAGGATTTCCTCAAAGTCGCACCAACAGCGACAATGCGAGAAATTCGTGCCAAGATTATCAAGGGCAGATTTAAGAAAAAAATCATTCAAACTGAAGACCACGTTTGCCAACGAGCAGCTTGAAAATTCATAATCTTAAGTGAAAATGATTTATACAGCTACTTCAGTGTTAAGCATTACAAACTCACGACTGTCGAGTTACCTGATACATCTCACCGATCTTATTGAACCCATGATACGCAGAGAAATACTATGAACCTGAAGGATAAACTGGGCAAACAATTTGTCATCACCACTGAACTCGGGCCGGTTAAGGGCGTGCTTACAGAGGAGGCCTTGGAAAAGGCCCAATCTTATCTCCCACTTGACGGGATTAATATCCACGACTGCCCTATGGGTAATCTGCGCATCAATCCCATAGCTATGGGCAGCCTGATCCAGAAAAACCTGAATATAGAAGCTGTTCCCCACTTCACCTGCCGGGACAGAAGCCTGCTGGGAACCCAAGCAGATTTGCTCGGGGCCCATGCCCAAGGCATCCGCAACCTGCTGGTGACTACCGGTGATCCGCCCAAGCACGGCCCTTATCCATCCAAGGCTGTCTATGATTACAACACCTTTGAGCTTATCCGGCTCATCAAAAAGATGAACAATGGGTTGGATTATAATGGCAAGGACTTTGGTGGAAAAACAGCGTTCACCATCGCAGCGACAGCCATGCCGACCGGCAAGAATCTCGGAAACGAGCTGGAAAGAATGGGGAAGAAGATCACGGCAGGAGCTGATTTTTTCCAAACCCAGGTGGTCTATGATGTCGAAAAGACGCTCGCCTTTCTCACAGAGGCCCGCAAGCTGGGCAAGCCGATATTAATCGGCCTCATGCCGCTCAAAAGCGTGAAAATGGCAAGATTTATGAATGAGCACGTTGCGGGTATTGATGTCCCGGATGAGGTTCTCGCCCGTATGGAGGATGAGGAGGTAAGCGGAATCGAGATCACCTGTGATTTTATCAAAGAAATCATCGGCCATACCGACGGCATTCATATTATGGCGATGGGCGATGTGGCAGGGACAAACCGCATTGTGGAGTTTGTTCGTGCGCTGGTTGATTGATGGTTAGCAACCCAGCGTAATCGTCACCGCAAAGCCCTTTGGCTCGCGGTTTCTGGCGGAAACCGTGCCTTTACAGGCAACGACACAGGTTTTGACAATGGCCATGCCCAGGCCGACTCCCCCGGAATCCCGATCACGGGAGGGCTCTGGGCGGAAAAAGGGGTCAAAGAGGCGGTCAAGATATTTTTCAGCAACCCCTGGCCCAGAATCCTTGACCGTGAGTATTGCCAGCCCGTCCTTTTTCTCGGCAGCCACCGTAATCGGTCCAGTCTCACCAGCGTATTTAACCGCATTGCGCAGGATGTTGGCCAAGGCCCGAGTCAGCAGATCTGCCGAGGCAAGGACAGAGATTTCCGGGTCGATTTGCACGTCAATATGTACCGCCGGAGTCCCTTCCCGACGCACTGCCGCCTCCACAAGGGGCAGCAGGAGAATTTGCTCCAGCTCAATTGCGCTGGAATTCATCTCAGCACGGGAGAAGGCGAGTAGCTCCCGGATCAGCTTGGACATCTCTTCAACATCCTCCATTACATCGCGGACCCGCTCCTGGTTTCCCCCTTCAAGACGCTGTTCCAGCACCCCTAAACCGAACTGAATTCGCGCTACCGGGGACCCTAGCTCATGGGCTACATCACCAAGAAATCGTTTTTGGCCTTTGACAAACTCAGCAAGCCGGTAGGTCATATGGTTGATGGTTTTTGCTAGCCGACCGATTTCATCAGCTCTCGGCTCATGGATGGACACGTTGAAATTGCCCTTGGCAATTTCTTCGGCTGCTCTGGTCATGCGGACAAGTGGTTTGGTAATATTGCGGACCAGGGGAATCCAGAGCAGGACAGAGATCAGCAGCACCGCTGCGGCAACCACCATCCAGGGGAGCGGGTCAAAGAAAAAACCATTGCCGGTTATAGAATCCGAGACCGCCAGCAGCAGGCTGGGCATGGGGCGAGGCTGTGTATCGGTAAATAAGGGGATTTTTGTTCCGAACCAGTACCGAGTCGGTTCCTTGGAGCGCATGATGAGTCGCGGTCTCCTGCTATGCCTTTCCTGGGGAAGAAAATTTTTGGAGCAATTTTCCACCATATCTGATGGACATTTTTTGTTGAGCTCGTTATTTTTTTCAGAAAATTGGGGAAGGCGTCGCGTTCTCGACCCTGATCCTTTCCGACGTAAGGCGTCTTGAGAAGTAAAGATGACTTCTTTGGGCAAGGTTTTCAGGGTAGGGGGAAAAAATATTTTGTTTTTCAAAATAAGGACAAAATCTACACCGTGGATAGCTCCGTGCCGGGCAAGTATCTCGGCCCATTCTTCAGGTTGGGCCTGATTCAGATCATGGGCGATGAGCATGCCTGCACTTCGTAAACGATCTGAGCCCTGCTGGCCGAAAAAATCGTGCAGATCCACCTGGGGTTGAAAGGCGAAAAAAAGCGTTAAGGCGGCAAGAACAAGCAGCAGGTTGAGGAAAAACCAGGATAGGATCTTGGCAAAGAGTGTAGAGGTCGGTTTTGTCATTCTTCTTTATCTGGTTGTTTGAACATATAGCCGGCAGTACGGATGGTCCGGATGAAACGGGGTGCGCGGGGATTTTCCCCGAGTTTTTTTCGTAACGAGGAAATATGCACATCCACGGAGCGGTCAAAGACCTCATAGTTTCTGCCAGCAACAGCATCAAGGAGCTGATCACGGTTCAGGACCCGACCTGCGGAATGGGCCAAGGTGGTCAGAAGGTCATATTCCACCGGGGTCAAGCTGACGGTTTTCTCATTGAGTCGAACTGTTCTGGAGCCCTGCTCAATTTGTAATTCCGCAAAAATTAGCACCTCATTATCTGCAATGGAATTTGCTGATGATTTTATTCTCTCTTCCACCTGTTGGTATCGGCGGGTGACAGCACGGAGGCGGGCAAGCAGTTCACGGGAAGAAAAAGTTTTGGGCAAATAGTCATCCGCTCCCATCTCAAGCCCCACGATCCTATCGGTTTCATCTCCTCGGGCACTGAGCATGAGCACCGGGATGTCGGACTCCTGTCGTAGCTGCTTTAGCACCTCGAATCCATCCATTTCTGGCATCATCACGTCCAGTATGGCCGCATGATACTCCCCGACTTTGATCATCTTTAAGCCCCGTGCCCCGTTATGGGCCGCCTCGACCTCATAGCCCATAGGTTCCAGGTAATCCGCAACTAGGCGGCAGAGCTTCCGGTCGTCATCAATCATAAGTATCTTCATTGCAATGTATCCTTGATAGTCAGGTGAAAAGTCCGTCAGCAGTACCATCGAGATGCTTCATGTTGGAAAGCATATCGAATGCGATGGCGGCTAAAATCAATCCAAATGACCGGATGCTGCTGCCATTGATAGGGGCTTGAGCATTGTTTACTCCTCAAACTGAATAACAGCTTTAAAACAATTTGCATCTCGATTATCAATAAAGTCAATAGCATTATAGGCTTTAATCGCTCGGAGGATACCACTGCCCAATCCTCGGTATGGAAGTAATCGTGTGGCAAATGATGCGAGTATAGGGTTTCTTATATTGGAGTTCCCGCTTTTTATATTTTCAATGGTCAGGTTATTTGGCAGATGTCCCGGACTGATAATTTCTATACGGTTGTTAAAAATAAATACCCGTATGGGGGCGGAGGTGAAATAATCCCTATGGATCAACGCATTGGCAACCAACTCTTCGAAGACTATTTTGGGGATTTCTAACTCGCCAAGCGAATTAATGCCTTGATCCTTCTGCGCCCTTTTTATATTCCTGAGAATAAAGCCCAAGGTGTCATCAAATACATTTTTCAAGAGGCCTGAAATATCTTGGCTGTCAATGTACTCTTCGACGGCAATATCAACGCCGGGGTATGTGACGCATTTTACAATAAATGCAGGGAGACGATATACCGTGTTTTTGCCAAAAAGAAGCGCTCCGGCGATATTTAATACACCGCCTCTGCTTAAATTCAGGTTGTCTATAATCTGTTTTAAAGAGATGTCCTGTTCTTCTAATGCTTCTTCGTATTGTTTTTCATAAAAAGCAGAAAATGCTCTTTCATCAAGATCCGTCACGGTCATTCCGGGAACAGGAATTTCATCACCATGCAGCAACCCGGCACTCTGATACATTCTTTGTATTTCCTCCCGTGCGGTCGCCTTTCTTTTGTCAGCGCCACTTTTAACCCAGATAACGCCGTTTTTATCCATATAGGGTTTAGAAATTCCTTGCTGGATATGGACAACCATGACCAAGCCATCGTTTAACATCAAATTTTCGGTGATGGGATTGATCGGCGGTTTTATCTGTTGGGATGCCGCATTGGAGACAAGATTGCTCAGTCTTCCCATATCTTCACGACGCAACCTTGAGAGAGTGCCGTCATCGGATACACCGATAATGATCATGCCACCCATCGTATTACTAAAAGCTAACATTTCCTGTGCCAAAGAGGTCTCATTGGTCACATTGGCCTTAAATTGGTGCCTGCTGTCTTCGTCTCTGGCGATGATTTCTAAGAGTTCTGAGGTTTCCATATTTGGTAAATCTTTTTTCGTTGGTTGAATGCGTCTTCGCCACCTTCCATAATATCTACAATATCCTGTTGTATGGCTGGCGAGTCTATACTGCCGCTGCGAATTTGCATGGTTTCATCGGCATACCTGCAAGCATGAATGTGTTCCGCATCTCCCAATACGGGGAAATTGGCATTATGGGTGGCAAATATAAATTGGGTTTGTGGTTTTAGTTTTTTGACCAATGTTATGACATCGTTATAAATGGTTTGGTTATCCAGATCATCTTCCGGCTGATCAATAATCACCACGTCGTTTTCCTGATGACTTAATACAAAAAGAATCAGAGCAGACGCTCTTTGCCCTAAAGAGTGGTGCCGTAATTCTTTATTATGATATGTAATAATAAATTTGTTTGGCACCTGCCAGCATAACAGCTCTTTTAAATTATCAAAAAAATAGCGCTCAAAAATCTCACCTGAGCTCATGAACTGCGATTTTACCTCGTCAAAATCATTAAACACAGAGGAGAAATCAGTATGCTTATGAACAAGAGTACCAAAGCTGCTTTCCCTGATTCGACTGCCTTTAAATATGGTTTTTAAGTGACCTGAAAAGGCCATTTTATCGCCTTTGTATTCACTGCTGATTTGCAAGGCCGTCTTGTTTTCATTAACTTTTTTCAACTCAGTATCTATCAGCTTAAACTCCTGATGCCACAAATCATTGAGTTTTGACAAGGCGCACACTAATTCACCTTTGATGACTGAACGATTTTTGCGCTCTTTGTGCAGGGAGTCGAGCAGCTGTTTTGTCATTTCAACGGTCTTCTGTAGTTTGGGAAATTCTTCCAAGTTTAACTGTTTTCCCTGTTCTTTTAAATCGGCTGCCAACGTACTGCGAATTTTTGCAAATTGATCAGCCTGTTCTTTTTTAAGCCCAGAAAAAACCGCTTCTTTTTCTTTTAACTCGACAAGTTGAGCTCTTATTTTTTCAAGTTCGATTTTGATAATTTCAAACGAATCCAACTCCGCTTGGAACAAGGCCATGAACGCTTTGAAAAAATCTTCATTGTGTTTTGAAGTATATAAAAGATGGTTTTTCAGTTCATCTTCATACTGATCAATCACTTCTGTCAGCGCATTTTCGTAATTATTACTATCGGTCAGGATGGCTTGTATTTTTCGGTGATCTTTATCAAAATCGGTTTGTTTTTTGAGTTTACCTTCAATGCCATTATCTTTAAAAATTTTCAGTTTGAATTCCGCATCCTGCTGTTTATCAGTATTCTCCTTAATTTTTTCATCAATACTGGTCAAATTGGTCAGCTTGTCGCACTGTTGACTGACGATAAGTTTTTGTTCTTCTATTTGTCTTCTGATATTTCTTAACTTTTCTCCCACCAGCTTTTCAACCAGATCCTTTTCAAAACCTTCACCGGTACTGGAGAGATCTTTTTGACCGAAATAGATAGGTTTATGAATAATTGTTTCTCTGATAGCGATGCCGGGCTTCAGCTCATCAGCAATAAATACTTCCGGCTGTTCGTTTAATATTCTGCTTATGCGGTATTCCTGCCCATACCTATCCACTGCTGTCATTATGGCTTTACCGCCACTCGCCAAGGTGTGAGTGACAAGACGGTCTTTGTATTCTTGATCCGTTGTTTTCTCCCCGAAAGGGATGTCCAGGAGATAACGGACTGCTTCTAATATGGAGGATTTTCCACTGCCCCGAATACCTATAAGTGCATTGAGTTCAGGGGAAAAATTAACCTGTCGGCCAGCCAAGATACCGCCTTCAAAAGTGATGCGTTTAATATAAGAATGCTTATATTTTTCAGGTTGTTTTGCTCGAACACGATTTAGGTGATCGGTTAAGGCATATTTCACCGCCTCAAAGGTAAAATCGCCGATTTTCAGCCAGGTTTCGCCGTTCTTGCTGCCGATTGCATCAAGAGCCTTGCAATCCGAACCTTCTACTTCCGCAGGATACCATCCTTTGAGCCAGCCTTGAACTTTACTCCGGTTATCATGGGTTCTGACTTTTTGAAAAGCAAGGGTTCTTTGTCTGACAGCTGTATAGCATTTTTCCGTGAAGTCGCTCAGCTTACCTCCTTTCATCTCTTCCCAGAGTCCGCTGCATTGCTCTACATGGGCAAACACGAGAAAATAATCCCGATTAATCTTTTCCAGTTCTTCCACTACCTGTAAGATATTTTTATCGCTTCTACCGTTTTTATTCTGATATTCATTTTCAGCTTTTCCAGTAAACATGGAGGAGATAAATGGATTGATATAATCATTGCCGTTTTCCAGCCACTGGTTTGAGAACACAACCAGCGTATGAATACCACTGGCACCGTCATTCACCGACAACTCAACGCCGGGAAGCAGTAATATCTCCTCTTTTTTGGCTTTTTTTCTAAGTTGTCCAAACTCATCTTTGTCAAATTTGTTATGATTGGTAATAACACCGATAGTAATGTTTTGTTCTTTAAGTTTGGCGATATAACTTTTTATGAAGTCATTTTCCTCACCTGTGTATTTAAATTCTTTATCAGCCTTGGTGTGCAGATGAAAATCGGCCTTGAGCCATTTTGACCCATTTGTAAAAAGAGGATATTTTTTTATTTCCTGAGACATTCGTTTACTTCCTCATCCTTTAAAGTGGACCCCATAGGCAACACCAAAATTGGCATAATTTAAGTGCCTTATCGGCTTATCCGGCAATCTTACTCCGCCACTCCGCTACCCCGCGTTTTCGGCTGTCAAAGTTGACACCCACCAAGGTCACCGGTTTTTCCTTCAGGCTGTATTTCTGATAATACTCCCGCGTTATGATCTGGCGCAGGGCCTCATCTGCGTTGCCGTCCAGCTTGAATTCAAAGAGAAAGATCGCTTCCTTCAACTCCACCACCGCATCAATCCGGCCCTTATTGGTCTCCACCTCAGCCTCGACCCGTAAGCCGAGCAGCAGGAAAATCAGGTAGAAAATGGTCTGATAATATTTTTCATATTTCAGATGAAGCTGATAGTCGATGTTGGCAAAGAAGACATCCAGAATGGTGAAGAATTCTTCTAACTCTCCAGCCTGCAAAGCGTCGATCAATTGCCAGAGATAGGACTCGCCAAGCCCGTAGTTCACCGAGCTGAAAGCCCCCAGCAGATGCACGGAAAAGGCGTCTTTGACTTCATAATTGGGATGCCCTAATGTATATTTACGATTCTCCTGATCATATTCCTTAATAGTCAGATAGCCAGTCTGGACCAGTAGCGGGATCACGGCCAAGTTTTCCAGCTCATAGGTGCTGAAGGCGGTTTCTCTGAGTTCGAGCTGTTCGAGCCGGGTGACATCGAAATTTTGTTCTTTGATCAGCTTAATCAAAAAAGAAGGAGTACCGGTTTCAAACCAGTAATTGGCAAAGCGTCGGTTATGAAAAAAATGCATGGTGGAAAAAGGATTGTAGAGCCGTTCGCTGCTGTCGACAAAACGGAATCCGTCATACCATCGACGCATCTTATCCAGCAACGCATCTTCGGAAATATTCTTTTCTTTGGCAAATCTCGTCAGGTAGCCTTGAAAAGAATGTTTGATCTCCTCTTCGGTCAATCCCAGTAATCCGGCAAAATCAGGGTGCATTGTCAGATCAAGCAGGCTGTTCATGGACGAGAAAACTCCGACCCGAGTGAACCTGCTGACACCCGTGATAAAGACAAAACGGACATACTGGTCCATTGACTTGATGACTGTATAAAAATCCTTGAGTAATCGCTGGATTTTTCGGGCTTCCGCTAAATTTTCCAGGTTATCGATAAGCGGTTTATCATATTCGTCGATCAGGATTACGACCTGGCGATCACGCCCCATCTGCCGGATGAGATTGTCAAGACGACTCTGGCTGTCAAATCCCTTCAGGGTAATGCCTTGATCTTCGGCAATTTCTTCCAGGAAATACTCCAGGACGCGCTCAAGTTCCGCTGCATTTTTGACAGAATGACGGCTAAAATCAATCCGAATGACCGGATGTTGCTGCCATTGATAGGGGCTGTCATAGAGCCACAGCCCTTTGAACAGCTCTTTATTGCCCTGGAAAATCTCGTCCAGGGTGGAAATCAGCAGGCTCTTGCCGAAGCGGCGCGGGCGAGCGAGAAAATAGACGCCCTTGGGGTCTCGGATCAGCTCGTAGAGATATTGCGTCTTATCAATGTAGAGGTAGCCGCCGTTGATCAGGTCGCAGAATGTTTGGATGCTGGTTGGTAGGGGTTTGAGCATTGTTCTCTCGGAATTATTTTTGATTATTTCGTAACCGTTTCATTCTTTTACAAGGTGGTCAATCTTGTTCAGACTCCAGTTGAACTATGCACAATCTCACTTCGCCACTCGGCTACCCCACGTTTCCGGCTGTCGAAGTTGACACCCACCAAGGTCACCGGTGTTCCGCCCGTAATTCACCGAGCTGAAGGCCCCCAGCAGATGCACGGAAAAGGCATCTTCGACCTCATAATTAGGATGCCCCAAGGTGTATTTACGATTCTCCTGATCATATTCCTTAATAGTCAGATAGCCGGTCTGGACCAGCAGCGGGATGACGGCCAAGTTTTCCAGCTCATAGGTGCTGAAGGCGGTTTCTCTGAGTTCGAGCTGTTCGAGCCGGGTGACATCGAAATTTTGTTCTTTGATCAGCTTAATCAAAAAAGAGGGGGTACCGGTTTCAAACCAGTAATTGGCAAAGCGTCGGTTATGAAAAAAATGCATGGTGGAAAAAGGATTGTAGAGCCGTTCGCTGCCTTCGACAAAACGAAACCCGTCATACCATCGCCGCATCTTATCCAGCAACGCATCCTCGGGAATATTTTTTTCTTTGGCAAATTTCGTCAGGTAGCCTTGAAAAGAATGCCTGATCTCCTCTTCGGTCAATCCCAGCAATCCGGCAAAGTCAGAATGCATTGTCAGATCAAGCAGGTTATTCATGGACGAGAAGACCCCGACCCGGCTGAACCTGCTGACACCCGTGATAAAGACAAAACGGATATACTGATCCATAGACTTTATAACCGTATAGAATTCCCTCATTACCTGTTGAATAGCTTGGGCATCTTCTAGTCTTTCCAGATTGTCGATCAACGGTTTATCGTACTCGTCGATCAGGATAACAACCTGTTTTTCCGCTCCCAGCGATAAAATCAATTCTTCAAACTGAATGTCAAAAGGAGCATCCGGCAGGTCTATGTTATATTGCCGGGCGATGAGGCTCAGGTGGCGATGAATCCGTACTTCCAGGTCTGCTTCATTCCGAATGCGATGGCGGCTGAAATCAATCCGAATGACCGGATGCTGCTGCCATTGATAGGGGCTGTCATAGAGCCACAGTCCTTTGAACAGCTCTTTATTGCCCTGAAAGATCTCGTCCAGGGTGGAGATCAGCAGGCTCTTGCCGAAACGGCGCGGTCTGGCGAGAAAATAGACGCCCTTGGGATCGCGGATCAACTCGTAGAGATATTGCGTCTTATCAATGTAGAGGTAGCCGCCGTTGATCAGGTCGCAGAATGTTTGGATGCTGGTTGGTAGGGGTTTGAGCATTATTTAGCTTTGGGAAATTTTTGGCCCAAACTCCTGGAATTACCACCTGGTGAAGTTGGCGACTTTTTGGGGACAAAAAAGGTAAAAGCTTTGCCAGGTCCGAGTGCTTTGATTTCTTTGTATTGCTTTGGCTCAAGAACAATACCTACACTATACCTTGCTCTCGTAAGAGCTACATAGAACCCAGCTCTTGATATTCCTTTAAGCTCGTTCTCCGAGCTTATCAGCCACTTGAATATCGGACCTGTGGGATATATCAAGACTCTGTCAAAAGTTAATCCTTTTGATTTTCCAAAATTATATACAGGGTAATCAACATTTACCTGTTTCGTAACAGAATATCTAAGCTGAACGGGTTGGTATTCTTCCAAGTATGAATCAACATGAGATTTGTCAACGATAATAATTCCGTCGTGTCCTGTTACTGTATCGTTTCCTGAAGTGGATTCTGGCAAATCAGGGTAAAGTGTATTTGAATATTTACATATCTGTGATGAGCAACGATGATTAACCGTTAATAATTTATCGTCAGCGTCTATCTTGATAGTGTCTTCGGAAAAAAAGTTAACTATTCTACTTTTTTTGAACTTCGCATTTTTTTGTGCATTATTAGTCGAGTAGGTCGCTTGCCTTGGATCGCCAACCAGTAATATATTTGATTGGCAATTAAACAGTTCTTTGAGTATTTCCAAGTCATAGCCAGCTAAGTCTTGTACTTCATCAATAAAGATATTGTCAAAGCATTGTGAAATACGGTTTATAACCTTTTTGCCCGAATCCTTATTACACCGTATTACAAACTTGGCTAGCTTGTCGGAATATATTTTACCACTCTTCGAAAAATAGAATTCATAGGGATTTTTAGCTTCTCCCCAATAAATCTTTTTACCGTCTTCTGTTTCACACCGTAAACCAGATTTACCGCTTACTAAAATTAAACCTGTAATTTCAGTGTCAATGATACAATCTTGATAAGGCTTAGCTCCGTGTTTGATTAAGAAAGAAAACCAAGTTTGTATCGTGATGTTGTCAGAAATATAGCCATTATTTTTTTTAATCAATTTGTTTTTTATTTCCTCTTCACAAGCTTCTGTGAAGGTAGTAATAAGCACAGTCTCACCAGCATTGGCTTTCTCGATTGCTTTTTCAACGAGGGTAGTTGTCTTGCCAGATCCAGCAGAGGCTATGATTAAATCATTTGCCATCGCTAATAACCTCAGTGATATAGTCTGGGTAGGTTATTTTCTCTGCACTATCATAAATTTTTAATGCACACTCTGTTTTATTTGACTTCATATGCTTGTGGAGGTCATCAATATCAGTATATTTAACACCAAGTATTTTTTTCGTATGTTCAAATCCGTTGGCTTTCAGAAATTTAGGTTCAAGGGTGTTGTAGTTGAATTTGCTATCTCCAATAATTAACTCCCCAGTATCAATAACATCATCATAATGTATTGTTATATTAGGTTTAGCATTATCCCCCAGATAGTCCTTGTATTTCTTCAAGAGAGCATCGGTATTTCCGTCATTATCAGTGACAACACAAACTCTTTGAGAAATCTTGTCAGCTATTTCGAGGAACCTTAAAAACGATACCCCAACAGAAATAACATCAATACGATCTTCTATGGGTAGCTTCCCGTCATTAGCTGTCATATAGGCTTTTTGAACGACAAGTTCGTCCGAATCGCCTTCAACCAAAATTGCTTTATCACATAAGATTAGCCTGAGAGTGTCATACCCTTGTATTTTTTCAAAGAAGGCTTTCGTTGCTAATGACAACCCGTCCATTTTTACTGACTTTCTATCGTTCAACAAAATAAGGCTGTCCAGCCCCAGCTTGTTTGCTACAAAGCTACTATGAGTTGTTACGATGATTTGTTTTTCAGCACAGTTTGCTTTAACGGATTGAATTAGCTCGTTGAGTTTACTGTGTGACAGATGGTTCTCAGGTTCTTCTAGCAGAATCACATTAGCTTCTTTGGATTTATTGTGAGCTAAGGCAAGGTTAGTTTTTATAATGCTTTGCTCGCCTTTACCTATGTAGTGAAATGGTATGTCTTCGAGGTAGGTAGTTAAACTACTCTCCCAAGCATTTTTTGATGACAGCTCAACCGAAATAGAAACTACTTTTTCTGTTACCTTAGAAGCCCTGGTTAGCTTATCGTTGATTATCTGTATGGACTCTTTACCCATAAAGCTCTCTTTCATCTCTCTGTGTGACTGAGAAATATTGACTATTTCTTCTGGGGTTAAAAGCTCTTTTACAATTCTGCTGATATAGACATCGGAGCCGTTAGAAAATTTCGTACTTGACGAGTCGATGAAGGCAGATTTTAGAGGAATGTTCCTTGGTGTAATAGGATCTCTTGAAAAGCCTTTACAGACGATATGATAGTACTCAATTGGAAGTGTTTTGAGGTCACCAGCTTTGATGAGTTCTTCATAGACAGGTTGGTAAGATTTTTCGAATTCAATCTTAAAAAAAATACCGCTACAATCAGCACAGTCCGTATTCTTCGTGCCTCTTAAGAATGGTCTTTCCTCACCACTGATATACAACTCAATTAGTATGCTAGGAGGGGGGAGAGGGTGATCGGTGGGAAGGCTCGCTAAGTATTCATTGACAGCATCATTATTAAATAAATACTGGGTTAGTTCATTTCGCAAATAGCGACCATTATACAGCCCAGTGAGAGCTAAATTTATGGCTTCAAGTATGGTGGATTTGCCAGCTTCATTGTC
Organism: Candidatus Electrothrix laxa; assembly: GCA_942492895.1. Classification (GTDB taxonomy): domain Bacteria; phylum Desulfobacterota; class Desulfobulbia; order Desulfobulbales; family Desulfobulbaceae; genus Electrothrix; species Electrothrix laxa. The sequence continues at coordinate 3,733,084 of OW818652.1, forward strand.
ACCGACAATGATATTTAACCCGCTATTTAAGGGTAGGGTAAACCGATCCTTAAACCCTTTGAAATTCTCTATTACAATCTTATCAATAAGCACATCAGTTCCTTTGTCGTTGGTATTTTATCTAATATACGAAATCAATGGGGTCGGACTCGATTGATTTTTTACTCTTCCCGCATCATTTTTTGAAATACCATATCGTCTGTTGGTGAGGTGATCAAGCCAAAGAGAGAAGCATACGTGCCGACAACCTTCAAGGAAGCTCTCTGTTCTTCTGATTCACACCCGCCAAACCCGCTCAAACTCAAGCCTAACAGAACAATCTTTCACCCTGAAATCAAAAGATTCCGTTTTCTCATCCCCAACCTTACGGTACCGCCCACCAGTTAATTGACAGATGACTATCTTCCGCTCCTGCGGATAAACCAGAATATAGGTTTTCACCCCTTTCCCCTGATACAACGCAAATTTTATCTGCTCATCCCGTTTAACCGTAGACGGAGAAACAATCTCGATAATCATCTCAGGCGTCCGAACAAGCTTTTCCCCCTCAACATCACAGACCGCCACTATATCCGGGCGAACGATGATGTCATCGGCACAATGCCAGTCCACCTCACTGAGCACCTCGCATAAAGGGCAGTCCTGCAACTGTGCATCCAGCAGCACAAGGAGCCGTTTCGCCACGCGCTGGTGAGAGATGGAAGGGGACGGCGACATGGCATAAGGCGCACCGTAGATCAATTCCCAATCTCCCTCCCACCGGGCATAATCATCCGCTGTATAACTCACCGATTGGTTAATAATCTAGTAATTGAATTAATTGTTTTACATGAAAAAACAACACCTTAAAATCTTAGTAAGTGAAATCAACATATTGGATGATTGCTTGTGAAAATAGGCTGTTGAGAAGTTTCCTGTTTAGGAATACTTATTATCTGGCCCAATATAGCGCTTAAAGGACATCTCTGCAAATACGGTCAAAATACCGGCATCTCTTATAACGTTATGATTTGTTTATGTTTAGTCAATTAATTATATACACTTTTTATTGACCAATCGATGAGGTATAATGCTCCAAATAGGCTGTATTCGGCATGGTGCTCTCCTGTCGATAAAACTGAACGTTTATATACGTTTTCCTTTGTCCCCTTTGCGTTCATCACACCTTATTAATAGCCTCAATAGGATTAGACTTCTTCAAAACCCGCAAAGGAATCAGTACACTGAAAAAGGTGGCCAGCAGCACCGCAGCAAAGGCAGTGAAAAAATAGCTCGGGCGGATAACGGCATAGGTTATCGCATCCATACCGAATTCATCAAAGGCATCGCTGAAGGCGCTGAGATCAAGTCCGTAGATCTTGAAATAATAGAGGTTTGCTCCTCCAATCAAACTACCGAAGACAAAGCCGATCAGGCCAAGAAAAAAGGATTCAGCCAGGATAATATTACGGATCAGGCTGAAGCGAGTCCCGATGGCCAGCATGATCCCGAATTCCCGGATGCGCTCCAGGACCGAGACCAGTATCACCCCGAAAATCCCCAGGGCTGCCACACAGAAAATCATGCCGCTGATCACCATATTAAAGCCGTCCATGATCACCTTGGATTGCATCAAGGCCGGGTACAGTTCGTCCCAGCGGAGAATGTCCAGATCAGGAAATCGTTTCTGCACATCCGCCTGCACCTGGGCAAGCTGATCCTGCTCATGGACAATAACCGCAATTTGACTTACGCCTTCCGGCACAATCAGCATCTTGCGCATCTTGTTCAGATCAATAAAAACCGCTCGTTCATCCAGGCCCATATTATTGGTTTTGAGGATGCCGGTCACCCGGAAGGCGGCAGACGCGACCTCTGCATGCATGTCCTGGGCCGAAAGAATGATCTTGCTGCCGATGCGCACCCGCAAGGTGTCAGCCAGCTTAAAGCCAAGAATGATCCCCTTGCCTTTCTTGCCGAAACTAAATTCTCCTTTCTGGAGATATTCCGCCAATCTGCCGTGCTGTTCTTCCTTTTCCAGATCCATGCCGATAATCGCAGCCCCGCGTGAAGCATGGGCTGTTGCTGCCAAGCCGTCCTGCTTGATGCGCTCGGCAAAACTCCGCACCCGCGTGTCCTGCTCCAGAACAGTCTTGATGGCCGGAACCGCATGGACCTGGCGGGCAAGGTCCGGGTCTGAGCGGTAATCCTTGGCAAAAAGGGAAAGATGACCGCTGTCGCTACGAATGGCATTATTGATCATCTGCTCTATCATACCCTCATAAACCCCCTCTATGAGCAGCAGTCCCCAGAGGCTGACCGCGATCATCATAACGACCAACAGAGAGCGCAGGCCGCGACGAGCCAGAGAGGCACGGGCGATTTTTATGATCAGACTAAACATGGTGCATGGCCTCCACAGGTTGCATCCGGTTGGCCTTGAGGATGGGATAAAGAGTGGACAAGACCGAGAGAATAAACATTATCGCCATATCCCGGAGGATAACCAGGGGGATAAAAGCGGTGGGAATCGCAGAAACCGCCATGCCGTATTGCTTGAACTGCTCTTCAAAACTGGCAAAGACAATAGGGTTGGCCTCAAAATACCAGGCCGCTGTCGCTCCGATCAGGCCACCGAGCAGCACGCTGACCAGGGCCAGCAGGCAGGATTCCAGTATAAGCATGATGAAAATTTCACTTGGTTTGGTGCCAATGGCCCGCAGGATGCCCAGTTCACGGATGCGGGCGAACACGGCCAGAAAGGTGTAGATCATGATGACGAAAAAGATCACCGTAAAGATGATCCCCAGAGTGATGTAGCCAAACACTGAATCCAGCTCCATAGCTTTGACGAGGGATGCCATGATCTGATTCCAGCTTGCAGACTCATAGTCCGGCCCCAGGCCAGCGCCGATGCTTGCGGCCAGCTGCTCTGCCTGATCCGTCTCCTCGGGTAGGACAATGAAGTGAGTGGCATAGTTTTCCGAGGCCATGATTTGATCAAAATAGCCCTTGTCGAGAAAGGCGGCAGCAGCATCGAATTCAAACAGGCCGGTCTGAAAGATTCCCTTAATTTTAAGGTTATCCGCTGCAAAGGAGTAATCAGCCCCGCTCCCGATAAAGGTGACTATGTCGCCCACATCCACCTTGAGGCGACGGGCCAGTTCATTGCCGATATAGATTTGATTGCCGTCCCCTGCCTGGAGATACTCGCCCTTGATCAGGGAATCAGCCAAGCGGGAGAGATGGGCCTCCTTTTCCGGTTCAATAGCGGTAAGCATACCGCCCACGGCCTTTTCTCCCACGGAATACAGGACAAAGGACTCAAAGCGGGCACCAAAGGCGGCAATGCCTTGCTGCTCAGCAAGCTTATCATGAACCGCCTGTGCATCAAAGATCAGGTTGTCAAAGCTGGGGTTCTCCCGGAAGTCCTTGCCGGTTATTTGGATATAGCCCGGATAGATCTCCACGGCATTACTGAGGATCGTGCTGTGGGAGCCTTCGTTCCAGGCTGTGGCAAAGACGAGCAGAGCCGTGGTGACCGTGGTAAGCAGCAGGGTAACGATGCTGCGCTTTTTATAGGCCGTGATGTTTCTGTAGGCGAGTTTAAGATGCATAGGGATGTTGATGCCTGCTTGACGGTTCCTCCGGCAATGCCGGAAATCAATTAATGACAAAGTATGCAGTATACATCTTCCCCTTTGTTTCTCAATAAATTATCGACTTAAAATACTCTGTTTACCTGATCCGAGTATTTTAAGTCTGGTATTTCCTTACCAGCTTCCTTGGCAGTTTCCTTGTGCTGTTATATTTTAATATGGTCGTTATCTGTTTCCTCCGCCCCTTTTTTATATATAGTTTTACATATAAAAACAAATTATTACGTCAAAGAGGGGAGTCAGCTCCACTACCAGGTGGGAGAAGGTGCCCTGTTTTTTTTTGGAAAAATAATGATAATTGAGTATTTTTTACCCTGTTAACTCTTGACAGGGCAGGTTAATTGGGTATTATATACACATAAGGTTTATTTTTATTTTAAATAAACGAATACTCTTTTCGCTTTCTGTTCGGAAGCCAAGAGTTGATAATGCCACAGCCGTCGTGAGGCGGTGTCGGAAAGCCACGGGTCTCTTTAAAGAGATCGCCGGGTTACCTTCTTTTGTATCTGATCGGGGAGTGTCTTATGAAATCCGAAAAAGAATCATCCTTCAAGATTCTCTTTTTTCTGAAAATACCGGCTGACTTCTTTTCTGTCGCGGTTGCACCACTCCTTTCCTCTATAAAAGATCTTCAGGTAAGCCTGCCGGACAATGCGGAACCCAGTTCTGTGGTCATCAGACAGCAAGATGACACAGATGCATTTTCTATAGTCCGAATATATCCCTTATCCGTGGTAATTCTTTCTCTTACTGTATTCATCAGTACGCTGGATACGATACGGGGATTTATTGCGAAAGGTGTTCTTTCCGCCAGTGCGTTTGTCTTGCGGCGCAGCAAGATTTTTATAGATTTACGCTCTATATAGATACTGTCAAAAAAGCATCGTGGTTTGAGTTATAAAAAGGGGGAAAAAATGGAAACAACATGTGATTGGACATATGAGTACTGTGAAGAATTAAAGAAGATTGATCCTCAGTATGAAAGATTTTGCATGGTCATGAGTGAATTGTCCGTGATCAGCGAAAAGGAAGTTTTACGAAGACTGAACACAGGAATATGCCTTGATTGGAATGAAGATTATAATGTCGGTGTAAAGGAAATAGATTCACAACATAAAAAATTCATGCGAATTCTAAAAAAATTGGCTGTTTTGAATACCAAAGCCGAAAAACGCGCCAGTGTGGAAAAGTTACTGGACAAGCTGCTGGATTATGCCCATTTACATTTTCGAACTGAAGAAGCGTTGATGGAACGCTATAAATACCCTAAGATTCATGTACAAAAAAAAGAGCATGAATTACTTATGGGGGAATTGTACAGACAGGTTTCAGCGGCGAGAAAAGAAAACGGTTCTGTTGCGAAAATGCTGTATTTTCTCGTTCAATGGTTTATTAAGCATACAGTGTACAGTGACCGGGAAATCGGTTTGCATATCGCCAAGATGCGAAAAACCCATCCCTTTGGGGTTCATATGCCATTTTTGACGCGGGACATCAGTAGTTTTTTCCCGAATCAATTAGATTTTGGAAAAAATGGACAGAAAAATTCACTTCAGCCTTCTCTTTGAGTAATTTGCGAACAATTCAAAGCCGCTTGTATGAAGTAACAATATTCCTCTATAGAGAGAGGAAAGAGCTCACCGATTGGTTAATATTTCAGTAATTAAATTAATTCTTTTTTCTTTCAAAACAATGATTTGATGTGTTGTCGAGTAAGATCAGCATGTTAACTGAATATTCATAAAAACAGCGCGTTAAGATAATTCTTGTTTAGGAAAAATTATCAAATAACTATAAAAAGTGCTTGAAAAATATTTATGCAAATACGGCAATAATATCGACTATTCTTGTAACATTTTGATTTGTCGATATTAAGTTAATTAATTATATGCATTTTTTATTGACCAATCGGTGAGAAAGAGCATTTCAATTTTATTTTCCCGGAGTAAAAAATGGAATATCAGTTGATTTGTCAAGGACGCTTGCTGGCCGGAGCCAAGAAAAAGGAGTGCGTAGGCCGCATTCAGCGGATTACGAAATTATCCGAGGAAAAAGTGCTCACCACTCTTTTAAATGGCCGCCCCAGGAAAATGTTCTCCTCCCGTGATAAAAACAGGGTTGAAAAATTTGGTCACGCGTTTCGCAATGCGGGCCTAGATATAATAATTCAGAACCAAGCAATAAAGAATTTTGAAAAATCCAAAGCGGGGTATTTATAATCAAAGTACCCGTGCATAATTATTTAAATCAGAAGAAAAAAGTTACAAGGGTTTCCAGCAGGATAAGGCTTTCTCTAATGAATACGTACGGTAAACTGGCTGATTAGAGCCTGTTCGGGCATGACATTCCTCCCCCCTGGCAACATGGTCAGGAAAAGAATTTCACTTTTTCAATATCCTCCTCTATAATAGTAAAGGATACTATAAAGGAGGACTTGCTATGTCAGTGTCACTAAAAAAGAAGATCATCGGAACCCTTCTCTTCAGCTCTTTATTCTTGAGTACCCAGAGCCTTGCTTCTTGGAAGCAATCAGAAAATATCTATTGGGGGGCATCAGGGACAGCCTCCTGCCATAATCATGAAAATATCTCTGTTTGGGTAGGCATGAGTTACAAGCACCATAATGACGCCCTGACAGAGCTTTGGGCCAAGGCAGTTACCGCCTGTCTTGACAGAGGGGGGCTATACGATGTTTCCGGGGCCGCATATTTCCATCAGGGGACTTATTGGTAGGCAGGCTCTTTTACATAATAACGAACCGATAGCTAACAGACAAGGTTGTCAGTAGAATTTCTGCTGACAACCTTTTTTATTGCGAGGAAGTGCGGAGAGCAACAATACGCGCTTCTCCTGTAAAAAGGGACGCCTTACCCCTTCTTTTAGAGTTCTTTTCTTGAGCTGCCGGGGTTATCCTGCTATGCTTGAACAAAGGCGGTAATGAGCTGCTTTTTGCTTCCATCGACGGACAACCAACAACGAAGAAAGGAGATTACACATGAAACGACGGATTGTATACACTGGAATACTTGCCCTGCTTGTCGGCATGGCAAGTCAGGCCCAGGCTTCTCGGCTCGGCATACACGGAGTCTATTCAAGCGGGGGTGATGTTGAAGAATCTGAAATAGGATTTGGCGGACAGTTGGAGCTTCCTGTCAATCAGGTACTTTCCGTTGAGCTCGCTGTAACGAAATTCAGTGATGAAATAGAAGGTAGTGATTCTACTATTGATCAGGATCTGACCTCAATCGGCCTTTCCGCCGTTTTCAGAGGACCGTTAGGACCGTTAGGACCGTTAGGGCAGCAACTGGAAGGTTACATGCTCTTCGGTGCGAACTATAACTCCATCGATACGGATGTCAGTTTGAAAAACTCAGCAGCTTCCAGTGGTGTTAGTTCCAATATGGAGCTGGACGACGAACTTGGTTTCCACATTGGTGCTGGCTTAAACTTTGCTATTTCGTACAACATGGAACTCTTTGCTGAATATCGCTACACCTTCTTGGAAACAGAAGGGGAAGAAGAGCTTTCCGATATGTACGGGACATTAACGACTACAGGAGATTACGAGTACGACTTCGGGCTGGGTAAATTGGGTCTGAATTTCCTTTTTTAATTGAGAGGAAATATTTCTCTTATTTTTCAATAAAAATAAGAGCCCCATTTTTATGCAGGGACTGTAGGGGGTGAAGCCTGCGTGTCTGCCCGGCATAACAGGGCGAACACACAGGGGTTCCGCCCTACAGCACCCTGTAGGCAGAAAATGCAATATTACGGCAAAAAAGGTAAGGCGTTTTTCCTGTTAAATTCCCTTATCGTTTCACACGGGCCTTGCGATAGCTGAGAATAATTGTCAGGCAGAAAATCAGACCCAGCAAGGTGGCTATCTTGCCGTTAAAGACCGGTCCAGCTGAGGTGCTGCGCAGCTGCCAGGTAATAACCATAGCCGCCCCGGTTACCATGCCGAAACAGGTTAGCCCCGCATCAACATCTCCTTCTCCGGCTTTAATCACCTGCCTGAACGGACAGCCGTCAACGATAACCGCAGCAAGCCCTACCAGAACCATAGCCAGAAAGCTCCAAAGATGACTATGATGGGCACCTGGCTGCGCTTCCATGCCGAGATTGAACTGGCCGCTGACCAAGGACACCATCAAGGCGGACACAAAGATGGCAACCACCCCACTAAACAGGGTCTTCTCCCGAAACAGGAAAAAATTTCGAATGCCGCCGGTGATACAGAGCCCGGAGCGTTGGGCCAGACCGCCTATCAAGAGGCCGATAGCCAAAGAAATCCACAGCGGTGCATGCTGAGCAGCTGGCCCTGAAAAGCCTTGGCGAATAAATGACGGCTTAAGAAAGAGAAAGAGCAGTAGCAGGAAACCGATACCGGGCAGAATATACCCGTTGATGGTCGGCATGCTCTGGGCACGATCCAGCACCGAACCGGCCCTGATATATTTCCCACCGAGCCAGATCCCGAAAAGTAACCCGAGGAGGGCCGCAACAGCGGTCAGGTCTCCGGCGCCCAGTCGCAGAATCATTTTGATCGGGCAGCCGATAAAAACACCGCAGCCCACAATCATGAAAAATCCGAGCAAAAAGCGGATGAGCGGAGACGAGCCCCCGGTCACCCGGAAACGACGGCTCTGCTTGGCCATAAAGAAGGAACCCAGGATAAAACCGACCAATTCAGGACGAATATAGCTCATACGGAGGCTGTCCTGAAGCTGGAGAGCACCGGCAAGGTTTTCCAAGAAGCACGAAATACAGATGCCTGAGTTAACAGGGTTGCCGACAAGAGTCAGCAGAACAGCACCGGCTCCGAGCACTACACCTGTTACAATTGAAATGTCTGGTAATTTTAAGCGACTCACTTATTCACACCCACCTGCTACTCTTCTTTGTAAATAGAGAAGCTCATCAAGAGCCTTTTTTATCTCTTTATCCTTTGGCCGTAATCTCTTTTCCCGAACAAGCTTTTCTTTTGATGCTGTCAGGTCATCCATTATTGATTTTCCAATAAAAAGAGGGGTATTATTATCAATAAAATCAGGTTCGCTATCCACAGCCCGGCGATAGCTAGAAATGGCATCCACCATTTTGCCGGTATTATACTGTAAGCGTGCCTGATAGATCAACGAGCGTGGATTATCAGGATGTTCCTCTTGTACCTTTTGCAGGGCATCCTGAGCAGCAGCATATTGTTTCTGCCCAAAGAATTTTTCAACATCCTGGTAGATCTTTTTATCCCGCTCTAATCTCTGCCGGTACATTTTTTCAGCCTGCTCCTTCCCACTGACAGCGGCTCCTTCATCCTGGTGCGCAGCTGTTCCGTGCTGGATCAACATCACCGCAGTGATGGCAATCATCAAAGTCAGAGCGACCGTGGTGAAGCTGTCCAGAAAACTGCCGAAGAGCTTATCTTTTATACCCATGACTGTCCATTAGATGAACTACCCGCCTTCAAGGAGGGCGGGAAAGAAAAAAATGATTTATTAATATATCCGCAAGCAACAGGGGCTTCCTTTTGCTTGGCAGGAAAAAAAATCCGGTCGAAAGCCCACTTTGTTTGAGCGGCCCTCAACCGGATACGTGAGATGCTCGGACCCTTTTTTAGAGAATACCTGCTCCGCTCACAGGAGCGGTGTAGAAATTCGTCAGGTCAGCCTTGCCGAGGTTTTCATCACGGACCTTATCCATAACCTTTTCCAGGATTTTTTTCTCATCAGTAGAGCCCCACCAGTTGTTATGGGCGGTGATGTCTCCACTCTGGCCTTCCAGCATGGAGAGGTTATAGCTTTTGTTGTCGGCAATATTATTGTCCCGCAGAAGAGTCTCTTTGGTGGCGTAAAAAATCACGCCCTTGCCGTTTTTATTGATGTTGTTAAAACGAACAGCAGCACGACCGCCTTTTTTTACATAAACCCCGAAAAACTTATTATTACTGATTTCATTGTGGGCAACAGGCGAGGCCGTCCCACCGCCGATAATAATTCCGCCTCCGTTCTCTGTCACCAGATTATAAAGAACAGGCATAGAGCATCGGACAGGAACATCGGGTAGATTTTTGCTGCCAATAGCGGTTCCGTTATATTTAAAGGTATTGTACAGGACAGCAACCTGTGAAGCATGGCAGTGAACAGCGGTCTGGGCATACATGAACTCGCAGTATTCAAGCAGGTTGTCCACAGTACCATTAAAGTTGATCGCGCCCCAGTCTCCGGGAGCAGGCGATTCTTCAGCACTGGTAAAGGTTATTTTATTCTCTTTAGTTCCCTGGGCATACAGCTTTCCCAGTACAAATATCTCTGCTCGGGAAAAATGGTTATCCTTATCCGTATACATCTTTTCCGGCCCAAATGCCTCAATCTTGGCGAACCGAACAGTGGTGCCCGGCATGATCAGGAGAGTCGCTCCCTTGGCAATCTCCACATCTCCTTTCACCAGGACATCCCCAGACCAGGTTGTATCTTTATCAAGAACCCCTTTTTTCACAACCAGTTCTTTTGCAAAGCCCGACTGCTGGGTCAGGAATGCTGCTGCAACACCGGCAAGCAGTGACAGAAATATCTTTTTACTTATCATTGGCGTACTCTACCTTTACGTGGAAAATTGATCGTGGTGATTATATACTCGGTAATTAGTATTTGTTGTACGGAGGCATATTGCACTGCTTGAGGTCTTCTCGGATTGCATCGTACTCGCTATCAACAACCGGAGCAAAACCATCAATGAGCATCCGTCTCAGAACCTTAAGGACCTCTCCGTCTACCATCGCGCTTTCATCCTGCTTCAGATTCAGGGCGATATTTTTAATATGCTCCTTCAGTGCCGGATCAACCTCAGCCCGGGCACCGATGGTGCAATACGGCATCTGATCGCTTTCGGCAATGATATTGTAATCATCCAAGTTGATAATATTCTCTTCCACCATTCGGTCTAGATCAATGCGAGGTGCAGCACCCACATCGTATTTTCCGTATTCTACCCCATAGACCACCTTATCATGCTTGGCAGAACCGGCAGGAATGGTATACGAAGAAAAATCTGTTTCCGGATCAAAGTTATTTTCCAACAATAGGGCATACTGCGCCATATAACCAAAAGGTGCCAAGGCTGGGCCGAAGACCATAGACTTTCCGCGCATATCTTCGATGGTCTTAATGCCGCTGTCCTTACGGGCAATAAGGGTACCGGTTGCCTTGTAGCCGTTTCTTCCTCGGATATCAATGGCCAGCAGATCAGCCTTGTATTTTTCTTTCAGCAGAACCGCAACAATGGAGTTGACGTGAAAGAAATCAACTTCTTTATTTTTAATCAGGCTCTCGAACTCAAAGGTGTTTTTGAGTACCATCTCCACCTTGCGACCGAGTTTCTCTTCAAGATAAGCCGTAAAAGGAGCAAAGCGTTCCTGGGACATTTTTCGGCTGTCACAGATCATGAAGCCAAATTTCAGCGGCTTTTCGTTGCTTGCCGAAGCAGCAGTAGGCTTATCGCCGTCGTCGTTCTTGCATGCCTGAAGCATCAATACGGCAGCTATAAGAAAAATACATTGAGCAATTTTTTTCATGTCGTTATATCTGAAAATTATAATTATAGATTTTTTCGCGGAATGCAGTCTCTTTTTACTCGGAAGCGCATCGCACAAATAAAGCATCTTGTTATTACTCTGGAGAGTAAGGTCAGCCAAAGGGTTTCTGACAAATTCAGGATTTACTGATCAACTCAATTTCTTCCTGAATTTCAGCGGCAGCCTCTGGTGTTGCAGCGAGTTTTTCTGCTATTTCCAACGATTTTTTAGCAAGGTCCGGTTGATTGAGCTGCTGGTGGGCCAGGGAAAGATGGACATGTACCATCATGTCCTTCTCATTCAGCGTCAAAGCCCGCTCAAGGTATTTGACCGCCTCAGCCCCTTTCTTTTGCCGAAGAAGAACAATACCCATGCCGTCAAGGGCGTCGAAATTATTGACGTCCGCTTTCAGGACTTCCTCAAGCTGTTGTGCTGCTTCAGTCAGCTCACTGTTTCGAAAATAGGCCATAGCCAGATTATTTCGGGTGGTAATGTCATCCGCATCCATATAGAGCAGCATTTTATACTGCATAATCTGGACCGAGTCTGGAAGCTTGGAAATTCCTCCGTGTGCAGCCGCAGAACCGACTGAAACAAGAAGGAGAAGCAGTGTGGAAAATAATTTTCGCATTTCTTCCTCTTTGGAATGAATTTTCTTCTCAGATCAAGTTCTTGGTCTTAAGAAAATCTTTAGCAATACTTTCGGTATCTCCGCTCTGCGCCTGCTGAAGGAGTTGCTCCAGAGAGGAATCATCAATCAAATCACCAAGCTTGTTAATAACGCGATCAAGAACAGGGAATTTAGTCAAAGATTCCCGGTTGGCAACCGGTACTGCCCAGGAGGCTTCCTGCTGTTGAACCGGTCCCTTATAGCCGAAAGGCTTCAGCCAGACCAGGTTTTCGTTTTCAATGTAGTATTCCTTAACCAAGCTATAATTTTCTTGGTCGTCGCTTTCCTGATCGTCGCTTCCTTGGTTATCGCCGCTCATACCGGAGAGACCCGTTTTAACATAGTTGATACAGATATCGCTGGGACATTGTGCGCCATTGTCCTCTGAACTGTTCACGATATTCACTGTCGTCCCTGTCCGCTCTGTGATATAGGTCGCCATTATATGCGCAATAATCTGCTGTTCTGGGGACTCGTTGACCGTCAGATTCAAAATACGGCCGACACAGCTATGACTTGTCGAGGTGAAGGTCAGCAGCAGAAATAATGCTGCTGAAAACAGAAGTACATTTTTTTGTCGCATTTTTAGGTAACTCCTTTTTTTATTGTATAGATGAATCTCTCCCCAAGGGACAACTTCGTCTTTCCGATAGGTTTTCCCATATGATCCACAACAGATATGATATAGTCATGATATGAAAAAAGTATCATATTCACTACAGCCAGTCCAGTATTTTCCACCAGAAAAAATTAAGCGGCAGTAGGAGAAAACCGGTTATCAGCGCCAAAGATAAACATATTTTCGCCGCATCTATGAGCTTTTCTCCTGAGAGCTGCATACCCACAACAATGGGCGGCGCCTGATAGGGAAGCATGATGGTGGAAAAACCTAGTACCTGCATCATGAGCAGAGTCTGGATCGGCAATCCGGTTGCCTGCGCCAAGCTATCGGAAAGCGGGGTCAAGACTGCCGGGACAGCCGGAAGAGTGGTCAGCATACCCGTTACTGTCGAAGCAAGACTAATCGACATATAATTAATAAAATCTTGGTGTTCCCCCAAGGGCAGCAGACCTGTTATTCCGGCTGCGATAATACGGCCTAAACCGGTGTGGTTGATCATGCCGCCCACGCCCAGGATACCGGCGACAAAAATAATAGCGCCCCAGTTAACCTTTTGGTTGAACGCCTTTTTCCCGACAATATCCACGCCAGGCATCAGGAGGATCAGAGCTCCTCCCAGAGCAACCCAGGCAGGAGAGACATGATGGAGGAAATCCGTTATCCAGAGCCCGAGCATTCCTACCAGAACAAAGGACAGGATTAACTCGTTCCGGGAAAATTTTTCTGCTGTCTGTTTTTCCTGCTCCGGCGATACCACTGGTCGGTCTGGAAAAAAGAAGAGGATAAGGGCAATAATCAGCACCGCTTTGACAAAACTCAGTAGGGGGAAATGGAGCAAGAGATAAGTTCCGTAGAGAATCGAAAGATGGTACTGGGTTTCCGCCATACCGACGAGAACCATATTGGGCACATTAGCGGGCAGGATACCAAAGGCAGGAATATAGGTACCCAAAATAATGGCCAGCAGCACGCCGGTTCTTCCTTTAGAACCTTCTTTGAAACCGAAATGATCCGCAAGAGAAAGAGCAATCGGCGTAAGCAAAACAACCCTGCCCATAGCCGAGGGCATAAGAAAGCTGAAGAGCAAACCTGCTGTAACAAGGCCGCTGATGATCTTCAGATAACTACCGTGCAGCCAGATCGCTGCAAAGCGTGCAATTCTGGCGCCTAAGCCGGTTGACGAGATGGCTATACCGATGACCAAGCCGCCGAAAATAAGCCAAATCGCTGCTGAGCCAAAGCCTGCAAAAATTACTTCTGGACCGGCAAGAGAAAAGACCATCGCCAACAGAAAGAAAAGCAGGGCCGTAAGGTGTTCCGGGATCAATGCTGTTGCCCAGAAAACAAGGGTAAGCAGGGCAAGAACAGCGGCTTTTTCCGGTACGGAGGAGCAATACGGAGAAAATTTTAGTAGCGCGACAGCTCCGATAAGAAAAAGAACGACAAAAATAAATCGGAGGGAGATCTTATTATTAGGAGACATTCAGTTTAAAAAATATTATTTTTTGTAAAAAGTATAAAAAATATTACTACCCCTTTGCGAGGGGTAGGTCAAGAAAATAACGATCAGAAAGTTTGCTCCCGCAGAAATCGGTTGCATAAAGTAAGGCTTATGTCTTATTACTGAAGCGCAGTGCAAGCGGGACTACTCAGCTGCTCTCTGCTCCAAGAGCACGTTGAGTGTTGCCCAATTATTTAATCATATACCACATACAACACTCACCGATTGGTTAATAATCTAGTAATTGAATTAATTGTTTTACATGAAAAAACAACACCTTGAAATCTTAGTAAGTGAAATCAACATATTGGATGATTGCTTGTGAAAATAGGCTGTTGAGAAGTTTCCTGTTTAGGAATACTTATTATCTGGCCCAATATAGCGCTTAAAGGACATCTCTGCAAATACGGTCAAAATACCGGCATCTCTTATAACGTTATGATTTGTTTATGTTTAGTCAATTAATTATATACACTTTTTATTGATCAATCGATGAGACAACACTGAACCCATCCCATCCCAGCGGACTGGGACAACAGAGCCTGAAAATTGTTCAGTGACTCGAAAGAGTCATCCGAAACTTTCATATAAAAAAAATTGAAATAAAATATAATGCCTGCTTTTTTAGTCTCTCTCAAGAAATATGCTGTCGGTATGACAGCAGTCTTTTTTCTTATCGTATTACTTGTTGTAGCTACTTCCTTACGTCGTTCTCCTGTATTTCAAGCAGAAGCGCGCATAAATATACCTGAAATACAATCCAACGAAGCCGTGTCAAAATCCTCGCACCTGAATTCTTCGCTGCATGAAGGTATAACATTGCAAACAGCTGTTGAAATATTGCAAGGCAATGTGCTGGCGGAACAGGTCGTGATAGCCATAGGCAGAATAAAGATTTTTCCTGATCTTGATCAGGAAGCACTGAATAAGGGTGATACCCTCTCTCGTGTCCTTGCAGCCTTTCAGCAGCAGCTGACAGTCACCCCCATTAAGGGAACTCGCATTGTGAGAATTACTTTTCAACATCCGAATGCGGCGATGTCTGCCCAGGTGGTCGAGACCCTGATTCGATTCTTCCGAATGGAATACAAAAAAATCCAATATCCTCAAGAGGCATTGCAAAGCGAGCAGCTGCTGTTATTGCGTCAGAACATGAATCAGGCAGCACAGGCTTTAACCATGTTTCGACAAAAAAATCAGCTTTTTCTTGTCGGTGAGAGTAAGCAGGAGATAACAGCGCAATATGACAATATGCAAAAACGGCTCTCTGCCGAGCAAGAGAATCTGCAGGATCAATTACATCAGATGAACAGGCTGGAAGAGCAATTTGCAGATATCCTCAAACCTCATAATCAAAACAGCGAGCAGGTGAAGGAAGAAGAATTCCGTCAGGAAAGAAAAGGCCTTGTCCGCTTAAAAATCTATGAGCAGGACCTCATAGATAAATACGGAGAAGGAGCAGGAGGCTCTGGAGATCGACTCATAGCCAATGTTCGTCTTCAGGCCGCTTCATTAAAAAAGAAGCTTTATACAGAGGCTGATGTCCTAGAAGCAGAACAGAAGCAATCGGAGGATGCTGCGGAGCAAGTTGTTCTTGCTAAAATTGGCTACCGCGAGCAGCAGAATAAAATAGACCGCCTCCAACGTCAAATCAGTCAGTTGGAGAATAAATTACAGCGCGTGACAGAACAGAATGGTGTGCTAAAAGAACTTCAGCAGCATGCTGAAATCACTCGGCAGCGCTATACAAGCCTTGTTGAACAGCTTGAGATGGAACAAAAATCCAAAAAATGGCCTGAGCAAATATTGGTTATTGAAAAGCCTATGAAGCCGCTTGCACCGATCAAACCGCAAAAAAGACCTGTTCTTTTGCTGGCTTTTGCCTGCGGCTTGATCGGCAGTCTCTTGTACGGGATGATCCAGATGCTTCGAAAAGGTGTATCAGTACATTGATCACATGCATACTGATATACTGATGTCCTAGGAGCCCCCTTTTTTTGAGAGAGCGCTATTTTGTCAGTGAGTTTGTGGGTGCCTGTTGAATAGACCCCTGCATGTTTTTCATCATTGAGGCTTGGATGCTCTCCTGCATGGAGCCCATATTCTCAGCCATGATTTTTTTTTGCATTTCAGCCATTAAATTGGAACTGACAAATGTTTCACCCATAGTCTTTTCCATCATTTTGCTCATTTCTTCATCCATCATTCCGATTACTGCCGGACCGGGTTGCATGCCATTCGTTGTCGGAGCCGGGGCATTTACCGCCGGAGCTGCGGTATTTGCCGACAGCTGTCCGGTGCTCATACCGGGAGCTGGAGCAGCAGCCCCGCCGGAAGCGGTTGCCCCCTTTTTTAATGCCTGTTGAATCTTAGTAAAATCAAGTTGAATCTTGGTACCTTCCGCCATCTCTGCATTGGCAGTTGTCAGCATAAAACAGCCGGTGAGCAGTATTGCGGCAGTAAAATTTCCCCTCTTTGTTTTCCGCTTCAGTTGCATCTTTCTTCCTCCTTTCGGCAAAGCCATTTTCTCTTGTCTAGGTGGTGATCCGGTTTTGAACATACTGTTCTTCACGATAAATACTCGTCGATAATCTTGCCTGTCAATGCAATTTTATCGGCTCGGAGGAATTTCCATGCCCCTCTCATTTTTCTTTTCGTGAGAAATCAATCTGTTTCTTCAAATTCTTATCATATTTGCTCAAAATTTACAAAACTTTTACAATTTTATCCTTGATAAACAAATTTCCTTTACATTCATTGTCTACAGTATAGACATAAATAATGGAGAACACAGAGGCCGTACCCCGGTACTCTTTTCCCGGACAACCTAACGATTCAGCACCATTCATAATAAACAGGAGAAATATGATGAAGACACGTATCAACAAGAAAATTGCTGCAGCTGTACTGGCCGGTTTGCTCACAGTCTCTTTTCTGCCCATGACAGCAAGTGCCTGTCGTGGAAAAGGCGGACAAGGGCAGGACGGTGGCTGTGTTATGAAAGGCGGACAAAAGTGGAAGCAGTCCAAAGGTTCACTGGGTATTTGGAAAAACGCACAAACAGTACAGGATCTGGGCCTGAACGCCGACCAGGTTAGTAAATTGAAAAATGCTGATTTTGTAGACCGGGAAAAACAACAGGCCCTGCGGGCGGAGATGGACAGTCTGCACCTGAAAATCGAGCAGGCCTTTTCTGCTGATAAGGTGGATGCAGATGCTGTGCGAAAAGTATCGAAAAAGATGGCAACCGTCAAAGGCCAGATGATCGAACAGCGAACTGAAGCCCACCTGACTCTCCATAAACTGCTCACCCCGGAGCAGATCGCCAAGTTGAAAACCCTTCGTCAGGGAAGAAAAGGACAGGGGAAGAACGGTATGAATAAACCTTGCAGGATGAACGGGCAGGGCGGGGGTGATGGCATGCAAAAAGGCCAGGGAAAGATGTAAGCCGCATCCTCCTCGGCAGGGGCGAACCCCTGTGTTCGCCCAAAAAAAATGCGCTCAGGTAGGGGCACGACGCGCCGTGCTCCTGCACATCCTGCAAACATGAATTTTTACCTTTAACGTATTTTTCCATGAAAATGACACGTGACTGGATCACTCCCATAACCACAGGAGCCTTCCTGTTGACCGCCGTGACCGGTGTTCTTCTCTTTTTTCATGCAGCCACCGGCCTGAACAAGGCGGTTCACGAATGGCTGAGCTGGGTTTTTCTGGCTGGTGCGGTTGTACATCTTGCTCTCAATTTTGCACCCTTTAAAAAATATCTCTCGCAGCGCAAGGGACAGGTACTGTTGGGCAGTTCTGTCCTCCTGCTGGCACTGAGTTTTATCCCGCTTGAAGGAGGACATAATGAATCTCCTTTTGCACCGCCGATCAATGCCTTGGCTCATACACCGCTGACCACCCTGGCTCAGGTTGCCCGAATCAGTCCGGAACAGCTGCGTGAGCGCCTAGCTGGTCAAGGGCTGTCCGTTAATTCCGATCAGCAGAGCATCAGTGAGCTGATCGGTGATGATTTTCGCGCCCAGGTCCATCTCCTGGAGGAGCTCCTCGAAACCAATCATTAATATTTTTTTCATAAAGGGGTGCCTATACGCTCCTTTATCCCAGCCCTTCCGCCACACTTCTAGTCAGTTGTGCGGCGATTGGGTTGAGGATTTTCAGGGCCTTCCAGCTCTCTATTGCTCATCAGTATAATCAGAACTTCTTTCCCTAGCCGACCCGAGCAAGCCTGCGTTTATTATGGTGTAAGTATTTAAGACTAAGAATGTTTGTTCTGGCAGAAGAGAGGGCAAGGGGATGAATCGCTGTCAGCGGCTGATTGCTCCACCCCCTTTTTTTGATATTTGATCGGCTTTTTTTCGCTCTCATCTTGCTATCGCCGGTCAAAATTTATCAGGCCTCATTGTGAAAGGATCAGCCTTGATGGCTGTATGCATTCTTCAGCTCATTATGAGCGCATATAGGGATCACTGTCCAGCGTACATAGGATCATCGTCCGTCCTGATTTCAACTTCATCTGCGATAAAAACACCGTTAATGCGGTTCCCTTTGACTACAATTTTCGCACCGAATATGGCCTTAGCCTGATCTCCTTTGAAGGTGGTTTGATCAGTGATCGCAACTTGTCGATCATCCACCATCCATGTACCTAGTGGCCATGACAGTCCGGGGGTTTCTTTCACTATACCAGTAATCTTATTGCTCGGATTAGCTGCTGCTGTCTGTGCAGATGTCAACGAAAGCAGAAGTATCATAACTGATACAGCTAGGAAAATGCCGCGATATTCATCGCGGAACACGCTATTATTTAATTTTGTATTATACATAGGTTCTCCTCCTTTTTGTACAACCTTTCTTTGGTAATATTTATTCCTATATAGTATTTTTTACTTAATCGCTCGGTAGAAAGCAAGTTTTTTATACTCGCTATGCTAGCAAGTCTATATTTTTTAAGTTATCTTTCTGATTGTATTGATTTTTTGGTAATTATTTAAAATTTATTACTATCTGATAAAGGATGCAATTTTTTTTGTTTGATGCAAATGGTCGTTGATTTAAATTCATATCAGATTGTGAGCTTGATAACAGCATGAGGTGTGCCTGGCGCATTGCACCAGGTGAACGCCGTGCTCCTGCGTACAGACAGGCTGTCGTGCTGGCAGGGCATATGGTGTTGCTGAGAATGAGCTGGGAATGAGCCAACCGCCAAGAAATCCGCGCATTAACCACCCCTCTAACACCAGCAACCTGAGCAAACTCCGGCCACCGTTCCACAGCAGCAACCTCGTCAATCATCATGTGCGGTTTGGGCGGAAAGGATGAGCAGAGATTAAGGAACTGTGAGGTGACTGCTGTCAGGTCGCCATTGAATCTCTTGTATAATCGGACTGAAGAGAATAACATACAGGCAGGAATGTCAAGACTGCCCTGCTGTACCGTGGTTGCAGGCGGAGACAACATATATGGAGGGAAAAATATGCAGGCTATAGAAATGCATGCACGGGTAACGAAAGGTCGTGAAATTCGCCTGAAACTCCCTGAGAATATACGGCATGGAACAGTCAAGATTATTGTGCTGTATGATGAGGCATCAACACATGATCCGGTAATGACAAAACGACAGTTCGGTCAATTCAAAGGGCGAATACAGATGAGCGAAGATTTCGACGATGCTCTGCTGTGTTGAATCAATGGTGCTGGTAACACCCTGGGCAGGACTTTTCCTTGAAGAGCGGAGCTATCTTCACGGGACAATATATTACCCATAAGCATGTCGATTCTTGCGCTAAAGACATTATATTAACTTTTATCCTGTCTCGTTATCGGTTAAGATAACGACATGCTCACCTCTATCCCCGCACTTCTCACACCGTCGGAAACAGAACAGCTCCTGGCGGAACGCTTCAAGACCCTGCGCCTTCAGGCAGGGTATAAACGTACAACCTTGGCTGCTCGGGCCGGGGTGTCCCCAGCATCCCTGAAACGCTTTGAGACAACAGGGCAGGTGTCTCTGAAAAACCTTTTGCGTCTGGCCCACGCCCTTGGTCGGCTGCCTGAGTTTGCCGACCTTTTTACTCCTCCTGAAGCACGCTCCCTGGCTGAACTGCGGAAGTTGAATCAACAAAAAACGTGGAAACGGGGCAGGATTTGATATCACCCTGCTGATCCGCAACCATGATGATTTGCTGCGGGCCTTCCGGCTGATGCTCTTCAACATCCTGACCCATAATCGCGATGATCATGTGAAGAATTTCAGTTTTCTTCTTGATGATCGTACAGGGAAGTGGTCTCTGGCCCCGGCCTATGATCTCACCTTTGCCGACGGTCCCGGAGGCGAGCACAGCACGACTGTGGCTGGTGAAGGGCGGGATCCTCGGTACAGGCATGTTGTTGAGTTGGCAGGGCAGTATGGTGTTGGGGAGAAAGAGGTGGGGGTGATGTTTGACGAGGTTGGCGCTGCTGTGGAACGCTGGCCGGAGTTTGCTTGGGTTGCTGGTGTTAGAGGGGTGGTTAGTGCGCAGATTTTTCGACGGTTGGCTGGGGTGGGGCTTGGGGGTAAAGGATAAACAGTTGGATTCGCAGGAGGCTGTGGTTGATAACCCCAAGGTATCTTTTTTAAATCTCAGGGTAGATTCCGTTACCGTAAAATTGATAACACCAAGATTCAGCCGTTTGCGATACATCAAGAGGTCGCTAAATATGTTTAACCCTGGATTTTGGAAAGAATGCACCCAAGGGAAATAACGGGAGATTGCTCCTACATTCCACGTCGCTTTGCCCGCACCTGCTCCAATGCTTTGCAGCATCGCTCCAAATAAGGACTGCCGATCTGCTCATAAATTCGCACGGCCTGACACATGTATTCTTCGGCCTTGGCAAGGTCGCCGATATCTTCGTAAATTAGGCCGATGTACCAGCGCGTTGCCGCTTCTCCGTCCCTGTCACCAGACTCCAACCATATCGTCAAGGATTGCTTCCTATACTCAATAGCCTTGGCAACATCATTCTGCGCACGGTAAATTTCGGCAATATTGTTCAGGGTTATCCCTTCACCGATCTTGTCGTCAACCTTCCGTCTGACAGGTAGGCACTGCTCCAGATATGGCAAGGCTATCTTCCATTTGCCCTGGTTCATATAAACTAAGCCGATATTATTCAGGATAGTACCTTCCCCCTTCTGATTTCTAACCTCCCGTGCTATACTCAGGCTCTGATGAAACGTCTGTAAGGCCAGTTCGTGCTTGCCCTGTTGCCGGTAAACCATGGCGATGTTATTCATGGTTTCCCCTTCTCCCTGTTTGTCACCTACCTCACGACGTATCTGCAGGCTTCGTTTACAGTAGGCTAAAGCCTTCTCACGCTCTCCACGCCGTTCGTAGGTGTAGCCCAGATCGTTCAGGCACTCCCCCTGCCCTTTCCGGTCGCGTGTTTTCCGGGTTGCAGTTAGGCGCATCTCAAGGGCAATCAGCCAATCTGTCCACCAGCCCTGCCGGTCCAGGTATTCCAGTATTGCCTTGACCAAGCCTTGCACTTCCTGCCATAGCTCCTTATCCAGGCAGCTCTCCATCAACCGCAGGCAGTGTGCCCGTTCTTCATCCAGGCGTGCATACCCCTCTAGTCCAGCTTTGCTCTGGGCCTTGCAAAAGTCAATATAATAAGCAGCTAGCCGTTCCAGGTTCTCCTTGCTCACGGTCAACTCGGTACGGGCATAAATATGGACTAGGGCGTGGCTTACCTGCCAGCGGTCCTTCCGCTTCTCAAGTAGGCCATAAGTGACCAGTTCATTCAGGGCCAATCTGCAACAACGGATATTTTCATCCAATACACTCGCTACTGATGCACGAGACACCGGTTCAAAGGCTAATACTCCAAACAAAGATAAGGCTTGCCGAGCATTCCCACTCACCTGCGCCACGCTACGTTGTAGTAACAAAGCGGCATTCTCCTCCTGATGCTCCCCGTCCCCCAGTTCCTTAAACGGCTCCTGCTCCAGCCAGCGCAGATAGTCTGCCGCGCTCTCGCCCGTACTGCTGACATAGCGACCCACAATTCGCAACCCAACAGGCCAACCGTCCAGTATCTCACAGACACCCTGCACACTCGCATCATTCTCCGTAGCCCCGCTGTACTCACAAAATATATCCACTGCCGGTTTGTCTTCCAGCGGTTGCAGGTCAAGGCGAATCTTTTGCGCGTCCGACCGTTTTCTGCTGGTGATCAAGACTCCGCAGGTACTACGCAGGTCAAGCACTGCTTTTAGGTCTTCCGCTTCCTCCGCCCCATCAAGAATGAGCAGGGTCTTCTTGCCTGCAAGGGCCGTTTGCACCGCCGTCTCAAGCCTTGCCTTTACCTCGATTTTGAAAGCTTGGCAAATATTTTGCAAGAGCATGTCTGTACTCGACTGATGATAAAAGCTGTGAAAGATAATGCCGTCCGGGAAGCGGTCTTGCTCCAGCTTATGTACGGCCTGTGCAGCCAGCGCACTCTTCCCCATGCCGCCTGGGCCGCACACAGCGACGACCTTGCCGGGATGTAAATGGTCCACCAGCTCGACAAGCTCCTTGTCTCTGCCGAGAAAGCAAGCATCTATGTATGGCAGCTGACGTGGAATAACAGGCGCTGGTTCAGGATGTACGTGAATATCACCGGTACCGGTACCGGTGACGACATTGTTGTTTCCGGTCACCTGCTGCGTGATATTGACCTGTTTTCCGATAGCACCGTCACCATGCGCAACGTTCTGATCTTTGCCTTTATTTTCAAATTGGTTATCCATACCATATCTCCTTGCATTCACACCCCGCGATAAATCACGGGGCTATTATCGGCTGTCCCTCCGGGACAAGGAAGAAAGGCCGTCCCGGAGGGACGCACCGAACATAGCCCAGGGTTTCAACCCTGGGGCGTAAGACGCAGCCTTCACATCCCCGCCATCTTCCCGCACCAAATCAACGCATCCCCCAGCAAATTACCCACAGGCAGGGCTGCCGCAACCGTGCCGGGCACCGCCTTGAGCACATCCTGAGCGCGGATCAGCGTGGCCGCGATTTTCTCTTTGTCCGGTTCAGGTTTGCGGGCCTGGAGTTCCGCGCCCGCCAACTCATGTTCTACGGGTGCATTCCCAAAAAGTAGGTAAAAAACGGTCGTGTTGTGAGAAGACTAACATAATGTTTTTACGATCACTTTCTCTTTAGAGAGATGACTCACCATCTTTAATTGTGACCAAACCATCTCAATTTTGATGGTTTGCGTTCACTTGCCTGAGCATATTGTTTTTATAATTCGCTTTACAGATATTGACATGAGCAGCTTAACTTTATAATATATCTATAAAAAGTGAATAGCGTGTTCGTTCGAAATATTTCCTACTTTTTGGGAATGCTCCCTGTTCTACCTCGGTCCGTACTTCGTCCGGCAGGCCGGGCAGTTCGGTCTTGAGGGCGGCGATAATTTTGAGCAGATCCTCTACCGGGGCTTGTGGTCCGCCGAGATTAACCTGCTTGGCAATGGCCCCGTCGCCCTGAGCGATGTTCTGGTCGCCGCTGCCACTGTTAATGATGGTATTACTGTAGCTGTGTCCCATGCCTTCCTCTTCGCCTCTGTTTTCTTGCTTTGCACAATACGTTAATAAGCAAAAAACACGCTTGAGCAAATGCTTCCGCACCAGTATGATAGTCACCTATCTGATTCTGCACCGCAACTGCATCATAATCTAACATACATATTCCTAGCTTGTCAGCAGGATACAAAGAATATATTCCCGTGACCTCAGAACCCAAATACATCTCCGTGCGCGGCGCACGGATGCACAATCTGAAGAACATCTCCGTCGATCTCCCCCGCAATCAGCTGGTGGTTTTCACCGGTCTGTCCGGCTCCGGCAAATCCACTCTGGCCTTTGACACCCTCTACGCCGAGGGGCAACGCCGCTACGTGGAATCCCTGTCCACCTATGCCCGTCAGTTCCTCGGGCAGATGGACAAGCCCGAGGTGGATCTACTAGAGGGCCTGTCGCCAGCTGTCTCCATTGAGCAGAAGACCACCTCCAAAAATCCGCGTTCTACGGTGGGCACGGTCACCGAGATCTACGACCATCTCCGTCTCCTCTTTGCCCGAGCAGGCCAGCCCCACTGCCCAAAATGCGGGGAGGCCATCAGCTCCCAGTCCATTGAGGACATGGTCAACAGCCTGCTGACTCGCTCTGAAGAGGCGGAACGGCCAGAAAAGGTCATCCTGCTCTCCCCCTTGGTGCAGCGTAAAAAGGGGAGCCATGAGCAAATCCTTCAAGAGCTGCGTAAGGACGGCTATGTCCGGGTGCGGGTGGATGGTGAAGTTCGTGCTCTCAGTGAAGAGATCAAGCTCAAGAAAAATATCTTTCATTCCATTGAAGCGGTGGTGGATCGGTTGGTCCTCAAGCCGGGAATTCGTCGACGGTTGGATGAATCCGTATCCACAGCAGTGGGTCTGAGCAAGGGCACCATGCTGGTCCAGTTCCCAGACAGTGGCGAGGAAGTCCTTTTTTCCGAATCAGCAGCCTGTCATGCCTGCGGGATCTCGGTCCAAGAGTTATCCACCCAGCTGTTCTCCTTTAATAATCCCCAAGGAGCCTGCCCGGAATGCAGCGGCCTCGGGGTTAAGCAGGTCTTTGCGGAGCAGCTCATCGTGCCCGACCCGAGCCTCCCGCTGGATGAGGGGGCCATCGCTCCTTGGTCACGGCGTAAGCTGGCCACCCATAATGCTCAATGGATCGAGGCCTTGGCTGCCCATTACGGCTTTGATCCGTCCCTCCCTTTCAAGAAGCTGCCTGTTGAGGCGCAACAGGTGCTGCTCTACGGCTCAGGCAACCAGCGCATTGAATTTCGCTATAGTCGGGGCCGCAGGCATCTGGTCTCCCAGGTCCCCTTTGAGGGGATTATCCCGCGTATGGATCGCCTCTTCCTGGAGACGACCTCATCCAGGGTGCGGGAGGAGACAGCCCGCTTTATGAAGGAGCAGCCCTGCCCGGTCTGTCATGGGGATCGGCTCAAGCCCGAGGCCCTGGCTGTCTTGGTGGGCGGATATTCTATTGTCGAGCTCACCCGGATGTCCATTGATCATCTCATTGAAGAACTGACAGGCATGGAGTTCAAGGGCCGCTATCAGATGATCGCCGAGCCGGTTCTCAAGGAGGTGCAGGAGCGTTTGGGATTCTTGCATGGGGTGGGGCTGGGATACCTTTCTCTGGAGCGCAAGGCTGGGACCCTGTCCGGGGGCGAGGCCCAGCGGATTAGGCTGGCCTCCCAGATCGGTTCCCGGCTGGCCGGAGTGTTGTACATCCTGGACGAGCCCAGTATTGGGCTACACCAGCGCGATAATAATAAGCTGATCAAGACCCTGTTGAGTCTCCGCGACCTGGGTAATACGGTCATCGTGGTGGAGCACGATACCGACACTATTGCCTCGGCAGATCATATCTTGGATATCGGCCCCGGTGCGGGCGTGCATGGCGGCGAGATCCTTTACTCCGGCCCGGTTGCCGGTCTGCTGGATTGCAAGGAATCGCTGACCGGCGGGTATCTCTCCGGCAGGTTGACCATCGCTGTGCCCGAGAAACGGCGAAAGGTGCGTAAGGGGGCCAAATATGGCCTGATGCTCAAGGGGGCCACTGTTAATAATCTCCGCAATCTGACCGTCCGCTTTCCTCTGGGGGTGATGACCTGTGTCACAGGGGTGTCGGGCTCGGGCAAGAGCTCGCTGGTCATGGAGACCCTGTACAAGGAGGCGCACGCAGTGCTTCAGGATGGCGACAGGCCTCGGTTACTGCACGGGCTGGATCAGCTGGACAAGGTCATTGATATCGACCAAAGTCCCATCGGGCGGACACCGCGCTCCAATCCGGCCACCTATACCGGCGTGCTCACGCCCATCCGGGAGCTGCTGGCCCGCCTGCCTGAGTCTCGGGCGTGGGGCTATAAGCTGGGCCGTTTTAGTTTCAATATCAAGGGCGGTCGCTGCGAGGCCTGCGAGGGCGACGGGGTGCTGCGCATTGCCATGCACTTCCTGCCAGACATCTACGTCACCTGTGAGACCTGTCAGGGGAAGCGGTATAACCGGGAGACCCTGGAGATCAAGTATCGGGGCAAGAATATTGCCGACATCCTGGCGATGACCGTGGAGGAGGCCCTGGATTTTTTTCAGAATATCCCGCCCATCAAGAACCGGCTCCAGACGGTGTTGGATGTGGGGCTGGGGTATATCACTTTGGGACAGTCCTCAGTGACCCTGTCCGGGGGCGAGGCCCAGCGGGTCAAGCTGGCCCGTGAGCTGAGCAAACGCTCTACCGGTCAGACCCTGTATATCCTGGACGAACCCACCACCGGCCTGCATCCGGCGGATATCCAGCACCTGCTGCTGGTGCTCAACCGGCTGGTGGACAGCGGCAATACTGTGGTAGTGATTGAGCATAATTTGGATGTGATTAAGACGGCAGACCATATCATTGATATCGGCCCGGAAGGCGGGGACGGAGGCGGGCAGGTGGTGGCCTGCGGCACGCCGGAGCAGGTGGCGGCGGTGCCGGAGTCTTTTACTGGGCGTTTTTTGCGGCAGGTTTTGGGTGAGGGGTAGAGAAAGGGATGAGGTGCTGTGCTGCTTGATGCAATCACAATAAAAGTGCATAGCTTGATTTTCCTTATTGACAAGGGTGGTTATGCTTATTACACTGAAATTCTTTGACAATTAACAGAAAAGATGGCTGGGTATTCCGAAGGAAGGGTATGCATTATGCAAACATCAATACGTGAAGAGAAGCTGTCCGAGGAAATTATTGATGCCCACCGTACACGGGCTGATTTCCTGAAATGGAAACTCCTTATTAGCGCAGCCCTTGGGGCCGCTGGCTTGGGCCTTTCCAAGGATACAGTGGGCAAAGACACAACGGCCTTGCTGGCCTTGATCCCGTTGGTCTGCGTCTATGTGGATCTCCTCTGTACCAATCTGAACCAGCGTATTATTCTGATCGGCACACACTTTGCACAACAGCATGGCGATGCCTATGAGTGCCGTTGCAGGGCTGCTGGAGATAAGGGATGGTTTAATCTGGAGGACTCTGCACTGTATGGTTCCACTTATGCTGCTTGTATTATATTGTTTATGTTTGCTGCCGGTAAGCTATGGAAAACCGGGATGGCAAATGAACAATGGCTTCAGCCAGGTGCAGTCATATTAGGGAGTATCACAGGTTTGATTCTTACTCGTATAACTAAGATAAAGGTATCACGTATAAGGGAAAAAAATGCACCATTCCCAGTTCAACATACGGATATCCAACCGTATCTTCGAGGGAATTATCTAAATCAAGATATTGTACGTTTGGAAACATATCTCACGGAAGCCGGTACCTTTAAGTTCAACTGCTTAGAGAATGGTCTTTTCCCGGCTGTCGGAGAAGCAGAGAAGGATGATTTAAGCGGCTATCAATATGCTTGGGTAAGAGATAATGTGCATATTGCCCATGCTCATTACGTCTGGGGTGCAAAACATACAGCATTAAAGACAGCCAATGCTCTTATGGATTTCTTTACGATGCAACAAGATCGTATTCAGCGGATTATTAATGATCCTTCTCTTGCTGAAGATCCTATGAATAGACCTCATATAAGATTTAATGGGCGTACCTTACAAATGTTGGCGGAAAAGTGGGCTCATGCTCAAAACGATGCGCTTGGATACTTCATTTGGTTTTACTGCAAGACCGCAGGGCAACGAACATCCGGAATCGATGATAGAGCACTGGATACTCTTGCTCTTCTTATCTTGTACCTACAGAAGATATGTTACTGGGAAGACCGAGACAGTGGCCATTGGGAGGAAGAACGGAAGATAGGTGCATCGTCGATTGGTGCGGTTGTAGCCGGACTGCGCCAGCTGATAACGCTCTGCTCGGACCAAAGTCTGTACGAGCGGCATCCGCTTTCCGTTCATGGAATTGACGTGCAGTTTTTAAATAAGCTGGAGGAGAAAGGAGTACGTGCCTTGAATCAGATTCTGCCGTATGAATCGGTAGACCCTGATACGAAACGACGGTATGATGCCGCATTGCTCTTCCTGATCTATCCTCTCGAAGTCGTGACATCTGATCAGGCTATGCAGATATTGACCGATGTCAAGTCCGCCCTTCAAGGGGAAATTGGTATCCGACGCTATCCCAATGATTCATACTGGTACCCAAACTACAGAGATTCTTTTGCGCTTGGTGCTCGTAGCACGGATTTCAGCGATAACATGTCGCAACGTGACAGTCACCGGAAGGAAGGAATGGAAGCCCAGTGGTGCATCTTTGATTCCATCATTTCTTGTATTCATGGGATGCGGGTACTTCGTAGCAAAGGTGGAGAAGAGGAATGGAATGAGCAGATCAGATACCTAAACCGCAGCCTTGGGCAGTTGACGGCCAATAAGAAAACAGGCATTCTGGACACCATTTTTGGGTGGATGAAGCCGAGGAAGCAAAAGGAAGATTCAGGTGCTCTTTGCCCAGAGGCTTATTTTTACGAGAAAGGACGTCTTGTTCCTAATGATCATGTTCCGCTTCAATGGGCACAGGCCAATTTAAAAATGGCTCTCTATTGGCTTAACCAATCGACACTTGCAAGAAAAAAGACAATGTAACGGCATTTGTTGCAAAGCAAGCACCTCATATCCCTTCCCGCCATATACGCATTGCGCACTCTACCCATGCAACATATCCTGCCAACCAGTGCGGGATTTACTCGCAGAGATACTTTTCCGCAGGCACTTGTCTTCCGCTGACGCAAGTGCTTGTGTGATCATACAGAGCTTGGTATAATTACACATTCTGGTTTACTTGATTCCCTATAGCCTGATGAGGATTTCCATGATACTTGCCGATGTGATACCGATTATTGATGCTCTTCCCCGTGCAGACAAATTTGAACTGATGAGATTTATTCTGTCAAAGCTCTCTAAGGAAGAAAATACGGCTTCAGCATCCCAGGATGTGCCTGTTGGACAAAAGAAAGATGCCCTGCTGGATATTGTGGGGATGGCTGAAGGTGAGGATGCCGATATCGCCCGGCAGCACGATAAATACCTGTACGGTGCGCAATGCCCAAGTTGCGTAGGTCTGATAGAGTGAAACGAAATCAGACAATTTGAACAATGCGTTGTCCGCCTAACTGAGGGCGAAGGGCAATCCCCCATGTGACGAACAATGATCCTCAAGGAGAAGCTTCCACCCCTTCCGCACATCTTGCCGAAATCCGCCTACTGATTGAAACAACAAATTCTGCCTTGCTTAAAAAAAATATTTCCTGATAATTAATATTATGTATTTGTCGCTCAGGAAGCGTCGCTGAAAACGCACCTCTACCTCCAATCAAGGTGAATATCATGAAACCTCTTAATTCAATTAAGCCGCTCCAGGATCAAGGAACGTTCAAGCTCCTCGTCTTGTCTGCCCTCACTTCCGGCGTTTATGGGGCATATTATATTAAAAGGCAAACGGCCAAGGTTAATCGCCTCATTGATAACGAGAATAATATCTCTGAAAAGTTTGTTGATTTTTTATTCGTTAGTTCATATGTATCATTGATGTTTTTCATTAGCTCCTTATTCGTTGATAAGGGGCATTCTATAGAGAATATAAGTAATTTTATTACGCTAGCTTGGGAGATTATGGCGATAGTCTGGACCTTTAAAGCCGGAAATCGACTGAATGCGTACTACGACATTCCATCAAGTGATATTGTGTCATTTGATCGTTGTTGGATGTTTCTTTTCGGTATACTTTATTTTAACTATCATATTAATCAATTGGTTGAACACGATATAGGTTTCGACAAGTTGGAATGAGCTTGCACATCCCAACGTCACTCTGAAGATCACGGGTGACCTTCGTCACTCCTCACCTGAGACCTTTGGCCCGCCTTTCTCGCACCTTGTCGGAAGCTGCCTGCTGATTGCGTCCGGTTTCCCGGCAAGCACTTACCTCCCGCTGACGCAAGTGCTTGTGTGATCATACAGAGCTTGGTATAATTACACATTCCGGTTTACTTGACTCCCTATAGCCTGATGAGGATTTCCATGATACTTGCCGATGTGATACCGATTATTGATGCTCTTCCCCGTGCAGACAAATTTGAACTGATGAGATTTATTCTGTCAAAGCTCTCTAAGGAAGAAAATACGGCTTTAGCATCCCAGAATGTGCCTGTTGCACAAAAGAAGGATGCCCTGCGGGATATTGTAGGAATGGCTGAAGGTGAGGATGCCGATATTGCCCGGCAGCACGATAAATATCTGTACGGTGCGGAATGATGGAGCGGATTTTTGTCGATACCGGTGGCTGGTATGCCGCGATTGCCCGAAGAGATCATGACCACGAAGCAGCCAAGGCCTTTTTGTCCGACAATCACCTGCAATTGCTGACCAGTGATTATGTTATGGATGAAACGGTGACCTTACTGCAATCCCGTATCGGCCACAGCTATGCGGTGAGGTTTCTGGATGCGTTGCAGGCGAGTGAGCAGATAGAGCTGATTCAGCTAACTTCTTTCCACTTGACTAAGACCATAGAGCTTTTTCGCAGCAGATCCGACAAGGGTTGGAGCTTTACCGATTGCTCTTCGTTTGTGTTGATGCGTGAATATAATATTCAGTCCGCTTTTGCCTTTGACGAGCATTTCCGGCAGGCCGGTTTTTTGTTAAGGCCTAGTAGTCAATAGGTTGTCTGCTTACACTGGTATACAGAGAAAGAGGCAATGCGATTTGCATCATATCGGCACGACCGGCCAATTTCGGAGAGGCTAATTTATGAAGAAGGCTGAATCAGAGCAAGCGGATGAACTCCGAACCGAATACAAGAGGTCGGAGTTGCGGAAAATTGTGCGCGGTAAATATGCGGATCGGATTAAAGAGGAATCCAAACTTGAGGCGGCAATCGCCCTGTTCAGAAAAGGAAAGATTTCCTCGGGCATGGCGGCAAAATGGCTTGATATACCAAGGGTGACCTTTCTGCTCAAGGCAATGGAGCAGGGAGGGGTGCTCCTTGAAGACTCGGAGGATGATTTTCGCCGGGAAACAAAGCTGCTGTGATTGTTTTTTTCAACACGTCATCATTCCATCATTCATTGGTCTATCCTCCAAAGAGATAACATGTCCGATATAAAAATATGGCCGGTCGAGGAAATGGTCCACGAAGATGAATTCACCGACCGGGTGGAACTGCTGCGCGAGCTGGATCATTGGGTCGTGGCAATTCAACGCATGGCCGCACCAAGCACCGCCCTGATTGCGCTCCGAAGAATCGGCAAGACTGTTTTCCTGGACCGCTTGGTCAACACGGTTTTTTTCAAGCCCGAGTATAAGGTTGCCCCGTTTTATTTCAAGATGACTAGGGAGAAACGGACGCTCAGAAAATTCCTTTTGGAATACGCGACCACCTTTTATCGTCAGTACGTGGCCTACTGTGAGCAGGACCCGGTGCTGTTCCGCAATGCAAATGTTGATCTGGAGCAATTGCTGAACTGCAATGCCGATTCCACAGCCGGTGCCCTAGCTCTGGAACGTGCTGCAATCTTTCTTGATCGCTATAATCGGGGTAACGATGAAAACGCTCTCCATCATTGGGATGCTCTTATCCGGGAGCCTGAAGAGCTGGCCTCGTTTACCGACACAAGAGTGGCGGTGATCATTGATGAGTTTCAGGATATGCAGCTTTGTATTTATGATATGCCCAAAGAATTGATGGACTCCAAAGACCGTTCGGATGGATACGGTGCCATCCGGCTCGCCAATACCTATGATCGACAGTCTCAGAGCCGCAAGGCCCCCATGTTGGTGTCTGGTTCTGCCGTAACTATGGTTTTCAAGACGGTCATGGGTGGTCCTTTGGGTGGACGGTTCGATTTTATGCATATGAAACCGATGTCGGTGCCGGACGGAGCTGCACTTCTGCACTCCGCCCTGAAATATTATGCGTCGCCGGAACAGACAGTCACTCCAAAACTAGCTCTGTATGCCAGTACGCAGGTCGGCGGACACCCGTATTACCTATACAGTCTGGCCACTTCTAAGTGCTCGGGGAAAAGTTTTAAGAGCGAGGAGGAGATAAACCGGGTTATCCGCTACGAGATCGAAAATGGCAAGATCTACGGCTTCTGGCGGACCCATTTCGACAATAACCGGGAACTGATCAATCAGGATGATGACACGGAACTGGGCAAAAAGATCATCTACTATTTCACCCGCTATAATAATCAGCCGGTAGATACCAAGGCCATTGCTGACAAGCTGGGAGTGCAGAAAAAGGCGGTGGCAAAGAAGATCGAAAAGCTGTATGCAGCGGATTTGGTCTACCGGAGCGCAGAGAAGTTTTACTCCTTTAACGATATCTGCCTGATGCGTTTTATCAAATTTGTCTATGAGCAGGATCTGGAAGGGGTGGACGAGGTTGATCTGAGCCAGCAGGGGCTGATCAACACCATGAAGGGAAAATTTTTGGAAATGGTGGCTGAGGTCTCCATGCTCAAGTTCAATCATGAACAGTTGCCTTCTGTTTGGTTCTCCGCCGGATCAGGAAAGGCAGAAAAAGTAGAAGTGCCGCTGTTTCAGTACGTCAGAACCCAGGCCGTCAAGGCATCGGCAAGCCCTGCCTATCAGCTTGATGTACTTGGCAAGGACTCGAAGGAAGAACGGGTGTGGCTCTGCGAATGTAAGTATACTCGCAAAGCTATGGGTATTGCCCAAGTGAAAAAGCTGGAGGCTGCGGCAGAAGTCTTTAGGCAGCAACAGGATGAAGAGGGCCTACCGGTGCCAGAAATCCGCTTCTGGCTGATTTCCACTGGCGGGTTTACCGAGGAGGTCAGGGAGCTTGTCAGCAGCCGGGAGGATATGTATGCATCGGATTATGACGGTATCAATAATATCTTCAAGGCCTTTGGCGGTAATTACTCTATTCCTTTGTTTGCGGAGAATGATAGAGTGCAGCGAAATCAGACAATTTGATCAATACGTTGTCCGTTTTCGCTGCACTCAAGCAAGATCTACCGACTCGACCTGCGCTGCCTTGTACGACCTCATTTCGGAATAAAGACGGCGATATCAAATAAGCGGGGATGCAAGCTCATAGACCATACGAAAAAGAATACGGCTTCCCAAAGGCTTATTCATATCAAGAAATTCAATCTTGATCTGCGTTTCCGAACGCCAAGCGCGGTAAACGTTACACTGTGTTAACGCATGCTCCTGCTCTGTGACATCCTCCATGCGTGAAAGATCGTCTCGGACCATATGGAGCAACCCCTTTTCGTGGCGGGGCACCATGTCAAAGGAAACAAGGGAGGCTCGGATTTCTGGACACGTATGTGATTTTGATGGCATAGGACTGGTGCCTGGTAAGTGATTCTGAGGTTTCTGTAGGGTTCTGATTCCTTTGCCTAAATACACCTCTTTTTCACAGCCTGCAAGCAAATTAACTGATCTTCCGGTTTCAGCTATTCTGTATGTCATTTTCTGGCAACCAACAACACGGGCAAGCATTACAGTCCAGCCTCCTGGCAGGTATTTACCATGATCATGTTCCTATTGCCTTGGATTTTTTCAATCAGCCGGGCACGCTCGCATTCCCATTTATCGACAGGGTCCATCCTGTTCCAGGCTTCGAAGAGCTTAACGTTCTTCCCGGAAATCACCCCGCGACCGTAGGCGGATTCCATATACATATAGGTACGGGCAATATCACCAAACTTGTCGTCCGGCGGCTCAGCCTTCTGATCGTCGATTTCCATGTTGCAGCTACCGTATTCACGTTGCTCGCCTTGGAGCATGGCATAGCTGTAGTTACTGCGGTCGCCGTTGACCTCGCCAATAGCTGGGACAAGGTTGTACATATCTGCCTGCATCAGCTTAAATTGTTTGTTGGCTTTTTCTGCGCATCGACGGCCTGTGTAGGACTGGCCCTTGCTGCCCACGCAGTCAGGATGGCCGTCTCGCCACTCTGGAAAGCTATGGCCGAAGGCTTCTGCCGGGACGATATGCTCCCATTCGACCCGGTTGGATCTGGCCTCGTTCTTGCGGAAATGAAAGCCGCTTGAGCTGTGGTCAAGTGTGAAGTCTTCGTCATAACTGCTGCCGCAGTAGAAGGTGGTAAATTGTCCGGCTTTGACGTAGAGTTTTTTGAGCTGTGTCTTGGAGGTGGAAAAGGAGGCGATTGTGCTGTTGCCTTCCGTTGCAGGCAGATTATTGATAGCGACAGTGCCGCCGCCTTTCTGCTCAGGATAGAAAATAGTATGGAGATCGGGTGGAATATATTCCCGCAGAAATTCTGGTGTGTTGCCTTTGAATATCAGGAACGCCCCGGCAACAAGGATGATCAGGAGGGTGGTGATAATGCTTTTTAGCGACTTGGATTTCTTTTTTTGTGCGGCCATACGGGATGTTCTCCTGAGTGGTTATTCTGTTTTTACTCAGACGTAGCTGAGAGTTTGATGGGCGTCAGTATACAGCAAGCTGCTTTTTATTGACAGAAATTATGCGCAATGCCCCATTATCTCGGTAGCGAATGGACGATGCGTTTGGAATGTACGGGGGAGGGTGTGGCCATGCAACTGCTTATTGACAAGAAGATTTCATTACTGTTACCCTTGCAAAAGAACTCCTCACTTCCAGAGTCCTTTTTGCTAACATGTTAATCTGTTAATCTTTCCTTCTTCCTCTGAGCGCTGTGGTGAACAAATGATCCAGATTGATCAATTTGAAAGTGTTTTCCAGGCAGCGGTGCATGATGCCTTTGGCGCGGCGTTTCACACCTGTACCTCTCAGAATTTACACAGCAGAGCCTGATGACCAAGAAAATTGAATTACTTGCACCTGGAGGAGACATTGATTGCATAAAAGCCGCAATTATAGCTGGGGCAGATGCCATATATTGTGGTCTTGATAAATTTAATGCGAGAAACCGGGCTCAGAACATAGATTTTGCAGATTTACATGGAATCTTAAGACTGGCCCATGCAAATGATTGTCACGTTTTCCTCACCCTTAATATTATTATAATTGAAAGCGAAATTCCGACCCTTATCCGTTTGCTCAACAAGTTAGTGAAGACCAAAATTGATGGTGTCATTGTTCAGGATTTAGGCATGTTGTATCTCCTTGGAAAATATTTTCCAGGGCTTAAAATCCATGTCTCTACCCAGCTGACAACCCATAATGCAGGCCAGATACAATTTTTAAGCAAACTCAAGGCTACCCGAGTTAACCTCTCGCGGGAACTCAGCCTCCACGAGATACAATCATTAGCTTCCGCTGGACATGAAAACAATATGTTAACGGAAGTATTTGTCCACGGTTCGTACTGTATCTCTTTTTCAGGGCTTTGTTATTTCAGTTCTGTGCATGGAGGGAAATCAGGGAACCGGGGCAGGTGCAGTCAACCGTGTCGAGATCAATATGTAACGACTGCTGAAGGGAAAAAATTCCCCCTTAATCTGAAAGATAATTCAGCCTATGCGGATCTTCAGGAACTGGCTGATGCTGGGGTTGACTCGGTTAAGATTGAAGGAAGAATAAAAAAGTTTCATTATGTCTATACGGTGGTCAAGGCCTGGGAAAAACAGCTCATCAGGCTTTATAAGCACGATAAGCTCGTTACTGATAAAGATGAACTCCACAAGGTCTTTAACCGAGAGTTTTCAAACGGATTTTTAGCGGGAGATATCAATAAAAGCATGTTTGTTGATAATTCTCGGGATAATTCGGCAATACGTCGTGCTGAAATAAAAGGCGGTTGCACGGATGAAAATATAGCACAAGCTAAAAGAGAACTCTATGATCTGAAAACAGAGATAATACAGACGGTTCAAAAGAAGATTGCACGATTAAGCATCGCAAAAGCACCTTTAACACTCATTGTTTCAGGGGAAGTTGGTTCACCTTTAAAAATAGCTGTACAAACGCCCGACACTTCATTTACTGTTTTTTCAGACAGGCTTGCCCAAAAGAACAAGCACTGTGCGCAAGGTCTCAATACTGAGATACTCTTAGAAAAATTTAAAGCCTTAAATGATACAGAGTATTTCATTCAGCATATAGATGGAGAAAACCTTCAAGACGATCTTTTTCTCCCTTTTAAAGAGCTCACAGCCATACAGAAAAAAATCTTATCCATCTTAAATGGTACTCAGGGAGTCGTTGCCCCGGTTGAGGTGCCCCCTTTAGATAAAGATAAACCGAAAAACCTCAGTATAAAACCCACCCTTTCTCTGCTTATCTCGTCAGCAAAGGACCTGCATCATCTGACCAGTCTGATCAGGAGCAATGCAATTGAAGCAGATATATATTTTCAACTTCCTCAGAGTTTTAAAGATACATACGCTGAGCTCAGCGATATTTTCACAGAGAATAATATAATCCCTTGGTTCCCCTCTGTTTTGATCGGAGAAGACTATCGTGATGCCGTAGATTTTTTGCACCAGCTACAACCTCAACGACCTCAACATATTGTAACAAATAATACCGGAATAGCTTACGAAGCCTATCGAAAGGGCATTGCTTGGATAGCAGGCCCTACGCTGAATATTGTTAATTCCTTTAGCCTGTTATGTTTAAAAGAGCATTTTAACTGTTCAGGTGCATTTATTTCAAATGAGATCAGTAAGATCCAGATAAAGAGTATCAAAAAGCCTGATAATTTCAAGCTGTGCTACAGTATCTATCACCCGATTAACCTCGTAACGAGTAGACAATGCCTGTTTCATCAGGTCATAGGATGTCATAAAGATACGATTGATGCTCACTGTATAGAACACTGTGAAAAAAAATCATCAATTAAGAACCTCAAGGGGAGGACTCTTTTTATTAAAAAGACAAAAGGAAACTATCATCGTATCTATAATGAGGTTGATTTTTTAAATACAGATATTGTTACAGATGTGCCGAATCTTTTTTCCAGCTTCTTTATTGATGTAAGAAATATTACAACCAAGACTAACAGAGAAGTGGATACAGCAAGATTGATTAAATTATTTGGAAATTATCTTAACGGCAACCTTGATGCAGCAAAGAGCCTCAGGCAAAGCCTTCATCCCACAACAGACATTCAATATAAAAAAGGAATCTAAATCTCAAAAAAATAGCCCTCCTTATGAATGAAGAACAAACGAGTGAAGAACAAAATAACGACCCCTTGCACGGTGTAACTTTAAAGAACATGGTTACGTACCTTGTTGATTGTTACGGCTGGGATAAATTGGGAGATTGGACAAGGATACGATGCTTTCTCATTAATCCTACGCTGAACTCCAGTCTTAAATTCCTCCGAAAAACACCTTGGGCGAGAACAAAAGTTGAAAAATTATACGTTGTCACCAAATGGAATCAACAGTATAAAGCGAAAAGGGGAAGCAGGTCGGGATCATCATCTGATTAGGGAGAGCCACACGTTGCATGCTGCTCTCCCTGTTTTACCCTCGTTTTTTATGCCAAGCTGGCAAGAGCTTTCTGGTAATCCGGCTCTTCTGCGATTTCAGGAACGAGCTGCGTGTAGATCACTTTTCCTTTCTCATCAATCACAACAATTGCTCTGGCAAAGAGTCCCGCCAAAGCGCTGTCAATAATACGGACGCCGTAGTCCTTACCGAAAGCGTCTGACCGCAATTCTGAAGCTGAAATAACACTCTCCAGGCCTTCTGCGCCGCAGAAACGGCCAAGAGCAAAGGGCATATCTCGTGAAATGCAGAGCACTGCCGTGTTTTCAAGTTTGCCTGCTTCATCATTAAACCGGCGGACACTGGTTGCACATACCGGGGTGTCTATGCTGGGAAAAATATTGAGCACGAGCTTCTTTCCCTTGTAATCAGCTAAGGAAGCGTCACTCATGTCAGTCTTTGTTAAAGTGAAATCAGGGGCGTCTTGTCCTACAGCTGGCAGCTCACCTGCTGTATTGACCGGTGTTCCTTGAAACGTAACTTGTGCCATTGTGCTGTTCCTCCTGTTGAATGAATAGATTTGAGCGGTTGTTGGTTGGAGTACAAAAGATAAAAAGATAACGACCAAACTCGCTGGCAGTATACTGCCGAGCAGTTTGTTGGCGCGTCTTGTTAGGATTCAGCTCTTTGTTAAAGAAACTTTTAAAGAAAAACAAACAGT
This sequence comes from Candidatus Electrothrix laxa, assembly GCA_942492895.1. Taxonomy (GTDB): domain Bacteria; phylum Desulfobacterota; class Desulfobulbia; order Desulfobulbales; family Desulfobulbaceae; genus Electrothrix; species Electrothrix laxa. Next base: position 3,771,238 of record OW818652.1, read on the forward strand.
TTTAGGCTGGAAAAGTCAAGAGAAAACAGTGGGCAGAGTATTTATCATTGATGTGTGCCTTTTCTTGTGTTGACTATGGGGTCCACTTTACAGGTTCACTCACTGTACTTACTTATTCACAGCTTCTCTCACGGCGCTCTGTTTTGATCAAAGACGGGAGAGCCCTTGAATTGCTTCGCGAAGTGGACACAATCGTCTTCGACAAAACCGGCACTCTGACTCTGGAACAGCCGACCGTCGGCGTGATCCATACCTTGAATGATTTTGACAGAACAACCGTGCTGCGTTATGCTGCCGCAGCCGAGTACCGCCAGTCTCATCCTGTTGCACGAGCTATTGTTGCCAGGGCCGAGGAGGAACAGATCGTTCTACCAGATTTGGAAAATGCTGGTTACGAGGTCGGCTACGGCATCAGGGTAACGGCGGAAGGACAGGTGATTCACGTCGGTAGCGCACGGTTTTTGGAGCGGGAAGGTATTGCTCCTTCGTCTGAACTGCAAGCCCTTCGACTGCGGCCACGGACACTGCCCAGGTGATCCTTATGGATGGAACTCTGAATAATCTGATCCCGCTGTTTGAGATTGCGGACGAATTTGAGGAGACCATGCAGCGAAATTTTGTCATCAGCATTGCTCCGGGAACATTCATCATCGGAGGAGTATTCCTGCTCCATTTTGGCATTGCCGTGAGTATGGGAATATTCTACCTGAGCTGTTTCGCAGGCTTAGGCAATGTTTTGTGGCCTTTGGTCAGGCACCGGGAGAAGGAGGAGGGCACACCGCAATTGCCGGATAAGGGCACGAACAACAGCGAACCCAAGCCGCTCTCGAAAAATTCTCCCTGCGTGATGATTACATAAAAGATTGTTATTTAATAGGAATGATATAAATTCATTTGACCCAACAGGAGAAATGCGGATGAAAAAAACGATAATGGCCTGTGCCTTTCTTATGGGGGCACTTTTCTGCCTGGGACCGTATACTGTCAGTGCAGAGACCGAATGCAATATTTTCGGCACATCACGACGGGGAGGCGAACAAGTGTATCAAAGCTGCGAGGAGTGCCTCCAGCAAAGCAGGCATTGCGAAAAACGTTGTTTTGATACAAACGCCACTTGTACGGCTGTGGGCTATGACCGCTATGGTTTTCGCAGCACCGTGCAGGGACCGCAGGCCAAAAAAGAACGGCGGGCTAGAAGAAAGGCTGTTCGGCAGTGTGAGCAACAGGGGTTAACGTATTGCGCTGTTGATCGTTGTATAGAGGAGGAGGTTCTTCGGCCAGAGAGCGTGGAAATCTGTCGTTCTCAACCAGTGACGGTTAACCGGCGATATCGAGGTTGGAACAGAGAGATATATAGCGAGCCGGAATACCGTTGCGGTATTTTTCCGCAATCTCCCCAGGCACCGCAACGTGAATATCCGAGTTGTGAAGCTTGTGTGCAGGAGAATGGGCAATGTGAGGAGCGTTGCGCAGAATCCGGTTATGTCTGTACGGCTGTCGGCTCTCGTCCACGCAGTTTCCCTCAAACTGTCCAAGGTGATCTGGCTGATAGCCAGCAGACAGCGGAACGAAGTGTCATGCGGAAATGCTACGATGCTGGTCTCAACCGATGTACCCTTGGGAAATGCAGCGAAACAATGCGCTTTGATCCTAACCGGGTGACCCCTTGTCAAACCCGAAACCGGACCGACAATGTGAACGGCAGACGAGAGAACAGAACACCCCCGCCCCCGGTGGTTCCAAATGTGAGCACCAGGAATAGGAACAGGAATCCCCCACCCCGGGTGGCTCCTCAGCCAACCAAAAAATATGTTACTTCCTGGCAGCACCTCAAAGGAAAATGTCAGGGGAGATCGTACCCTAAGGTGGCTCAACAATGTGGTAATCGGGGAGTCTGGCACGGGATTTTTTGTCGGGTAACCTGGAGTGACGGTAGTACGCAAGATTTGCACGGCAAAGTTGATCTGGCGGATCCCTACGGACGAGCTTACTGCACCCGAAGCTCTCGTCCTGCCCGCTTCAACTGTGTCAGCAGATGCGATAATACCAACGGCCTTTTGATGACCCTACCAAGACCATAAGCGATTCAATAAGAAATACCCTGCCCCTTATTTCGGGTACCGTAGAGGCTAAATCTCTGTGTTCGCCTTTGTATACCGGGCAGGCCAGCGAGGCGGCGTCATGCCGTCTCGTTTTCCTCGCTGTTGGCTTGATTTCGACTGAAGACCTGAGGGCTTGAAGATCCAAGGCCTTCCTTTTTACCGATCATCTCCTTATTCGGACCTGCTGTCTCTTAAAGCCGAATAATCCAGGCAGCAGCAACCAGCCGCTGACGTCCGTTACCAAAGGGTGGGTACCCGGTCCTGCGGGGTTTACGTTTATGCCAATTTGTTGTGGAGGCCGGTGTCTTTCCTTTGCGACCATGCCCGTGAAAAAGCTTGTAGTTGATCACCTCGCCATTCTTATTCCTTGTCACACTAACCACTACGCCCACATGGTCAATACCGCCCCGTAATGCCAGCAACGTTTTCACAGAGAGATTTTTATACAGGGAAGCGTTGCGACCAAAAAATAACACCACCCCAGGCCTGATTACACGAGACTGCTTTAATGCGTTTTTGATAAGCACCAGCTCTCCTCGCTCATGATACCAGCGAGCAAGATCTCTGGAGTTTCGATACCGTCCAAGAGGCGGGTATTGATGATCAGGATAGCGTTTTTTCACTCCCATAAGAATTCGATGGAAAATTCCTGAACAGTCGCTAAGCGGCCCTATACCGTACAGGATGGATTGAGCCTCTAAAGTCGCAATAGTCACCCGCACAGCAGATATCAGCCCCCCTTCATAGGCAACCCGATCATCATTCTTACCGAAAATATCAGGAGCAAATTTCTGTACAGACCTTCCCCGCGGCGCAATACGCTTTTTTTTTCGCAACGGTTTGAGCAAAATAACAGGCTGGGACAGGGGCACTTTCCATTCAGGGCTATCAAGGATTGTCGTGTTTTCTCTGGCCGCAGATTGAAAAAGGGGAAACACAGGCCATTGATCATTCAGCAGGACATCCCGGCATTGTTCATCAAAATAAATCTTCTCTTCTTTTTTCTGTTCTACTTGTTCAAAATGAGGAGACACTACAGGCAGTGCTTCTTCAGGACGTTCTGGAGTCGAGCATTTCTCCAAAATAAAAGCCCCGGCCAAAACCACAATAAGGAGAAAAAACCACATAGGTTTTAAGTGAAATAAATCAGCAAATTTCATCCAAGTACTCCGCAATATATAGATAGGGTCAGGCAACTGTCCGATCTTGTTTGCGGATATACAAACAGGATGTCTTTCATGGACGGACCTCCCGGTCCAACGGGATTAACGGTTGCAGACCAAGAGGGAACTGCGTATAACTAAAGGGTAAAAAAAATATTCTTTTTGCCAAGCCGGGATAAAAAAATCCTAAAGAAAAAAGATGAGAAAGATAATTTCAGGCGGACAGACAGGGGCTGATCGGGCAGCACTAGATGCGGCCATAGAACGTGGTATCCCGCATGGGGGGTGGTTGCCCAGAGGAAGGGCAACAGAAGACGGACCTCTCGGGCAACAGTATTGCCTTCAGGAATTGGATTCATACCGCTACCGGGACCGCACCCAAAAAAATGTTGTGGAAAGCGACGGCACCCTGATTGTCTCCTATGGTCCGCTCACGACCGGTTCCGCTCTGACCGAGGCTCTGGCAGTTCGTTACGACCGTCCCTGTCTTCATCTTAATATGGACTATTTTTCCCTGGACGATGCCATACTCGCTGTTGAGCAATGGCTGATGAGAAATGCCATAGAGACCCTCAATGTGGCTGGCCCGCGAGCCAGCAGCGATGAACGGATCTATGAAACGGTTCACAAGCTCATTCTCAGCATCAACATAAGCGAGCGCTGAATCGACCGCTCTTCTTCCCAATGTATTATCTTTTACAAGGCGGTACAATGATTGATTTCATTCAGCAGTTGGACCCGGTTATGCAGGCGTTCCTTGCAACCCTTTTTACTTGGGCTGTGACAGCAGCAGGGGCGGCAGTGGTCTTTTTCACCAAAACAGTGAATCAGAAATTTATGGACTCAATGCTCGGCTTTGCCGCAGGAGTGATGATTGCTGCAAGTTTCTGGTCTCTGCTCTCGCCCGGCCTAGAAATGGCTGAACAGCTCGGGCATACGCCCTGGCTGACCGCAGTCATCGGTTTTATGGGAGGAGGCATCTTTATGCGGCTGATAGATTACTTCCTGCCGCATCTTCATCCAGGGCTTGATCTGAAAAAGAGTGAAGGTGTAAAAACCTCCTGGCAGCGCAGCACCCTGCTGGTTCTTGCCATAACCCTGCATAATATTCCTGAGGGATTAGCGGTCGGGGTTGCCTTCGGGGCTGTGGCAGCTGATCTGCCGTCCGCCACCATCGGGGGCGCGGTTGCCTTGGCTATCGGTATCGGTATCCAAAACTTTCCTGAAGGTGCTGTTGTGGCAATGCCCTTAAGAAGAGAGGGAATGAGTAAAAAGAAAAGTTTTTTTCTGGGACAGGCTTCCGGTCTGGTTGAGCCTGTTGCGGGTGTGATCGGAGCACTTTTTATCTTGAAAATGCAGCATATTCTTCCCTATGCGCTTTGTTTCGCTGCCGGTGCCATGATTTTTGTTGTTGTGGAAGAGTTGATTCCAGAGTCGCAACGGGTGGAGGCGAATATCGATTTGGTCACCATGATGACGATGGTCGGCTTTTCGGTGATGATGGTGCTTGATGTTGCTTTAGGGTGAAGGCACGGTTGATTTCGTGCCTCATACTGCTTTACAGCATGGCTGCCTGATAACGGTTTTCCAATTTGCAGGCGCGGCTTTTCGAATATCGCTGAGATAAATTTCATGATGCCTGCCGGTTCGTTGCTCACCCATTTCCTCGATAAAACGATGAACCTTTGCCACGGTCGGGCCTTCCTCTGAAAATGGGCCAACATGCAGGGTTTGGGCGGCTCTTCCTTCCCGAAAGGCGGCAAATCGTACCAAGGGTAGGGAAGGAGGATTCTTTTTGCGGCCCACCTCTTCCTTGGTCAGAGTCACCATTTCCTCGGTAATATAATCCGGCTGCATGATCATGAGCGTCCATTTCCAGTCTTCTTTCTTTTCCACGCTGAACGAGGTCATGTCATCCGACCACCATAACCCCTCCAGAGGCAGCACGCCGTAATCAACGCCTATCTCGCCTTTTTTGACCATGAACTTCAAGGTATAGGCAAGCGGATACAAGGCAGCGATGGCATCCTGAAAGGTCTGTGAGCTGTTGGGATCACCTTGGCCGTCGATCATCAGAAAGTTCATTTCTGGGACATCGACCAGAACGATCTTTTTGGCTGATGGCTTATACAGGTGCTTGAGTTCTTTTTTATAGTCTCTTTTTTGCATCGTCCCATGCGGTTATTTGTTGACTATGGGGTCCACTTTATTGGTTGCCTGTTTATGCAGATAGAAGTGTTTTGATTTTATCAGCAAGAGCTGTAAAACTATATTTCTCATAATCTTCAGATACTCCAGATTTTCTTAAAAGTCCTAAAAGGAGAAGTCGATTTATAAAGTCTAGCCTTTCTTTATCTTCTTCAATGATATGTAAAGAATCCTTAGAAACGCTTGACTCAGATCGGCGCCCACGATAACCAGCCTCTATTGTTGTCGTATTTCCAACCCTTGTTGTTTTTGGTGGAGTAGAACGGTTCTTGTGAAGGGGTAAGGAGACTCCATTAAATGGAACTTCCTTATAAGCTCGATTAACAATAAATTGAGCCTCTTCTGCTGAAATATCTCGAAGGGTTCTTGATAGAACTTCTGTCTCAGATTCAAGTTCTGAAGCAGTCTCTGGCTTGAATGAGTTCCTAATCGCCCTTTTGAGATACTCAATTTTTTCTTCATCAACTGTGCTCAGTATACAATTTATCGCATCTCCGATAATTTTATACTGAGCATCAGTCAACTCATTGATTCTCAGTTCTTGTTTGTTAATAGATTCTTCTATGTCTTTGATAGCGGCCTCTATTCTTTTAACATGTCTTCCATGAGCAAGACTACCTGTAAACAAAGGAAGAAATGCGCCAGGTACTCCACCGCATGCGCCTATGCCTGTTGCAGCCAGAGTTGTCAGCCAAGAACCAGAAGCTGATTCTAGTTTACTTTTTCCTTCCATCTTCCTTCTCCTCCATTGTTTTATAATTTCAGTCCTGCTCAACCTCTTCAATCTTCCCCTGCGCTTCTTCCCAAATCGCAAACTGCTGCTCAAGCTGTTGCTTCACCTCGTTATACTCCTTATTAATTTTCAGCCAGCGGGGCTGATCCGCATACAATGCAGGGTCAGCCATTAAGACCTCCAGCTCCTCCTTCCGCTTCTCCAGCTTTTCAATCTCTTTCTCCGCCGCTGTTGCCTTGTTCTTCCAGGGCTTGATCTGCGAATTGAGCTGCTGCCGTTCTTGCGCCCGTTTCCGTCGGTCTTCTTTACGGTCAGCCGAACTTAAGGGGGCCTGCACCGTTTTCACAGGAGCGCTTTTTAGACTTTTTTGCGTTTTTTTCTTTTTTTTTCCGGCAAGCTTTTCCTCTTCGATCCCTTTGCGGACCGCGAGGTAATCATCAATATTGCCTTCATGGAGGATCGCCCGGCCATCCCGAATTTCCAGCACCTTGTTGACAAAGGAGTTCACAAAGTTCCGGTTATGGGAAACCACGATGATGCTGCCCTCGTACTGGGCCATTGCCTCCTGAAGAACCCCCTGAGAAGTGATGTCCAGATGGTTGGTGGGCTCATCCAGGAGCATGAGATTGGCAGGCCTGACCAGCATTTTAGCCAGAGCCACCCGGCTTTTTTCCCCACCGGACAGCACCTGCACCTTTTTATCCACCTCATCGCCGGAAAAGAGAAAGGCCCCGAGCAGCGAACGCACCTTGGTCACGGTCATGTCCTTGGCCGCATGGTAGACGGTGTCCAAGATGCTTGACTCGCCGTAGAGTTCCTGGGCCTGATGCTGGCCGAAATAGGTGAGGACTACATTATGGCCCAGGCGGATTTCACCGTCAGACGGTTCCTGTCCGGCCATAATCTTCATCAGGGTGGTTTTACCTGCCCCGTTGACCCCGACCACGGCCAGCTTATCACCGCGTTGGAGATTCAGGCAGACATCCTGGAAGATCTGCTTGTCCTCAAAGGATTTATTAACGTTGTCCAGCTCAAGAATATCCCGGCCCGAAGCCTTGGCAGGCGGAAAAGAAAAGTGGATGGTGCGCTCGCTCTCGGACAGTTCCAGTCGCACCAGTTTATTCAGCTGCTTGACCCGGCTCTGGACTTGCTTGGCCTTCGTGGATTTGGCCCGAAAGCGGGTGATGAACTGCTCTTCCTGCTTGATCATGGCCTGCTGATTATCATAGGCTGCCCGTTCCAGCTCCATGCGTTGGGCCTTGTCCACCAGATATTTTGAGTAATTGCCCTTATAACTGGTTAAGCGGCCAAGGCTGAGCTCCCAGGTCTTGGTCGTCACCCGATCAAGAAAAGAAAGGTCATGGGAGATGATCATCATGGCCCCTTCATATTGCTGAAGGAACTCTTCCAACCAGGTCAGGGAGTCCAGATCCAGATGGTTGGTGGGCTCGTCCAGCAGGAGCAAGGCCGGTTTACGGAGGAGCAGCTTGGCCAGCAGCAGGCGCATGATCCAGCCGCCTGAGAACTCTGCCACAGGCCGCTCCATATCACCCTTGGTAAAACCCAGGCCAAAGAGAATCCGCTCTATCTGGGGACGAATCCGGAAGATATCATGACCCTCCAGCAGGTGCTGTAGCTCGCCCTGTCGTTCCAGCAGCGACTCCAGTTCCGGGCTGTCCTGGCTAATATTTGCCAGTTGTTGGTTGATCTCCTCAAATTCCTGCTGCTGCTGCAAGGCCTCGTCAAAGGCGTTTTCCGCCTCCTCAAACAGGGAGCGTTGGCCCAGCTCAATGGAGATTTCCTGGGGCAGGTAGGCCACTGTGAACCAGGAGGCCCGGTTGATCACTCCGGGATCGCTTTCCAACGATCCGCTGATGAGCTTCATCAGGGTGGATTTACCTGTGCCGTTGACTCCGGCCAGCCCGATGCGGTCATCTGGATGAATCTGGGAGGAGACATTACGAAAGATATGCTTAGAGCCGTATTGCAGGCTGAGGTTGCTTATATTGAGCATGGGATAGTTTGTTGATTACATGGGATAGGGGCAGTATGTGTTCCTGTCTTGATGACAAAAGAAAACATTATAACTCCTTTTGCAGGAATTGCAGCATTGCTTTCCGGTACCCGTAAGATGATAAACGGTAAGGTGATAAATAATGTGCCTGCAAAAGAGAAATGGAAGAAACAGATTCTGTTGCTCAAGAAGAGAACGTACAAAGAGGAGGGAGATTACAGGAGAGGTGGTTTTCCGATTCCTCCCCTGTAAAAAAACGCCAGCAAGACTTCGGTGACAGCCTTATTATATCAATGTTTTTTGCTGACGGCCATAAAATAGCTAGTTTACCAAACAGGTCTCCATTGGCAGTGCGTTGTTCCAGAAAGATTATATAAACCGCCTCGGTATTGACAGGCCGTAAATGCTTGGCTCCAAAGTGCTGACAACGCATCGTCAGGATGTAGATAGCTCATTCTTACTGAAATAGGGACATTCTGATAATTATTACAATATGCTGTTCCTGATGCTCCCCAGTAGGCGACTTCCGTTCGCTGCCACTCAGCAAAAGCTTGTCCAGATAAAACGAGGCTGAAAGCAAGGATGGCTCCGATGATTGTTTTTTTGTATAACATGGCAATTCCTCCTTTTTGGGATTTATTATCATTTTTTTGTTATTATAAAGTACGGTTTTGAAAAAGTGAATTTTTTTTTATTTTTTCGTATTATCTTATAAATTTGACAGAGTAACAGCTTTGTTCTTTCCTTTTTTCGATATCTCTGCTGCTGAAAGTCAAGCAAGGCAAGCAGTAGCATTATTCTGACCTGCACGCATTTTGCAGATCCTGCAAAGAGTTATTGCCGAATTGCAATACTTTGTTTTACAGTGGAATATCAAGCAAACCATTATTCTCAGGAAGGGAGGGAGCACCATGTCAGACGACAGTTTCACCGAAGTCACCAACCAGTCATGGCTCAGCCGGATCGGCGGAGCCATCAAGGGGATAATCTTCGGCTTTATTTTGTTCATTATCGCCTTTCCACTCCTGTTCTGGAACGAGGGGCGGGCCGTGAAAACCTATAAGACCCTGACGGAAGGCAACGGGGCTGTGATCAGTGTTCTGGCTGATCAGGTTGATTTCAATAACGAAGGAAAGCTGATCCACCTAACCGGCAAGGCCACCACTGAAGACATCCTAACTGATTCGGTATTCGGGGTCTCGGATAATGTCCTGCGGCTGCGGAGAAATGTAGAAATGTATCAGTGGCAGGAAAGCTCGGAAAGTGAGACCAAGAAAAAACTCGGCGGTGGCACCGAAACAGTGACGACCTACTCGTACAGCAAAGGGTGGGAGGATAATGTCATCAGTTCTTCCAGCTTTAAGAAGCCGGAAGGGCATGAGAACCCCGGCTCTATGCCGTATGTTGCAGAGGAGCAGACCGCCAGCCGGGTTACGCTGGGTGCCTTTACCCTGTCGTCCTCTCAGGTCAACCGGATCAACCAATTTGAGCCTCTTTCTATAGGCAGCGATACCCGGCAGCAGGAAAACCTGGACAGCAGAATGACACGGCAGGCGAATGGTTTCTATCTCGGTGAGAATCCTGCCTCGCCGCAGGTTGGCGATGTGCGGATTCAATTCGAGTCAGTTGCTCCGACCGAGGTGAGCATCGTTGCCCAACAGAACAGCGGTGGATTACGAGCGTATCACGCTCAGGCCGGAGGCGATATTGAGCTCCTTCAGATCGGTACGCATACAGCTGAGGCTATGTTTCAGAAGGCACAAAACGACAATACTGTCCTGACTTGGGTACTACGGACTGCTGGCTTTTTCCTGATGATGATCGGTCTGAGTATGATCTTTAAGGTTTTTTCGGTCCTGGCCGATGTCCTGCCTTTTCTGGGCAGTGTTGTCGAAGCGGGCACCGGCTTTATCGCTTTTTTGCTCGCAGGGGTGCTGTCGCTGATCACCATTGCGGTGGCCTGGATAGTCTTCCGACCTTTGTTGGGCATCATTCTGCTGGTCATTGCCGTTGGGTTGATCGTGCTGATCGGTGGGAAAATTAAGGCAGGCAGAAAGGTCAGGGCTGTCCCTCCCGGAGCTGTCCCTCCGCCTCCTCCGCCACCATCTGCAGTATAGTAGTAGAGTGGGCAATGGAGAATGATCTGAACAGCGTTGGCAACGCGGCATATTTTTTTAGGAGTAAAACTTTTTGAGTATAGTAAAGGGTGTCATGTGATAAATATTACAAAGGAGGGTATTGTGGCTACACAAAAATTGAGTGACAGAAGAGAATCTTTTTTTTATAGGTGTCCGTCCGTTGCCGTACTGTTGGTTAGCATTTTACTTGTACCGCTGTTGAGTTTGGTACGGGCTCAGGAACAATCTTTGGTCTCTGGACGGAGCTGTGCGACAATGGATGTGCTTGAGCAACAGCTTGCTCAGTATCCAGAACGGGGCAAGCGGCTGGATGCTCTGGATGAATTCACGGTCAGTTACCTTGCTCAGCGTGAGGCTGCCCGCTCTCTCGGCTTCACTCTCGAAGCTGAAACAGTTCGGATTATCCCGGTCTATGTCCATGTGCTCTACCAGACAGCAGGCCAGAATATAGCTGCCGAACAGGTTGAGTCGCAGATTACCGTACTTAATCAGGACTACCGGCGCATGCTTTCAACGCCAGGTTACGGGAACGGTGCGGATACCTATATTCAGTTTGAACTTGCTGCGGTACCTGCTGAGAGCACAAGCGGGGGAACCGTTGATGCCTACGGTATCAATCGGAAATATGTAAACAAAGAAGAGTGGGGATGGGATGATGATATGAAAAAAAGTTCGGCCGAAGGTATAGATCCGGTCACGCCGAATACTCACCTGAATATATGGGTTTGCAATATCGGCAGCGGTATCCTTGGCTATGCCCAGTTTCCTGGCGGCTCCTCTGACACTGATGGTGTCGTGATTGGGCCGGAATTTTTCGGAAGTAGCGATATATATCCAGATGGATATTACGGAGCACCTTATGATAAAGGCCGGACTACTACGCATGAAGTGGGTCATTATTTGAATCTGCGTCATATTTGGGGTGATGGCGACTGTAGTGTCGATGACTTTGTTGTTGACACACCCCGGTCAGATGCTTCGAATTATGGATGTCCCGCTGGCCATATGTCCTGCGGTAGTGTGGATATGATTGAAAATTATATGGATTACACCGATGACACCTGCATGGATAGCTATACTCAGGGGCAGGTTGACCGTATGGCTGCATGCTTAGTTTCTACCAGAGCTAGTTTAGGAACAGATATTTCTCTACAGGGTAATGGCATGAAAATCGCACCGATCTTCATGCTTTTGTTGAACAACTAACTGAATAACTAACATAAGCCGCTGAGAGGGAGTGTGTTCTCCCTCTCTCCTTGCTGTTATTCTCCTTTTTCTCCCGCCAGCACCACGTACAACTTCATCCTTTTCCGCTCAAACGCATCTCGTCCCTCCACAAACATCTCTTTACTCCGTTCAATCAGAAAATAGAGTACCGGCACCACCACCAAAGTGAGGAAGGTGGACACTAGCAGACCGAAGATCACCACCACAGCCATAGACTTCCACCATTGGCTGGACTCGCTGACCCAGGAGATGCACAGGTTGCGGAAGTCATAGGACACTCCGGTGACCATAGGGATCAGGCCAAGGACGGTGGTCACGGCGGTGAGTAGGACCGGGCGTAGGCGGGTGGCCCCGGCAGAGACCACGGCGTCCAACAGGATGAAGCCACTCTCTCGCAGCTTATTAGTATAGTCGATCAGCACGATGGCGTTGTTCACTACTACTCCGGCTAGGGAGATGACCCCGATGCCGGTCATGATGATGCCAAAGGGCTGTCGGTAGAGCATCAGGCCGAAAAAGGCTCCGCCCATAGACAGCATCACCGAACTCATGATGATAAAGGGCTGGCTCACCGAGTTGAACTGAGTTACCAAAATCAGAAAGATAAAGAATAGGGCAATAACAAAGGCTTGGCTAAGGAACTCTTGAGATTCCTCCTGGTCCTGATTTTCTCCGGTAAAACGAGCCGTATAGCCCGGCGGCAGGTGCATTTTGGCCAGCAGTTTTTCAGCCTGCTCCCTGACCACAGGTCCGGGGATTTTGGTCTCATCTACATTGGCCTTAACCGTAACCGTGCGCTGATTATTGATCCGGTTGATATTGCCGAGGGAACCTGTATAATCCACCGTTGCCAAGGTGGAAAGCGGGACGACGACTCCTGTCGGTGTCGGGATCATGAATTCGCGAAGTACATTATCGACTTGGCGGTCCTTTTTCGGCAGCTGGACCGTGATATCGTAATCCTCATTGCCTTCCCGGAAGGAGGATATTATCAGTCCGTTATAGGATGTCTTTATGACAGAGCCGATAGCGGCGGTGTTCAGGCCGAACAGGGCAGCCTTCTGTCGATCAATTTTGATTCGCACCGACGGGGTGCCTTCCACATAATTATCCTGAATATCCTCGACATGAGGTATCTTTTCTAAGGTGGCTTTGATCTTTTTAGCAATCGAGCCAAGCACCGTAAAGTTGTCACCGCTGATCTCAATATTAATTGCTGAGCCGGTGGGCGGGCCTTCCGCTTCCATTGCCACGGTGATCTTGGCTCCGGCAATAGTACTGATTCGTTTCCGGATATCCTCCACCGTGTCATAGGTGGTGCGGGAGGGGGATCGATCTCCCAGATCTATAAAACGGACGCCCACATGGTTAGGGGTATTGGGCTCAAATGCAGAGCCACCCCCGCTGGAGGTCACCGCCTTGCTGTAAATAATTTTGACGTACGGCAGGTCGCTGGGGCCTGTAGATTTTTCGCCCTTACCATCTCCTGCTACGGCTTTTTCAATCTGGCGGAGGATGCGGTCGATGTACTCCAGATCAGCCCCTTCCGGCATGTCTGTATTGATATAGATCCCTTTGGGTTCGATGTCCGGGAAAAACTCCACCGGCTTTTCTATACCCACCACTAGCAGCCAGCCCTGGATCATGAAAACCAGTAGGGATACCGCCGCCGCAATCAGGGCAAAGGGATGGTTGAGGCAGAATTTGAGCAGCCCGGCATAGGAACGTAACAGCGCTCCTTTGATGGCAACCGGCTGTTCTCCGGCTGCTTCCACCTCGGCAGAAGAAACGGTCTTGACCTGTTTGGCGCTCTTCATGAACAGAGAGGCTAGGGCCGGATTGATCACCAAGGCGACGAACAAGCTGGAGGACAGGGTGACGATCAGGGTCAGGGGCAGATATCCCATAAACTCACCCATGATGCCAGGCCAAAAGAGCATGGGTGAGAATACGGCTAAGGTGGTCAGAGTGGAGCCGATCACCGGCATAGCCACCTCCGAGGTTGCCTTCATAGCGGCTTCTACTCTCCCCACGCCTTGTTCCATAAAGCGATAGATGTTCTCTATAATAACAATGGCATTATCCACCAACATGCCCAAGGCCAGGGTCAGACTGAACAAAACCACCATGTTCAGGGTGATCCCTAAAATTTGGAGCATCATAAAGGAGAGGAGCATGGAAAAGGGAATAGCCATGCTCACCAGCAGGGCGTTACGAATGCCCATAGCAAAGAAAATTACCACGACGACCAGGACAAGGCCGGAGAGAATATTATTCTCCAGATCTGCCACATTGGCCTTTGTTTCCTGAGCTTTGTCTACCACTTTGGTGATTGTGGTGCCGCTGGGCCAACTGGGCTGCCGTTTTTGCAGGATATCCTCCACGGCATCGGCAATGGCGATGATATTTTCGCCGGAACGTTTTTTGACCACGATATTGATCGCAGGTAGCCCGTTAAGCCGGGACCGGCTAGTCTCCTCTTTAAAGGTGTCCAGTACTCGCGCCACATCCCGTGCATAGACTGGCTGGCCGTCGTGGGTTCCAATGACAAGGCCGTACAGTTCTTCCGGGGTGGTGAACTCACCAGGCACGCGGACTTGGAATTTGCCGTCCCCCATATGAAGGGCTCCGCCCGAGGTGTTGCTGTTCTCGCCCTGGACAGCAGCCTGTACAGTAGGGATACTTAGGCCGTAGTAGGCCAGTTTTTCTGGAAAGAATTCAATGCGGATCTCTCGCTCCCGCGCCCCTGTGATCTCTACATCCAGCACTCCAGGCACGCTTTCGATTTCGTCTTCCAGGTCATCGGCGATATCCTTGAGGCAACGCTCTCCACAGGTCCCGGCCAAGGAGAAAATCAGGATCGGCATCTCGGAGATATTGACCTCAAAGACATAGGGATCATCTTCCAGATCTGTGGGCAGTTCGCCCTTAGCCTCATCCACCTTGTCTTTGACTTTGCGCAGGGCATCGTCAATATCCACTCCGGTGCTGAACTCCACATCGATCAGGGATTCTCCCTCAGAACTGACTGACTTGATATTCTTGACCCCGTCGAGCCCTTTGAGTTTATTTTCGATCTCAATGGTGATCGAACTTTCGATATCACCCGGAGCCACGCCTCGGTAGGCGGTGGAGACAAAAATATGCGGGATACTGATGTCCGGCTCCGCTTCTCTGGGCAGGGTGAGGTAGCTGTAGGTTCCCATGACCAGGATGAGGGCGGCCAGTACCAGGACGGAGATGCTTTTTTTAACGGCAAGGTCGGAAATGATCATGGTTGTATATTCCATAGAGGTATTGCTGATAATAAATGATGACTGCGGTCGATTTTACAGGGTGTTTGGGAAAGCGTCAAGGGAGGAGTGCTGTAGAGTCAGTAAGCTCGCATTTTGACTTAACTCTGACGGGGTAGTATATTGCGCTTGCGGCTATTGTCTAGGAGTGGTAATTTTATCGGTATGTTATGGGTAGTTCAAAAATGTATCCTTCTGTGTAGTAATGATCCAGGTTGTTATCTGTATGATGGTGACAGTAAGTCAAATCGTTACAGTACAGTCGGGAAAAGATACTGATGTAAAATCAATTAGTTGTGTTTGCGGGTAAGGTGGCATCTTGAATTATAAGAACACGTCCTTTTAAGGTAATAGTTTTATGAATGATAAAGAAAAAAACAAAGAAGAACTTACAATTGAATTACAACGTTTACAGCAAGAGTATGACTTGTTGAAAAAATCTTTAAAAGGGAATTTAATCGAACACATGTCAGTTGAGCAACCAGTTAAAGATATTTCAGAAAAATTTGATATTTTATTTAGTACAATGCTGGCTGGTGTTGTTTTTTGCAAAGCGATATATGATGAAAATGGAAATATTTCGGATTGCATATATCAAGATATGAATCCAGCCTATGAAGAGTTTACCGGCCTGGAAAAGGAAACCGCAATTGGTAAGAAAGTATCGGAAATGCTTCCCGGAACCGAACCTGAATGGTTTACAAAATTTAGTGAAGTAGTGACAAAGGGACAGGCCCCTGACAGCCTTTCTGTAAAATGGACATAGGGCACAATAACGCAACAGCACTTAGGTTGGGGCTTCTCTCAGCCTCACGCTAATCAGCTTGCCGTGACGTTGTATCCCCATAGCTGTTAATTCAGATGTTATATCACCCAGCACTTTTTTATAATGAGATGACAAGCCAATTGTATTCAGTTCGTAGGTGATTTCCGATGCAGTTTCCATGCAACTCCCACTTCGCCTGAAAAAAATTGACATGAGTGTGTCAGTGCCTATTTTTTGATCCAGTTTGTCATTGAAAAGACGAATAAAAGCCATTAAAAGATTCTCCATTAGGAGAGTCCTGAAGGTCATGATCTTCTGCTTTCGAAAATCTCGATCTGATCGTTCTTTAACAGGGCCAAGAGATTCTATACCTTCCTTGATCTTACGTTCTTTTTCCTCTATCTGTCTTAAATCATTTTCTATATCATGTCGCTTGTTCTTTCTTTGTTCGAGTCGCTTTTTATGTTTTTTCTGCTTTGATTCAGCTACTTTTTCTTTCTGTTTAGCGAGCTCATTTTTCTTGTTTTCTATTTTTTGTCCGACTTTTACTGCCCTATCTTTAAGTACTTTTACCTTCCTTTCCTTATGACGGTCCGGTCCAACGATCTTCTTTATTCCGAAATTTACATTCAAAGCACCGTTATTAATCATTCTTTTAAAGCTATTCTCCTGAATCTCAGTGCGTCTGGAATAAACTTCGGGCCATTCAACCGGTGGCAGGGACTCCTGAAGCTTGGGGGTTCCCCAGTAGACCAATAAACGTTCATCGGCCTCCAAAATTACAAATATCCTGGGATCATCCTCTCGCGGAGTAGCCCATCTCCCTGTATATAAACGATCTCCTGATTCATACTCACATATACACTCCGTGTCCCAGTCCGAAAGGGCTTTGTATTCGTTGCTGTCCAACATGGATAGTAAGCCCCAGTCCCTGTTCTTGAATTCTCTCGCTATCTTTACGGAATTGATCTCTCTGTCAATAACGAAACTGCGGATACCCGTTGCGTTCACTATCTTTTCGCAGTATTCCAGTATCATAGCGGGCATGCGAATATCAGGTGGATAATAATCCATAAATATTGCCTGCCCTTGTTCATTGTGGGCCACTATCGCGTTGGAGCCCGGCATAATGCGTCCCAGCATGGTTATCTTTCCCTTGTGCATTTTCGCACCGGTCCAAAAGGGGATCATGTGGCCGTCGATATAGCCTAGCTGTCCTTGATTCGAGGAAGTAAGCAAGGATATCAAAATGTCAGCCGCATCAATACGTTCGAGTTCTCCGAGAAATTGCCGGAGGGTATTATTTTGATATCCACGACCGATTAACGCTTCAAGCCCATGCTCCTTGACATCATATTCAGTCAGCTTACCGATACCAAAAAAGGCTGCGTAAAAAAGAGCCTTGAAACGCGTTATAATTGTTTGTTTTTTATGGTATAATAACGGAAAAGTTTCTTCAGGGTTCTCCTTTTTGTAACAAGCTATTTTTATTTGAATTGCAGTGGCAACCTGCTCAATTATTCCGTTCTGCTCCACGAAAGCGTCCAGTATGCACACCCCGACAAAAGGAAGGTTGGGTGTCAGCTTGACGAACTCCCCGCCGGGAGCATTCAGCAGTCGCCGACCACAAGGGCGTCCTTTCTTTCTGCTTACCCCCCATTCCTGCCTAAGTCGGTTGACATGACGGGTGGTTATGTTAAAATTTCCGTATTCAGCCTTGATGTTTTGCAAAATGGCTGAACTTGTACATTCTGGGTGCTGTGACGCATGTTCCCATAGAATATATTGCAGTTCCCTGCTTATCTTCCGACCGTTGTTAAAGACCGGGACCGTACACCATGCACTTTTCGCTGTACTCAACATCTTCCATCTTCCTTGGCTACCAATGACAAATCGTTATTTATCACATTGGTACAAGAAAAATTTCAAATGTCCATTTTTTTCTGTCGTAAAATTAACCGATTAATCCACTGGCTGGAAAAGCATGTCACGGGCCTGAGGGAAATCCGATTAATTTTGAAATGTATCACGAGCGAACGAATAAATATTATTCTGTTTTTGCTTTCAAAGTTAAAAAAGATGAGTTTTCGGCGACATTTGATGATATCTCCGAACGCAGGCAGGCTGAGCTAGAGCTTGAGGAGAGTAGGGCTAAATATCGCGGATTAAGTGAAGCCGCCTTTGAAAGTGTTTTTCTTTCTGAGCAAGGAAGATGTATCGAACAAAACTTGAGTGCTGAAAAAAAATTCGGGTATACGAATGAAGAAGCAATCGGCAGGTACGGAACAGATTGGATTGCGCCGGAATGCAGAGAAAAAGTAATGAATAATATGCTTATCGGCCACGAAAAGCCTTATGAAACATTAGCAATTAAAAAAGATGGAACCACGTTCCCCTGCATGATACAGGGCAAGATGATGCACTATAAAGGGAAAACGGTCAGGGTTACTTCGTTAACTGACATCACTGAGCAGAAGCTGGTGGAGCAGGAATTAATTAAAGCTAAAGAAAAAGCTGAAGAAAGTGATCGATTAAAAAGTGCCTTTCTTGCAAATATGAGCCATGAAATCCGTACCCCGATGAATGGTATCTTAGGATTTGTCGATTTATTAAAAGAGCCACATCTTACAGGGGAAGAACAGGAGCAGTATGTTAAGATTATTAGAAAAAGCAGCGATCGTATGTTGAATACCATAAATGATCTTATTGATATTTCGAAAATTGAAGCTGGGCAAGTTGATGTTGTAAAAGATAAAACACATGTTAATCAACTGCTTGATGCACAATATAATTTTTTCAGCATGAAAGCTTCTTCAAAAGGGCTTAAAATGATTTGTAAATCTTCACTTACTGGCAGCGAGGCAAGAATTTGTACTGACAAACAAAAACTTGAGGAAATATTCTCAAACTTGATTAAAAACGCAATTAAATTTACTGATCAAGGTAAGGTTACTATTGGCTATTCATTAATTACGGACAAAGATTGTAACTTTTTGGAATTTTATGTAAAAGATACAGGGATAGGGATTCCGCAATCAAGAATTAAAGCTATTTTTAACCGTTTTGAACAAGCTGACATTGAAACCTCAAGAGCTTTTGAGGGATCAGGGTTGGGGCTTGCGATTTCCAAAGCTTATGTTGAAATGCTTGGCGGTAAGATCTGGGTGGAATCGGAAGAAGGCGTTGGCTCGCGGTTTTCTTTTACACTTCCGCTTTAGAAAGCCTTTTTCTGCCATCTGCTGCGAAAGAAGCAGGACGTTTCGTAAAAAAACGCGGGATATGATACAATAGAAAAATAGAAATAATTATTGCTGTTTTTACAAAAAAAAGGCGGATATATGCTTACAAAAACTGTTGATATTCATGGGGGGGGAGTGGGTGTGGGGGGTGTGGGGGGCGGTGGGGGGGGGGGTGGTGTTTTTTTTTTCTGGGGGGGGGGTGGTTGGGTCTGTTATCCCCCCTCTTTCTGGGGGGGGGGGGGGGGGTGTGTTCCCTCCGCGCGCTGGGGGGGGGTGGAAATGTTTTTTTGGGGGGGGGTGGCGTTTTTTTTTGGGGTGGGGGGGGGGGGGGGGGGGTTGTTTTTTGTTGCTGTTTTTTTGTTTTGGTGGGGGGGGATAGCAATATTCTAGCCCGCGGCGGGTCCTCTTCAACACCTCCAAAAAAAAAAAAAACCCCTCTTGGCCGGGGGGGGGGGGGTTGGGGGGGGGAGGGATAGCGGCCGGGCGGGGGAAATCTAACTGCTGCTGGGGGTTGATGTAGATGGAGAAAAGAAAACAAAAAACATAGTTATTTTTATTCTTCTCTTTCTCCCTCCCCCTTTGTTTTGTTGTGGACAGCCAATATTTTTCTTTTTGTTGTGTTTTTGTGGGGCGGGTTGTGGGGGGGGGTGTCTGTTGTTGTGTGGTTGGTTTGGGTTGTTGGGTGGTGGGGGGGGGGTGTTGTCGGGTTGTGTGTTGAATTTTTTATTTTTATGTGTTTTTTTTTTTTTTTCTTTTTTTTTTTTTTTTGTTTTTTTTTTTTTTGTGTTTTTTTTTGTGTTTTTTTTTGTTTTGTTTTTTTTTTGTTGGGGGGGGGGGGGGGGGGGGGGGGGGGGGGGGGGGGGGGGGGGGTGGTGTGTTGTTTTGTTTTTGTATGGTTGGTGGGGTGTGGGTGGGTGGGGGGTGGGATTCGTCAAGGGAGAAGTGCAAGCTATTTTTATGGAAAAGACAAATTTTACAGATTGCAGTAAAAAAAAATGGTATATGTTTGTCATGAGTAAAAAATCTATATATGTCGAATAGATCAACGCTGTTAAACACGAGGTAAAGAAAATTGTGGTCAGATAAAGAATCTGAAAAAGATTATCTAAACTTCGGGGAGGTATCCCAACTTGCTGTGGATATCCTATCCTCAGAGGGGATGTTACCCGTCTCTATCGGCGTTTTTGGTAATTGGGGTGCTGGTAAATCTTCTCTGCTCAAGCTTATTGAAAAACAACTGAAAGATAATCAGAAGGACTGGATTGTCGTAAAGTTTGATGCTTGGTTATATCAAGGCTATGATGATGCCCGCGCCGCCCTGTTGGAAGTCATTGCAACAGAGTTGACCAAAGCCGCAGAAGGGAATGAAGGACTGAAGAAGAAAGCACAGAAACTCTGGGGCCGTGTAGATGGAGTTAGAGCACTGGGAGTTATGGCTGAAGGAGCCGCACTGATAGCCGGTATACCTACTTGGGGCCTCTTGTCCCGTAGTATTGGTGCTTTCACTGATGCTTCAGATGGCGTTCAAGACGAGAAAGAACATGAAAACTTGACCAAAACTATTCAAGATGGACAAACTTTTGTCAAGCCTAATGCAAAAAAAAGCCCCCCGCAACAAATAGACGCTTTCCGAAAAGAGTACGAAGAAATTCTTAAAGAACTTGGACTCCCCCTTGTTGTCATCATTGACAATCTTGATCGTTGCTTGCCCACTAACGCAATACATACACTCGAAGCCATTCGTCTTTTTCTCTTTCTGACCAATACAGCATTCATTATTGCAGCTGATGAGGAAATGATTCGCTCTTCAGTAGCGGACTACTTCAAGGGTGCTTCTGATCGTCACCAAATCGACTATCTGGACAAATTGATTCAAGTGCCAATCCGGGTACCAAAGGCAGGGGTACGGGAGATACGTTCATATTTATTCATGTTGTATGCCGTTGAGCATAGATTGTCTGATGATAAGCTGGAATCGTTGAGAAATGGTCTTGAAAAGGCCCTGCAGCAATCTTGGAAAGATGATCCTATCTCACGACAAGATGCGTTGGCACTGATTAATGAGTCCGAGGATGGTGAACTTGGCAAAGCGTTTGAACGTGCTGATCGAATTGCTCCAATACTGGCTAATTCCCTTATCATTCACGGTAATCCCAGGACAGTGAAACGCCTTTTAAATGTGGTTAAAATGCGGTCACAAATTGCTCGTCGTCGAGCAATGCCGCTTGATGAAGCCATCATTACCAAATTGGTGATATTCGAACGTTGCGCGGGTGTAGAAGCAACAAAAGATCTTTACGGATTCATCGACGCGGAACAAGGTAAGCCAAAGTTGCTTCAGCAGCTAGAAAACAATAGCAAGGAATTGCCTGATGGTTCCCCTGATTCGTGGGCTAACAATCCAACCACTAAGGATTTTATCCGTGAATGGTCTCAATTGGAACCAAAGCTGAATAACGTGGACCTACGGGCAGCTATCTATCTTTCTAGAGAGACCATGCCGATTGGTACTTACGCGGTAGGGCTTTCTCCGGCGGGACGAGATGCGTTGACGATTTTGTCAGGAATCAAGAATGCCAGTTCTCCAGCTGCGATAGGAAGCCTCGACACACTACCGCGTGAAGAGCAGGTACCCGTCATGGAGGAGATCATTAGCTTTTTGAGACAGATATCGGATTGGTCCAGGAAACCAAAAGGGTTTGCAGGTGCGTGCCTATTAGCCCAGCATTCAGCAGATGCTGCCAAGATATTCAAACGACTTATTAACGATTTGGAGCTTGGGGGTAAACAACCGCCTTGGCTCAAGACACTGTTAAAAGACGAACAATGGTATAAGGACGTTTAATGGGAACATCGCAATCAAACCCAGGGCCGGGAGGCGAATCGCCACTGGTTCCGCCTTGGGCCGATGACCAACCGCAGGAGTCTTTACCCACCCCCGAACCGAAGAGGTTTAAGGGCTTTCGTCAGTCCTTAGGCAGTTTTGTTTCCAGTGGCGACCGGAATGATTTGCAGCGTGCCATTGGTCATTACGCTCGAAAAGCAACCGGGGGCAGCGGGGGCGCAGCTCGGCGAATGGGGAGCGTCTCTAAGGCTGGCGGGAGTCTCTTTGGCACACTGAATGGTATCCCGGCTGAACCGGGTGAAGTAAGAGTTAACCTGGACAGCTTGTCTGGACTTCCCTGTGAGCTTGCTATCTCCGCAATAACAAACGCTCTGACACCAGAAAACGGGGATTCTGATAAAATACGAATAGCCATGAATCATGCCTTGGCGGAGGCTTTGGATGGTGTCGAAATTTTTGATTCTCAAAGCATCACTGATGATGTCATCATCGACACAATGATCAGCTATCTGTCTGAAAGCGTTTTCTTGCAAATTGTCTCGGATGCAGGCAAGGCTTGGAATAAAGCCGAAACGCCCATACAGGCAATGCGAGCAGAAACCGAGCTGCAAGAATTGATCAAAGTGGTGGTGGACAAACACATGGCTCCTAACCCAATTCGTGACTCGGAAATTAAACTGTGCGAAAAAACGATAGCATTTTTGAGCTATTTCTATGGCACTACAATTTTTATTTTCGAATTGTCCTCTTGATAATTCTGCCAGGATGATGAGGCAGACCAAGAGCGTCATATATCTTTTGCTGTCTCGGTTCCGGTCGACAGCTTTTTCGAATGTGAAAGTTATTTTTATTTTGTCATTGTGATTCTGCTATGGTCACCCACCTGTTCACGGATAGTTTTCCAGCTGTCGTGAATGTCACTTTTTAACCGATAACGTATTGCCTGAACCAGATGGTAGGCAAGCACATGATAAACAAATGGCCTGTAACTCGCTCAGTTTGCTGATGAAATATAGGTCGCAAGAAGTTCCGACTTTAGAGAACGAAAACGCCTCAACCTCAGTGAGCATCGTGTAGGTGCTCCAAAGCGTTTTTCATCCCAGTCCTGACAGGTTCGTATGCAATAAACACCCGGTAATGTTTGCTTTGTATTTTCTTGTGGCTGAGGCTCCCAGGTGATGAGAGTCGCATTGCTCTGCTCATCCTGCTCCACAGCAATCTTGTACTGTGCCGCAGCCTTGGGGTATCGTTGCTTTAATCGCCCTATCTTCTCAACAACTTTATTATAGTTCTTAACGCAGCCTTTTTTGCGTAGACCCTTATCCAGTTTTTCAAAGCTCCTCAAAGCGTATCGCAAAGCGGTTATTGATGGCCCGCTCTTTTTTCTCACGCTGGGTTGAATGACAATACAAAAGGATCTCGCCGGTTTCTTCGTCAACGACCTTCTGCGCCTTCACGGTGCCCTGTTTGTCTTTTTTAACAAAAACAGCCTGTTCTTCATCAAATTCGCGATGCCGTTTTCGACTGACAACCAGATAAGGATACCTCTTGTCCTTCAGCCATTGGATATTTTCTTCGGTGGCGATTCCGGCATCCATAACAACGGTTGGTTTTTCTTTTGTAAACAGGCCGTTCGGTGGATATTTCTCCTCCAGGTCTTCAATCATTGCCGCAAGTGTTTTTGCTTCACTTACATTTCCTTCGAACACATTGCTTTGTTTGATAAAACCTTGTCCATCCAGAACCACAGCCAGGGTCACCGAGGGCGTCAGAGCGTTTTTCCTTGGATCGGCCACGCGCAGCCAGTGAATTGTCTCCAGATGCTCCCTCGAAATAGGTATTGGTCAGATCATAAAGGGTAATCGTCTCTTTCAGGCTGAAAATACTTCGTTCCTGCGCTGAGAGTGCTCTTCCAGTGCTGTTTTGTGTTTCAAAAGCTTGTCAGCGACCTCGAACATGCGACTCAGGATTATTTTATCGAAATCTTATGAAATAAGTTCGCCAAGTGCCGAAAAATTCTGCACCAGTCGTGCGTGGCTCGTTCACTGCCGGGGCGGCATGCGGGACCAATTTTGCTGACAAGGGCCGCAGCTAGCTGAGGGCTGGTAAATCCTAGTTCCTTCAGCTTTTTGTCAAGTCCAAGCAGTTGGAGCGCCTCAATAAGGAGGTGTCGTTCCCCTGTGCGTGACCTGAGAGCTTCGGTATTCAAATCCACCTCCGATAATCAGGGGCATCAGATGCCATGCTGTCTTCTCATCTTGTTGTTTAGTCGATTGAATTACCAGGGCTGCGTAACGTTGGGCCATGCGCTCAAGTTCCGACGACACTGAGAAAAGACCCTGCTGACCACCGAGAAGATCTTCAATGCGGCGGCTGAGATCGGGCCACTGCTCCTTTGACAGGAAGAAATCAGTCCCCAGGTTCAAAAGGGTAGACTGCCGTACCCCTTTTGCTGTTCGACGGGATTCCACCAGTCGATAGGTAAAATATTTCCGCCACCCTTCTTGTTCTTGATCGATGTTTTTCGAATTACATGGGCGTATATTGACCGATCTTGCGCCCTATGTCAATCCTTGGCCAGCTCTTTATGGCACTACAATAAGGATTCGAAAAACTACTATTGGTAATTACAGGTAGTTAAGAGGTAGCTCATGGCCCAAAAAGGGCTTTTTTTGCTTTAATGAGAATCGTTCCTACGAACTTGGGCTAAACTTACCGGTAACGTGCGTTTTTTTTCGCGAGAACAAATGGTGCAAATGGAACGACAAACTGTGATTGACGTTTGGACGGAATGGGAGGAGTATCAATGACAGAATTAGTCTTCCACCATGATCACCAACAGCTCCCTGCCGCTTCAGAAGGCCTGATATCGGTACAGATGTACGGGGTTAATGGGAAGAGTCGTGGAGACGTATCCGTTATCGGAAGCTCTGTTATAGATAAAATTAAACGTCTTTGTCTTTTTGAGAAGGTACCATCGCAGGCAATAGATTTTTTGAGTATAGCCCTTGCTGTTACGGCTGCGGACACCTTTGTATGTCGTAGTGAATCTGCTGATGGCTGGGCACGACAGTTGTCTATTCGATTACCACTCCATGAGCCAGCTCGTTGGAATCAAGTGAAACAGCAGCTGGTATCAGCTCTGCATTTCCTAAGCGGTGACATATGGGAGTTTGAATTTCTTGAAGGAGGCTTTCCGTCTCCTGAACCATATTCGTACAGGGGACGAAGACAATTAATCAACCTTTTTAACTTAGATAGTGTCTGCCTATTCTCTGGAGGTTTAGACTCAGCTATTGGGGCTATAGACTTTATCAAGATGGGGCATAAACCACTTTTAGTCAGCCATGCTTACAAGGGAGACCGAAAACACCAAGATCAAATTGCTGAAAATATACAGGGACGATTTTCAAGATTTGCGGTGAATGCTTATCCGGTTATTGCAAAGTCTCCCGAAAGAAAGACTGACATTACGATGCGTACCCGTAGTTGCAATTTCCTCGCTTTTGGAGCGATAGGTGCTTGTGCTGTACAATCGATAAACAAGCTGGATAAGGTTGACTTGCTTGTTCCTGAAAACGGTTTTATTTCTCTTAATGCTCCGCTGACCTCAAGACGAATAGGTCCATTAAGTACCCGCACTACGCATCCGCATTTTTTTGATTCCATTCAAAAAATTTTTGATATTACAGAGATACCTTGCACAATTAAAAATCCTTATCAGTTTAAAACAAAAGGAGAAATGGTATCAGAATGTCTTGATGGACACTTATTAGCGGATATAGTCGACAGGACAGTTTCGTGTAGCCACTGGAAAAGAAAAAATCAGCAATGTGGTATTTGTGTTCCCTGCGTTATTCGTCGGGCATCATTGCATGCTGGCGGAGTACAAGATGCTGCAACGTATTTATTCAAGGACTTATCCCGCGTGCTTAGTCAAACCGATCGACGAGATGATCTGTTAGCATTATCAATTGCGGTAGCTCAGAAATCAAAACGGAAGATAGGGCCTTGGATATTGGACAGCGGCCCTCTATCTCCAGATAACTATCAAGATTATCAAAAATTATTTTTACGGGGACTTGAAGAGATAGAAAGTTTTTTGAAGGCGGAGAGAATCCTATGAATATTGACATGCACTGTCACCTTGACCTCTACCCAGACCCGTTTAAGGTCACTGCGCAGTGTAGAGAAAAGAATATTTATGTATTATCTGTAACCACTATTCCAAAGGCATGGGAGGGGACAAGAAAACTGGCAATCGGTTGCGATAGAATAAAAACAGCGTTAGGGCTACATCCCCAGTTAGCTCATCAAAGAAGCCATGAACTTGAATTGTTTGATACTCTACTTCCAGAAGCCAAGTATGTGGGAGAAATTGGGTTGGACGGAGGCAAAGGCTTCAAGGAACATTGGGACATTCAGCTAAAGGTATTCCGCCATATCTTAAAAAGTGTAAGCAAGGCTGGTGGACGTATCATGACAATCCATAGTCGCTCAAGTGTAAGTGTCGTACTGGATGAGTTAGCAGATATTCGAGGCATTCCTATCCTCCATTGGTTTACAGGCACTAAGAAGGAGTTAAGACGAGCTGTTGAAATGGGATGTTGGTTTTCCGTTGGTCCAGCAATGTTAAGTACAAAAAAAGGCTTTGAACTTACATCCAATATCCCTAGAGAACGGGTGCTGACAGAAAGCGATGGTCCTTTTGCAAAATATAATGGTAAGTCTTTGATGCCTTGGGATGTTAAACCTTCCCTCAGTTTTCTCTCTGCTAACTGGGGTGTTTCTGAAACAGAGGTGGAAAGGCAACTTTTTGATAATATGAACGCACTTTTTGCTTCGCACTACGAAAACTCAACAGCTTCGACTTGGTCATGAAAAAGCCCTTACGGAGAAAGCTATCCGCTATCAGGCGAGGACTGAGTTCCACCATCGCATAACGAAAGAAATGAACAAGAACCAAGAATCCTACATACATACTTTTTTTAAGCTGGAATCATCCGCCGGCATAGTCCTGCTGCTTTCCGCTGTGCTTGCCTTTGTTTGTGCAAATACCCCGCTCCAATCCTACTATGCGTTGTTTCTTGATATTCCCGTAGAAATACGGATCGGCGATTTTGAAATCGCAAAGCCCCTCTTGCTCTGGATCAACGACGGCCTCATGGCCCTGTTCTTTTTTTTCATTACCCTTGAATTAAAAAAAGAAATTCTGGACGGCGAGCTTGCAGATAAACGCAATATTATCCTACCTGCTCTCGGGGCAATCGGGGGCATGATTATTCCGGCTCTGATTTACGCCTTTTTTAATGCTACTGATCCCATAGCCATGAAGGGCTGGGCTGTGCCTGCGGTGACCAGTCTGCCGTTTTCGCTGGCAATCTTGTCGTTATTAGGGGATAGAGTGCCGACAGGAATCAAGGTGTTTCTCACCTCCCTGGCGATATTCACAGATATCGGCGCGATTATTCTTATAGGACTACTGTACACGGCAAGTATTTCTGTGTTCTCCCTTGTTGTAGTCGCTTTGTGTATTTTTATTTTGGCTTGGTTGAACAAACGTAATCCGGAAGCAAAAAGCCCGTATATCCTGATAGGTATTGTCATGTGGGTGGCCATGTTGAAGTCCGGGGTCCATGCGACCTTGGCCGGTGTTATTCTTGCGCTGTTTATTCCTATGGTTTCCAAAGTGAATCCGAATTGCTCGCCGTTGAAAAGTATTGCAAATGATATGCATTGCGTTGTGGCGTTTTTTGTCCTACCGATTTTTGCCTTTACCAATGCAGGGATTAATTTTTCCGGCATTGGGCTGGACTATGTTCTTCACGATGTTCCACTGGGAATAGCCTTAGGGCTTTTTGTCGGAAAACAGATAGGTATCTTCGGGATCTGTTGGCTTGCTGTTCAGTGTAAGCTGACTGAATTACCCAAGGGGATGTCCTGGAAGACCTTGTACGGTACCTCAGCGCTTGGCGGGATCGGTTTTACAATGAGTCTTTTTGTGGGATCGCTTGCTTTTGAAGAAACAGGCGTTGATATAACCTTTGATGAGCGGCTCGGTATTATTCTGGGCTCAGTGGCTTCCGGCCTTGTCGGTTATATGGTGCTGCGTTCCTGCCTGCCCGCTGTGCAGATCACAGAGACTACTACAGCCTGCACCGCAGGCGGATCAACGGAGGAGATGGAGGATATCGACACCTGTCGAACAGGTGTCGTTCGAGAGATGTCGATTAAGGAGAGATTTGGAGAGATCTGAAAACATTAGGGCATGAATTCGCTGAGATCAGTGAGTTCTTTAACAACGCGGACTTTCTGGCCGTCTTCTATGCTGCGGTGCCCTTGGATGATGACTTTTTCTCCAAGGTTGAGTCCGCTCTGGATGAGGATTTGCCAGCCCTCGGTAAAACCGGTTTCCACCGGTCGTTTGTGGGCAATGCCATCCTCTGCCACATAGACAAACTGTTCGTCATTGCGGGAGATAACTGTGTACAGAGGAATCGCGACAATGCCCTCTTTGCTCTGTTTAACGATATTTGCCTGGAGGAACATGCCCGGAAGGATTTTTTCATCAGGGTTATCCAAAGCCAGTTCAAGCCGGTAAGCATGGGCCAGTGTTTGCGGTGCTGGAGCCAGAAAATGAACCTGAGCCTGGAAGCGGGCATTATTCAGTGACCGAATTTCTACACCAACTTGTTTGAGTTGCCGTACTGCGTTAACATCTGCCTCGGGAATAGCAACCACCGCTTTGACCCGGTCGATCTGAAGGATTTCAGCAATAGGTTGCGGCATCATCTGGTTGACCACCATCCCGATTTCACCATTCAGCTCACTGATAATTCCGGAGATGGGCGCGGTAATCCGACAGCGAGACAGTGCGAGCTCTGCGTTTTTCTGTGCAGCTTTGCTCTGGCGCATCTTGGATTGCTGCTCATCCAGGTTGGCCTGGGTGGAAATGCCTTTTTTACGGAGGGTTTTATTCCTGTCGTAATCAGCCTTGGCCAGAGCATAGGCAGCCTTGGCCGAGTCCAGGGCAATCCGGTAATCCTCGTTTTCAATCCGAGCGATAAGCTGGCCTTGTTGAACATGATCACCTTCTTTGACAAAGAGCTCTTCAATGCTGCCGCCGATTTTTGACATCAACGCCAGCTTTGTCCAGGGCTCTATGAGGCCGGGCAGGCTGATCTTATCTCGCAGTACCGCTGGTCTGAGATCCAGAGTGACCACATTAGTCGGCGGATTTTCCACAGCAGTGGCGTTTTTCAGCTCCTCCTCGTGGGCTGCCTTTTGGTCAGTAACCCGCTGACCGATTATCAGGGCTGCACCAAGCAAAATAAGGATGAAGAGCAGGCCAGGTAGGTTCTTGAGGACAAACCAGACGATTTTCCCGCGCAGGGTTTTCGGGTTAGGTGGGTTCATGGTCCGTTGTTCCGGTTTGCGGCATGTAACGGCATTTCTTGTGGGATGAGCCCGGTCAGGGCCTGCTCGATCATTAGCTCCAGGGACTCGCGAACATCTTCCTCTGTATGCAGGCGATCAGAGTACCAGGCTGAGAGTGCCATGAGGTACAGACCGTAGAAGTGTCCGCTTGTGATAATCAGCTCGATATCCTGGCGCAGCTGGCCTTTTTCCTGGCCTTCTTTGAATATTTTGACAAAAAGATTCAGGAAACGTTCCTCAATCATTCTCGATTTATCAATAGTGATCTCTTTGGGAAAGGTGAGTTCTCGGAGGAGCGTTCGTCCGAAATCCTTATTTTTGGTAACAAAACGAAATTCGCTCATGAGCACCAAAAGCATTTTTTCCGCCAAAGGGGCATCGGGGTCGAGTTTTTCTCGGATTTCTTTATGGATAAAGGTCAGTTCTTCTTCGCAGAAGGCCAGGAGGATTTCATTCTTTGAGGCAAAATAGGAGTAAATGGTTCCTTTCCCTATCCCCGCTGCCTTGGCCAAGGTGGAAACACTGGTGCTTTGATAGCCCCGTTCACCGAAGAGATTGATTGCCGCTTCCATAATTGCGGCCCTGGTCGCCTTTTTTTTTTGTTCTCGTAATCCTGCCATGATTTTTTCTTGAGAAATTAAACTGCCCCGCCCTGAAGAGCAAAGTGTCAGCACGAACGCTTCGTGATAATTATTGACTTTGGTCGAGATTTTAAGCGCGGTCGAGAAAAAGGTCAAGGGAGAAAATGACTGTGGTCAAGTTTTAGCAATTACGTTTTGGTGAGATTATATCCATCTTTAACGGAGCCTCTGTTTTTCAGCGATAACGTTCTTGGAAAGGGGGGCAAAGGGGATCATCTCGCTGTAAAGAATTCGGTGTGATTTGATAACATCCTTTGGATTTTTTTAAGAAACATGTATAATTATAGGCATAGCATTTAGCTTAAGGGGAATTTTTTCTTAAAGAACAGGACGTACGCAACGGAGGCAACGTGATGGGGGACAAGCGGCAGGAGTATACGGTCACCTTTCTTCCGACCGGGAGGACAAGCAGGGTCCAGGCAGGGACAGAGCTGCTTCAAGCCGCGAGGAAGGCCGGGTTGCACGTCAATGCCTCCTGCGGCGGTGCCGGAGTCTGCGGCAAATGTCGAGTTGTTGTTGAGCAGGGAACGGTTCTTGGTGGTAAAAGTGAAAAGATATCAGCTGCGTTCTATGAGCAGGGATATCGGCAGGCCTGTAGTGCGCAGATCTGCGAAGATGTCAGTGTACGTATTCCGGAGGAAAGCAGTCGGCGTAAGGGAGGGTTGGGTACGATGGTTCCCAAGCGGCATCAAGCCCGTAGGCATATCTTTGACATAGAAGAGCTTAAACAGGAAGGAGGCTGGTCACCCTCTGTTGAAAAGGTATGTATTGAACTTACCACACCGGCTGGCCACGATAATCGGGCAGATGCCGGTCGCCTGTTGCAAGGGTTGTCTGGCCAGTATAACAGAAAGTGTGAGCTCAAGAGCCTGGTGTTCCTCCGGAAGTTGGGCAAGGCTTTGCGGCAGGACAGTTTTCAGGCCACAGCCACTCTGGAGGTACCGGTCAATCTAGCGGCACGATATCGACTACTGGATATTCAACCGGGCTATCAATGCCATCGGAATTTTGGATTGGCTTTTGATATCGGGACAACAACCGTCTACGGGGTACTCATTGATCTTGAGACAGGAAAATTTCTTGCCGAGGCCTCCTGCTATAATCCCCAGATGAGTTACGGCGAAGACGTGATCTCTAGGATTATTCATGCTGAAAAGCCGAAAGGGCTTGATGTGATGCAGAATTTGGTGACCGAGGCCATGAATCAACTCATCACGGAGATGTTGGCTAAGGCTCAGCCTGAAACTCAGGCTGAAACTCAGACTAAGGCCGCCTTGTCAAATAGGTTGTCAGGTAGGATGCTGGATCGATTGGATCAACCCCCAGTGGCGCGGGATGAAATCAACTCCGTCTCCATTGCCGGTAATACTACCATGACCCATCTGCTCCTGCACTTGGATCCGAGCAGTATCCGTCGTGCCCCTTATGTCCCGACCAGTACCTTTTTTCCTTCTTTTCGGGCTCGGGAGATAAATCTTGATCTCTCAGACACCTGCGCTTCCTTGGTCTATCCGGCTATTTCTAGCTATGTGGGTGGAGATATCGTGGCTGGGGTCATGGCCTCGGGTATGTACAGCTCAAAGCAGCTGACCTTATTTATTGATGTAGGGACCAATGCGGAGATTGTCATTGGTAACCGAGATTGGTTGGCCTGCGCAGCCTGTTCTGCTGGTCCGGCATTTGAGGGTGGTGGCATTACCCACGGAATTCGGGCCGTAGAAGGGGCGATCAGCGATTTCAGCCTGAATCCGGAAACTCTGGAGCCGATGAATATCACAGAGGGAGGCAAGGCCCCCATAGGGATATGCGGTTCTGGTCTGCTCATTATCGTGGCGACCCTGTTTGAGCACGGTGTCCTTAATCAGAGCGGTAAGTTCAATCCGCTGGATCATCCTCGTATCCGCGAAGGACGAAGTGGGCAAGAGTATGTCCTTGCCTGGCAGGACGAGTGCGCTGCGGATCATGATATCGTGATCAACGAAGTAGATATTGAGAATTTTATTCGGGCCAAAGGGGCTATTTTTGCCGGGATCACCACGGTGCTTCAGCAGGTCGGTTTGCAGGTGAGTGATCTGGAGCGGATCATTCTTGCTGGTGGCTTTGGCTCCTATATCGACCTGGACAGCGCAATGAGTGTGGGCCTGCTTCCAGAAGTCGACCCGGAGAAGATTCTCTATCTTGGGAATGGTTCCTTGACTGGAAGTTGGATGTGTGAACTCTCCAATCATATTCGCCGAGATGTTGTTGAGGTAGTTCGTAAAATGACGAGTTTTGAACTCTCAGAAGTTCCTGGTTTCAAAGATCAGTATATGGCCTCTATGTTTTTGCCCCATACAGATCTCGGCTTATTTCCCGGTATTGCACAGCGTGTAAGAAAAAATAAAAAGGAGTGAGGCAATGCGTATACGTTTTCCGTTGATATTTTTTGTCTTGATCAACGTTGGAGGATGTTCCTGGTGAAAACTTATCGTTGCTCAGTTTGCGGTTACCTTCATTCAGGAGGCCTTGATTTTCATTTTTGTCCGATTTGTAATACCACAGCGAATTTGTTTATGGACTATACAATAGCTGACCGGGATAAGTCCGGGAATTGGGATATCAGCACAGTACGAATGATTAAGGAGATGGCAGAGACAGGAGAACCGTTTCGCGAAGGCAAGGGGACATCAAGGAATTTTCTGAATATGGATAACCTTATTTTTCGTCCTGCCATAATTGCCAAGTTGCCGCTCTCTGAGACGATTGAGGTGACCACTGAGCTTGTGCTTGGAAAGACAGCTCAACAACCTATTATTCTTAAAATTCCAATTCTCAATGCTGCGATGTCGTACGGGGCATTAAGCAAAGAGGCGAAGATGGCCCTAGCCTTGGCCTCTTCCCGAGCAGGAACCATCGCTAATACCGGAGAAGGAGGAATGTTGGATGAGGAGCGGGAGCTTGCCCAATATCTTACTTTGCAGTATGCTCCGGGCCGTTTTGGGATTACACCGGAGCGGCTAGTGTTGGCGGATATGGTAGAAATAAAGCTTGCTCAGGGGGCTCATCCAGGGACAGGGGCGCGGTTATCCGCAGCAAACGTCAGTGTTGATATTGCTGCTGTTCGGAGAATTCCCATAGGGGAGGCTGTGAGTTCACCAGCAGTCCATGCGGATATACGGAGCGGCGGGGAATTATCTGCGAAGATTTTTGAACTCCGTGAGCTTACCCAGGGAAAGCCCATTGCGGTAAAAATAGCCGGGGGACATCTGGAGGATGACCTGAAGGCTATTTTTAAGCAGGAATATATTCCCGATGTATTGGTTATTGACGGCGGTGAAGGCGGGACTGGTGGGGCCTCTGTTACCATGAAGGATCATGTCGGCTTGCCGTTGATCTATGCCTTGCCCAGGGTTGCCGATTTTCTTCGGCGGGAGGAGCTCTTTCATCGGGTGACCCTGATTGCGGCAGGTGGTATTCGTCATGCCGGAGATGTTGCCAAGGCCCTTGCTTTAGGGGCGGAAGGCGTCTACATGGGCGGGGCGTTAAAGATTGCTTTAGGCTGTACCTATCTCCGTCAATGTCATCTTTGCAATTGCCCGCATGGCATTGCAACTCAGGATAAAAAACTGCGTAAGCGGCTTGATGTGGAGTTGGGGGCAAATCGCATTGTCCAGTTTATTACGGCCACGACCGAGGATGTAAAATCCGTTGCCCGCAGCTGCGGTAGAGATTCTGTCCATGACCTTGATCGAACGGATTTGGCGGCCCTCGATTCTGAGCTGGCGCGAATTACCGGTGTTGATTTAGCTTAACGATATAGAATAAAACAAAAAATATGAGGTGTCTTTTGCATGTTGAAATCCTGATGCGGGTAGCCTGACTGACGCACATTTTTATGCTTTCTCAATTCTCTTCCATGCTCGTGGCCTTGTTACTGGTTATTGCCGGTGCCGCTCTCCTTGTGATGATTGAAATGACCGAAAAAAAAGGGATTCGTCGGATCTTCGGCTATCTCCTTTTTTTCTTTTTGCGCTGGTTGTGGCTCTTCTGCTTGCCCTTATCCTCATTAAGCTGTTTCTCATAAAGCCGCATGTTCAATTTTTTTTAGTTTGATTTTAATAGGAACGTTACTATTTGGTTTCATTTTCGTCTTTATCGGCGTTACAATAGGATACTATATCTTTCATCCAGCAGGATTTCGCTCTGCGTCTGAGATGAAAATGCGGGATATGCCATGATCTGGGCAGGGTATTCAGTGCAGATAAGACAGCATGGGAACGGAAGAAGATAATTGATAATATGATTGATTGGTTGCTTCAAAGGGGGTAGTCTTTCTCACAAGAGAAAACTGTGAATTCGGAGATGCCGGAAGATGTGCATACGCTTATCTCCCGCAGATGCAGGTCATGTCATGATTTGGAGAAGCTCTTTCAGGGCCGCATCAGGGAGGGCATTCCTCTGGAGAAATCAAATAAAATTGTTCCTGCGCCGAATTCGTTAGATTCGCCGGATCGTAACCGTATGTGGATGAGTCGAGACCGTTCTGGCAAATTGCTTGAGCAGATCAAAAAGGAAAGAACAAGGTAGGTGTTATGCATCCCCATTTTTCATCAATGTTAGCAACGCTGTTGGTTGTTATCGGCGGAGTAACCGTCCTTATCATGCTGGAAATGACCGGAAAGGTCAAGGACAGTCCCAGAAGAAAAGGCTGGATACTTCTACACCGCATCCTCGGATATCTGTTTCTTGTTCTTTTCGCCGCTATGCTGGTCTTCATGGTGATTAAGGCAGGTGGTTTTCAGGAGGAACTCCCGGCTCGGGCAATGATTCATATTATCTTGGCATTGCTTCTTGTCCCACTGATTATGATTAAGGTCGTTATAGCCAGAAGACATGCCCAGCTCAGCACGAAACTCATTATGCTGGGTTTGGCTATCTTCGGACTTTCCTTTGGCTTGACCGGTATAACGGCTGGCTATTATGCACTTCATCGCTCTGATTATAAATATGCAGTTTTGTCCGATGTGGATGATGAGATCCTGAACGTGGAAATAGGGCAGAAAATCACCAACAGAAAATGCAGCAAATGCCATAGCCTTGAGCGGGTATACCAAAGTTATAAATCTGATGTCGCCTGGACCCATACCATTCATAAAATGGCAGAACTGGATTACCCCAATATAACGAATTTTGATGTGAAACAGATTGTCGGTTATTTGGTGCAGCAGCAGCAAAAAAGGCAGGGTGAGGAAAAAGACAAGCTCCGCATGGAAATTGGGCGCAGTTTAGTCAGTCGGAAATGCAGTATCTGTCATAATCTGGACAGAATTTTTGGGGCGAAAAAAAGTCGACAGGAATGGACTGAGACCGTCAGCAGAATGACTGAAACCAATGGAGCTGCTGATTTTCTTTCTGACCAGGAAGCCGAAGATATTGTTTATTTTTTAACTCATATTAGACAAAATGGGCAGGTCGAAAACCCGCCTGAGAAAAAAGTTATCTCAGAGCCTTCAGATAGGATTAAGGCCCTTGTTGCCCTCAAGTGCAGTGCCGGATGTCATGCCTTGGACAGAGTTTTGCGGGTGCATAAGAATGAAAAGCAGTGGCTTGAAACAGTAAACAGTATGGTGGAGATAACAGGCAATCCGAATTTTTTGACTCCACAGGAGAAGAAAGAGATAGTTCATTTTCTCAGTACCCGTAAACTGACTAAAAGTAGCGAGCAGGGAGGACTTAACTTTGATGATTCAGAAAGCATCCATCCCTTACTTGATAATAAATGCAATGTCTGTCATGATTTGGCGCGAATCCAACGGGTAGAGAGGAATAAAGAGGAGTGGACAAGTATTGTCAACAGCATGGTGGAGAGCACCGGTGATCCTAATTATCTTTCTTTACAGGAAAAAGAGAAGATCATTAATATTATAAGCACATGGGGCACGCAGGAGAGAAAAGAAGGGGAACCGAAAGTAGAAAAGGAAGAATAAAAGTAAGATAAGGTAAGGGATGGAATGAGTCGAGGAGCCTTCCTGTAGGGGCGGTTCGCGAACCGCCCCTATGTTTTGTGCCGAAAAAGCTGCGGGAAAGAGGAGCGGCTAGGCGAATAGATTGGAGATGATCCGGTACCCTCCGACCCAAGTGCCGATAACAGAACCGAAACCAGTCATCATAAAGACCAGGAAAACCCGAAGCAGTTTGTTGCGCCACCATCCGCGCAGGGTAACAATGTCATTGGCCACCCCTTCAAATTCTTTGACGACAGGGGGGCAGGTCATAACCTGGACAAAGGCGCAGACATAACCGGCTCCGATGACTGGGGTCAGGCTGGTAATCGGGGCTGCAACAAAGGCAGAAAGAATCGTGGCAGGATGGGCAAAGGCGATCACTGCGCCGATGGCTGAAGGTATTCCGTTGGCCAGAATCCAGTACAGGGCATTGGCCCCGGCCTCATCTGCTCCCTGTCGGAAGCCGATAGCAACGAGAGAAAGCAAAATCGCCGCCGGAATAGACCAACCGAAGAACTTCCAGCCCTTGGACACCGGAGGAATGGTGTTTATTTCTTCCATTCTGGAGCTATTTTCCTCCGAAAAAACGCGTTGAATCCCCTCCATGTGGCCTGCCCCGACCACAGCAATGATACGTTTTCCGGTAGCCTGCTTGATTTTTTCTGCCATAAAGATATCGCGCTCATCAATAAGGGCCTCTTTGGCTGCTGGCAGGGCTGTGCCGATCTCCTTCATGAGTTCTGACAACACGTCTTTGCTGCGTAACTCTTTCAGCTTTTCCTCATCCAGTTCCGTTTCGTCAAAAAGGGAGGCCAGCAGCGTTGCCATCATGTAAAATTTTTTCCACAGCGAGGTTGCTTTCCAGGCGCGGCGTAAAGTGATGCGCACGTCCCGGTCGCAGAGCTCTACCGGGATATTATGTGCTTCTGCTGCCGTGGCTGCTGTGAGCAGTTCTGTTCCCGGCTGAATACCGAGTTTTCCTCCCAATTTTTTCTGGTACGAGGCTAGGACGAGGTTCACCAGCAGAGTGGAAAGTTGCTTTTTTCGGATGATCTGTTTGAGGTCCAAATTCTTCCATTGCTGCGGGTTGGACAGAGCAGCATAGCGTTTTTCATCCAGCTCTATGCATACTGTATCCGGTTGCTCCTGATCAATAATCTCCTTGACCAGATCAGCGGATTGCTGCGAGATATGAGCGGTTCCGACCAGGAGGATCGTTCGGCCATCATGCTGAATAACGGCAACATCATCGGAATATTCGTTGGTCGGAAAAAGTATTTCAGGCATTGTATTGTTCAGGTTCATATTAAGGTTGAGGTTGTTGACATCAGGATGATTTATGCAACTGCTGAAAAAGTTCCTGAAAATATTGTGTTGCCTCAGCCATTTGTTCGGCAGAGCAAGTACTCTCTATTTCGTTTTTGCGTTGTTCCGCCCGTTTTTTTGCGTCTGCTGGCAAATCATTATCTGCCGAAACCGCTAGAGAATACCAGGCATGAGCAAGAGCGGAATTCGCTGTGCAGCCTCTGCCCTGTCGATAACAGTCCGCAGTGTGCAGCTGGGCTAAACCGTAGTTGAGTTGTGCCGAATAAATGAGCCATTCAAGACCTAATTTTGGATCAGGCGGGATTCCTTCTTCTCCCTGCTGAAAAAGAAGTGCCAGGGTATAGGCTGCCAGCCCGTGCCCCTGATTAGCCGCCTCTGAAAAACAGTGAATAGCTTCAGGGATATTTCGTTTGACCTCCCAGAGCGAGTCACCGTCGATATAACGATACGCCACATCCATTTGTGCCTGTATCTCGCCTTTAGCTGCCCTTTTTTGAAGGTTTTTCCAGGCGTTTTCCCGAAATTCCGCCCCGTTAAACATTTTCCGAAGATGGGCTCGGTAGCAGTGGAGTTCATCAACAGTAACCGGTAAGAGCCCGAGGAAAAGAGGCGATTGCGCAAGAAAACTCGTGGCATCAAGGGAAGCATGGGAGAGCGAAGGGGGCTTGCCTGTACGTCGTGCCGATGCCTGCTCAACGATCTGGATCGGATGCAGTTTTTCGGGAAGCTGGCCAAGTAGGGAAGGGAAGTCAAGCTGCTGTACGCCATGCTTATCTTTTAACACGACTTTACAGATACGGTATCTTT
This sequence comes from Candidatus Electrothrix laxa, assembly GCA_942492895.1. Classification (GTDB taxonomy): domain Bacteria; phylum Desulfobacterota; class Desulfobulbia; order Desulfobulbales; family Desulfobulbaceae; genus Electrothrix; species Electrothrix laxa. Next base: position 3,809,161 of record OW818652.1, read on the forward strand.
CGTCCTCTTGCGGGCAAGCGTAAATACCGCCGGTGAGGATCTGTTGTTCTTCTGTAATGGATTCTCCGGGCTGAACAAGCCCTTTCTCCGCATGGACAAGTCGATTGAGCCAGTACAGGGATTTTTTGCTGTCTCTGAGCAGATCAACCCCGATAAGATAGCGATCCACAAGGGCTGCCATAGCATTATGGTCATAACGCCAAGCTGCATAAGAGCCAGCTTTTTTCAGCCAATCAGGAGCTTGTTCATCAAGGCAGTCGAAAACAGAGTCTGCATAAATCCGATAGCCTGCAAAATCGTTTTCGGTCAGGGGGCGTTGGCCGAGAAAGACCGTATTGGCGATAAAATCAGATTTGGGCAGGGGAAGATGATCAATGCCGAATGAGCAGTCCTCTCTGTTTAGCCCGACGGTCAAGTCCTGTTCTGTAATTGCAGAGGAGAGTTGCTCAGGGCGTTCCGCATAGCAAATAACATGAACGACATGTTCTTCGCTGTACATTACCTTTGCTAGCCAATACGGGGCATCTTTTTGCTCTTGAACAGCATAGAGTCCGCCCGTAATCAGATCGTCGGGAGTAGTCTCAGGCTCATCCTGTTCGACTGTTTCTTGGTTATTTTTTTGGGTATTATTTCGATCATTATTTTGATCATTACCTGTACTGCTCGAAGAAGAAGCAAACCCGGCGGAAAGAAATCCTTGGGCCATGTCTTCGGAATCTCCTCCTAAGTACGGTTGTTTCTCAGAGGTTGTTTGCCGAGCGGCCTCTTCCTGACGGGAATTCTTCTTACTGTCTCCTCCGGTCGAGGATGCCTGCTCCTCCCGGTCCTGTTCCGTAGACGAGACGGTTTTTTTCGGAGAGCGGAAGAAATTTGCCAGAAAATTTTTGATATTTTTAACCACCCCGTGTTGCTTTGAAAAAGACATAATAATCCTTATCTGGTAAGGAAGTTGCGTGAAGTAAATTGTGTGAAGTTACTGTTACGGATTGTTACGATAGATCAACTCGGACAATGTAGGGTGAAACTAAGGAGATGTCAATCAATGATAATGGATTTTACAATCCTGCGCTCAATCTGTAGCCGTGCAGAGTGTATTTCGGCTCTCATTTATAGTTTTGGCGGACAGGAGAGAGGGTTTTTTCTTTCTGTATCCTTGTGTTCTCCACAGTAAAAAGTAAAGTATTTGGACAAGAAAAATTCAACCAGCGAGTAATCATGGGTAAGCATTATCTGAATAAACTGTTTGAACCGGACGCAGTTGCCGTCTTTGGTGCCAGTGACCGCGAGGGAGCGGTGGGTAACTTGGTCTTTAAGAATATGATCGAAGGCGGTTTTAAAGGCGATGTCTTTCCGATTAATCCAAAGCATAAAAAGGTACAGGGACGCAAGGCCTTTCCTGATCTGAAGAGCATCGGAAAACCGGTTGATCTTGCGGTTATTACTACCCCGGCAGCAACCGTGCCTAGCATCATTGAGGCCTGTGGTACGTACGGCATCAAGGATGCCGTGGTCATTTCGGCAGGCTTTCGCGAAGTCGGCCCTCGGGGGATGAAGCTGGAACGGGCTGTGGTAGAAAATGCCCATCGCTACGGTATGCGTGTTATGGGGCCCAACTGCTTAGGTCTGATGCGACCGAGCACCGGGCTCAACTGCACCTTTAATAAAGGAAATGCCGATGAGGGGAGTATTGCCCTAGTCTCCCAATCCGGTGCTCTGTGTACGGCCATCCTGGACTGGGCAGCAGCCAATAATATCGGTTTTTCCGCTGTGGTTTCCACGGGGATCTCCGCTGATATTGATTTTGGCGATATTCTCGATTATCTGGTCAGTGACCCGAAAACCAAGAGCATTCTTCTCTATATTGAGGGTATCCATGATGCGCTTTCCTTTATGAGCGGATTGCGGGCCGCAGCCCGGATCAAGCCAGTTATCGCCCTCAAGGTGGGGCGTCATGCCAGCGGCTCCAAAGCAGCTATGTCCCATACCGGTGCTCTGGTCGGAGCAGACGATGTCTTTGACAGCGCCTTGCGTCGGGCTGGTGTGGTACGAGGCATGCGCATTGCCAACCTCTTTTCTGCTGCTGGTACTTTGACGTATCCTATCAAGGCGGGTGGCGAACGACTGGTGATCATAACCAATGGCGGCGGCCCCGGCGTGATGGCCACAGACCACTTGGCTGATCTGGACCTGCCCTTGGCCGAGTTGAGCGAAGAGACCATGAGTAAGATGAACGAGGTTCTTCCGCCTACTTGGTCTAAAGGGAATCCGGTGGATATTATTGGGGACGCAACTGCGGAGCGTTATACCCAGGCTGTGCAGATCTGCATGAAGGATCCCGGGGTGGACGGATTACTGGTCTTGTTGACACCCCAAGCCATGACCGATCCTGCCGGGGTGGCAGAATCCTTGGTTGCTCTGAAAACCGGCGGCAAACCCCTACTGACTTGCTGGATGGGCGAGGTTCAGGTGGCGGAAGGTCGCCGCATTCTCCGCGAGGCGGATATCCCTACCTTTAATACCCCGGAAACCGCAGTGGATGCCTTTTCCTATCTGGTCAACTATAGCCGTAACCAGAAACTGCTGCTGGAAACACCGGGTCCCATGTCACGAGATCGGGCACCGGATGTTGAAGGAGCGCGTCTGATTATTGAGAGCGTGTTGAGCGAGGGGCGGAAGATCCTGAGTGAGGCTGAATCCAAGGCCGTACTCCATGCCTTTCGAATTCCTACGGCCAGCGCCAGTATTGTCCGTTCTCCCAATGAGACCCTGGTCCAGGCGGAAAGCATTGGTTTTCCCATTGCCCTGAAGATCAATTCGCCGGATATAACCCATAAATCTGATGCCGGTGGGGTTCGTCTGGGGATCTCTAATGCTCAGGCAGCGCGCAGCGCCTATAACGAGATGCTCAACGAGGTGAAGAAGAATCGTCCTGATGCTCGGATTGACGGGGTAACCATTGAGCCTATGCTTCAGCGGCCCAACGGCAGGGAACTCCTGGTCGGTCTGGTTACTGATCCGGTCTTTGGCCCGGTGATTACCTTCGGTGCGGGTGGCATCTCCGTTGAAGTGATGGGTGATCGGGCTGTGACTTTACCTCCCTTGAACCGACGGCTGGTACGGGATCTGATCAGTCGAACCAGGGTATCCAAGCTGCTGGGAGCCTTTCGTCATATGCCTGAGGTAGATATCGAAGCTCTAGAGCAGGTGTTATTGCGGGTTTCAGAGATTGCCTGTGAGCTGCCCCTAGTCAAGGAATTAGACATCAATCCTTTGATCGTGGATGAAAAGGGAGCCATTGCTGTGGATGCCCGTATTGTGGTGGATTATCATATCCAGACCGCTGATCGCTACAGTCATATGGCCATCTATCCCTATCCGGCCCATCTTGTGACCACACGGCAATTGCCCAATGGAACCGACATGGTGATCCGGCCTATCCGACCCGAGGATGCGGATATTGAGCAGGAGTTTGTCCGTAATCTTTCTGAGCAGTCCAAGTACTTTCGCTTTATGCAGTCCCTTGCGGAGCTGAGCCCGCAGATGCTAACCAGCTTCACCCAGATTGATTATAACCGGGAAATGGCCCTGATTGCGGTGGTGGAGCAGGACGGCAAGGAAACCCAGATCGGGGTTGCCCGCTATATCATTAACCCAGACGGCAGGAGCTGCGAGTTCGCCATTGTTATTTCCGATAAATGGCAGCGTCAGGGGCTTGCTCATCTCTTGATGCGTCATCTCATTGATACGGCCCGTAGTCATGGGTTGCAGACGATGGAAGGGGATATACTTCGTAATAATAATGAAATGATTCGGTTGGTGACAAAGCTGGGTTTCAGTATCAGTCATGATCGATCAGAGGCGGATATGGAGCATGTGGTGTTGCGGATGTAATGTGCTTTTTTTGCACATTGCGCCGGGTGGCGTTAGGGGCACGGCCCGCCGTGCTCCTAACAAAACCACAAAAAATCAGCCCTGTAGCCCTGTAGGGTGTGCAATGTATTTTCCTGGTCATCATCTGCCGATCACCTCGCTGTCATTGATGTTGCTTTTGTTTGGTTTATTTTTCCGTGCCCATCCTGCATTGACCCGTTCACCCATTAATCTTTGAGAAAAACAATATGAAACTGCCATACGGTGAGAGTAATTTTGAAAAAATTATCACTCAGGATTTTCTCTATATTGACAAAACAGAGTATATTGCCGCCTTGGAAGAAAATGGCAGCTACAATATTCTGCTCCGTCCTCGCCGCTTCGGCAAGAGTCTCTTCATCTCCAGTCTGTGGTATTATTATGATATCAACTTCAAAGAAGAATTTGATGCACTTTTCGGCCACCTTGCCGTAGGGGAAAATCCCACTCCGTTACACAATAGCTACCAGGTTCTCTCCTTTGATTTCAGCGGGATAGCCACTGGCAATGTTGCAATCGTTCTCCGCAACTTTACCGGCAGGGTTGAAACCTGTCTACTTGATTTTCTGGAGCGATATGATTACGGCCCTGAGGCTGCCGCCGAGATCAGGGCCAAAGAAAGTCCGCAGGAAAAGGTGGACTGCCTGTTTCGCCTCTGCCGGGAAAAAAAAATCTATCTGCTCATTGACGAGTACGACCATTTCGCCAATGCTGTTCTTGGTGAGAGTCTGGAAATGTTCACGGAAATCATCGGCAAGGGAGGCGTTGTTCGGGCCTTTTATGAGACGATCAAAATCGCGGCAGGCCGGGGAACAGTGGATCGCCTCTTTATCACCGGTGTAACCTCCATCACTCTGGACAGCATGACCAGCGGCTTCAATATCGGCAAAAATCTTTCCTTTGATAAGGAATTTAATCAGGCTATGGGATTTACTCGTCAGGAAACGGAAGAGTTGACCCGGCCACTTGTTGATGCCTGCGGACTTGACGCTCCAGAGGTCATGCGGATCCTCGGAAACTGGTATAACGGCTACCTGTTCAGCAGTCGCGCCGTCGAGAAGGTATTTAATCCCGATATGGTACTGTATTTCATCGACCGTTTTGATACAGCAGAATGTCGCTGGCCAGAGCAGATGCTGGATGACAATATTGCCTCGGATTACGGAAAGATCATGCGACTCTTCGGGATCGGCGACCGAGAGAGTAATTTCCAAACTCTTGAAGAACTGATCGTCAACGGCGAAATCATCGGGCGGCATAAGGGAAAACTTGACCTGGACATGAACAAGCCCTTTGAACGCAACGATTTTATCAGCCTGCTCTTGTATATGGGTTTTATCACTCTCAGCGGCACCGTGCTCAGTCAGTACCGCTACAAGGTGCCCAATTATGTTATTCAGAAGCTGTATTATGATTATTTCAGAGCGGAAATTGAGCGGCGCAGCCGGATCACAGTTTCAAGTCTCGCTGTTGAAAACGCTGTCGCCGAATTGGCCCTGCATAATAATATCAAGCCGCTGATTGAGGAAATCGGCAGAGTGCTGGCTCTCTTTTCCAACCGTGATTTCATGCGTATGGATGAAAAGCACATCAAGGCTGTAATCCTGACCTTGCTGTACCAGTCCGAGGTCTATTTTATTCAGAGCGAGGCCGAGGTGAACAACCGCTACCCGGATATCCTCCTGCTGGAGCGCAACCCCATTGAGGTGCGCTATCAGTTTCTCTTTGAGCTGAAATACAGTAAGAAAAAGGAGGGGAAGCGCGGTATGGAGGAGAAACGGGCCGAAGGAATTGAGCAGGTCAGGGCGTATCGGCAGCTTGCGGAGATCAAAAAAATGCCCAAGCTGAAGTCCTACCTTCTGCTCACTGACGGCAGTGCGATTGAGGCGGTGGAGGTTGGGTGATATGGCCTTGAAAATATGAAGCGGCACAGTACCCTACAGAGTGGGGCGGAAAAGCCTCGCCTTTACCGCAATGAGGATTTTAAAATCCATCGAGTCGACCCTATTGATTGCGTAAGAATAAAATACTGATCAGGAGAGCATTAAAATGGGCGGCACGGCTACGATTATCAAAGGAAAAGTTGTAGATCATCTCTTGCAATCAACAACAGAGGTAGAGGATTGTATCTATGGTTCTGACTCTATTGATTATAATACTATGAAAACACTCAGGGTGATAGATGCTAACTGTAGACATCTTGGTGCTGAGGGGAGATGCTTATGTCAACTTTGTTCTCCAGCATTCATTCCTCCTCAATTGGATTGATGACCTTTTTCCAGGATGCTTTCCTTTAAATTTGGAGGTAATCAACATGATTCGTTCAGAAGTGTGAACAAAAAGTGATTCTATTCAGGGCTTGATATGCATTTGATTATAATGTACTGTACTACAGTACGTAAGTTTATTATAAACCACCAACTCGGGTACATAGCCATGCGTGAAATTACAGCAAATAAATTTAGAGCCACTTTGAAAAGTTGCGCAGACCAAAGTATCACGAATCACGAGCCGCTACGGGTGACCCGCAAGCGTGGCAAAGATTTTGTGATCATCGGGGCGGAAGATTGGGAACAAATCCAGGAAACACTGTACGTTCTCCAAAACATCTCACTCACTCAACAGATCCAGCAATCTTTTAAAACACATCGTACAGGAAAGGGCTATTCTCCATCCAAGGAGCAGCTTGATGAGATCAATAATATTTGAAGGTAAAACATGGTCTGAGTACGAAAAACTGCGAAGCAAGGACAAAAGGGTGCATAATAACCTCTGTCGTATTCTCCAGGAAATGCAACGAAACGATCCTGCTCAGGGCCTTGGAAAACCAGAGCCGCTCAAACATAATCTTACCGGCCTGTGGTCACGAAGGATTTCCCATAAAGATCGCCTGATCTACACCTTTGATAAGCAGAGCATCTCGATTTTTGCCATTGGTGGACATTACGACAATATTAAATAAACGGGCACGATACGCCGTGTGTCCTGCCTCTCCCGACTTGCTAGAAATGCGGGCTAACCGTGTAAAGCTGTAGATATTCTTTCGAGTCCCTGCTGAAGAGTAATTTTCGGGCAGGCTATATTAATCCGTTGGAACCCCGAACCTTCCGGCCCAAATATGGTACCCGGCTCAAGCAGGACATTGGCCTCCTTAATAAGTATTCTATCGAGTTCCTTGTCGTCATACCCGTAAGGGCTGAAATCAATCCAGGCCAGGTAGCTTCCTTGAGGGATTGAGAATTTTGCCTTGGGTATTTTTTCCTTGATGTAGTGATCCATAAAAGAAAAGTTTTCATCCAGATAAACAAGCAGCTGTTCCAACCATTCTTCCCCCTTGTTATAAGCTGCCGTTACTGCTGCAAGAGCAAGTGGTGAGGGGAATTCCGGGCCTGTAATCTCAGACCATTTTCGTTGAAACGTTTTGTTTTTGATGATGATGTTTGAGATCTGCAGCCCGGCGGTATTAAAGGTCTTGCTTGGTGCGGTGCAGGTAATAATCGTGTCTTCTTCAGGGTAGAGTCCGGCAAGGGGAATGTGGGTGACGCCTTTTCTCAGCAGGTCGAAATGGATTTCATCGGATACGAGGATAACGTCGTTTTCCAGGCATATTTCTGCAACCTGTCTCAGTTCCTGCTCAGTCCAGACTCTGCCCACCGGGTTATGGGGACTGCATAAGAGCAGCATTGTGTTTGCCGGGTTTTTAGCCTTGAGTTGCAGATCCTGAAAGTCTATTTCATAGAATCCATCATTGTTTATCAGGGCGTTATTAACCAAGGTGCGCTCGGTCTGCTGAATGATGGCTGAGAACGGGTAATACACCGGGTTTTGAATAATGATTCCGTTCCCCGCTTCGGTCAGGCTAAGGATCAGATTTTTGACGGCATTCACCACGCCGGGACTTATGAATATATCAGAAGCATTTATGTTCCAGCTAAAACGTCGTTCCATCCAATTGCAGACAGCCTCGTGATATTTTTCATCAGCCATGCTGTATCCAAGGGTAAACTTGTCGGCACGTTCTTTAATGGCTTCAAGCAGAGGCGGCGGGCACATAAAATCCATGTCTGCTATCCAGAAAGGCAGGGTGTCCTTGTCGGCATCCTTAGCGAGGAACTCCATGAACTCCCATTTTACTGAATTTGTACCTTTTTTGTCTATTATTCGGTCGAAGTCATAGTTCAATGTTTCTGCCTCTTGAGGAAAAAGTTTTTAGATTATAACCCTCTTTTATGAGATGATTTTGTATACCCTACAATCGATTAAAATGCTTTGGTCGGATGGGTTAAGGCTTGTAAAAGAGGAAGCCGTTGGCGGGTTCACAGGGAAGGGTAAATTTTTATATATGGCTAATATGGCAGAAAAGCCCTGACTTTTATTTTTTCTGCGAATTCCTAACACTCCGGGCTTTTTCCGCAAACTTAAATCTTCTCTCCTGCTGAGTCTCCACCCTTATCCGCTCCGACCCGTCTCTTTCCATTGCCGTATATGCCAAGATTTTCTCGTCTCCAAGAGGGCTTTTTCGGCGTTTTTTTCTTTTTATGAGCTGAGTGACAAATTTTTTATCGATTTATAAAAATAGCTTCTTCGGTGAAATTTCTTTGTCGCAGAAGAAGAAAAATGCGTATCCTCTCTTTTTCCCTCGATAAACTAAATTGTTATTTCTTGACAAGCATTAGGGAATATTTTAAGCAGATATATTATGTAGTTTTGCAACCCCTTTTTCTTCAAGGAGAGATATAAGTGCGTCAGAGATAGTAATAAATCAACTTTATGAGTTGATCAACCTGCTGTTATGTAGATAAAAAAAATGTTTTAAACAGAGCAATAAATTTTGTCGGGCTAGCAGAGAGACACTTCTTTAAATATGAGTTCATTATCTTGTTATTTTTGCGGATTAACAGCTGATTTGTTATGGAGAAGTTGTGTGTTTGTCATGTTTATCGGGCAGCGAAGTAGATATTAGGGATATAAAAAATGAAATTAGAAGACTTCATACGAGACTCATTAGTGTCAATAGGGCAAGGTATTGCACAAGCTAATCAATATTATGAAAAGCCACCTCCTTTTAAATTATTAGGAGGAAGTGATGGGACAATCGATTTTGAAATTAATGTTACTGTAGAGAATATAGAAAGTGGGAAAAAAGGAGCGAAAGCTTCTGGAAAAGTACTTACATTTTTATCTGTATCTACTTATGGCGATTCAAATTCTAGACAAAAAGATTCAAATAAGCATTTAATAAAATTTAAAGTAAAAGCAGACGAAAGATTTTTTTATATAACCTCTAATGAGGAGAAAGATGAAAGATAAAATTATGGCATTTGGGCCAGCTTCAGTAGCAAACATAGGTCCTTTTTATGATGTAATGGGATACTGCTTGGACTATCTAGGTGACGTAGTAACAGTAGAAAAAACAAATGATCATAAGTCAGTAGAATTAATAGAGTCAGATGGACCTTACAATATAGATTTATTAAATGAAAATGTTCCTGCTAATTTAAATTGTGCTTATGATCAGGAGTTAGATTTTGGAATTAATTTATCCTTGTATAAAGGAATGCCAACGCAAAGTGGTTTGGGTAGTTCAGCAGCTAGTTGTGTTGCAGCAGCAAAAGCCGTTTATACTTTATTAGATCTTGAGTCTAATGTTAGTACTACTGAAATTGCTAATAAAATGATGAAAGGGGAAGGGGCTATTGCTAATCATTACTACCCAGATAATATTGTTCCAAGCTATTGGGGGGGGATGTATATAATTTCAAGAAGTTGGATACAACCTGTAGATATATGTGATTTTTATACTGTAGTAGTCCTAAATAATAAAGCTAGTACTTTATTGCAGAGAGAGTCAGTTGATAACTTCTTCGAGAAGTTAATCGAATCTGATGAAGATGTAAGTAAAAAAGTAGAGCAAATATTGCATTTTATGCGTTTTCAAGGCAGTTGCTCCGCACGAATGATATATAATTTAGTTCAAGGTGATTTAGAAAATGCAGGTATCTGTATTTCTGAATCGGATTATAATTTTTTGGAACTTTCAAGAAAAGATACAATTCATAAATACGAATCTATTAAAAATGCCGCATTACGAGCTGGCGCATATTCGTGTTCAATTTCTGGTTCAGGCCCATCTATTTTTGCTCTAACCAATAATTTAGAAAAAGCAAAAAGAATAAGAGATTCTATGTTGAATGTTGCAGATAAAACAAATGCCAAATGGTTAATTTCTCCGATTAACAAAAAAGGGGCAAAGATTATAGAGGATCAAGATGAGTGGTTTAATGGCAATAGGCAATTTCATAATTTTTGGGAGTGAATATGAAGTTTAGCAAAAAAAAAGAAAATGTTACACGTTTTTCTTTTTCTAATCCAATAGGTCAGAGGATTGGAGTTGACAGCATTTTTGGAGAAATTCATAATTTGCCACATGAAGATTTTATCAAGTTATATACTCAAAGGTCGACTAAAGAAATTGAAAGTATTGCACTTTTATCCGATATTACAAGGACAAACATGTCAACATGGAGAGAGTTGACAAGTAAATATGGTGTTAGAAAAAAAGTTGAAGATGGATTGGTTGATTTTATGCCATACAAGAAAACTATTCAATTAATTGCACCTATTGGTCAAGGAAAAACAACATATCTTTATTATTTTTTGAAAGAAATACTTCCAAAAAGTGTAGATGGTAATTATAAAACTATAATATTTAACTGTAGAGGTAAGGTCGATATTTTGTCTAAAAATTTTCCAGAAGTAATATTTAGATATTTGAATGAACAGCTAGAGAGTGAGTTCACTTGCTTTGGGAATGCTTTTAATCAAGAAGAATTTTACAATTCAACGCATAAAATTGAGATAGCGCTGTTTGCTGATCTTCTGATAAGGGATGGAGTTGGAAATGCTTTTTTTTCAATGAATTCTCAACAATATATGAGGCAAAGGGAAATAATTACCGATGCATATCATTCTGATCCAATATCTTCGCTAAATAGAAAAATTAATTATATAAAAAGGATTTTTAAAGATATAAATTTAGTTTTTGCAATTGATAACATAGACCAATATGCACAGTTAAATCCTAACATGGCTGTTTCTGTATTGAGTCAAATCACTGAATCTCTCAATATTGATACGATAATTACACTAAGAGATACTTCGTATAGATTATGTTGTTTTTTTGACACTGCAGGAGCATGGCAAACACCTAAATCATATTTATTGGTTGGGCTTAATATTAACAAATTAGGTTATCAGCGTTTGGAATTATTAAGAGAAAGAATTGTCGAAACGTTAGGTGAAAAATCTCTTTTAACAAAATTTTTTAAGCATTTATTGTTTCAGTGGAGTGAAAAATCAATAAATAGAAAAGCGATTAATTATGAATTGAATTCACTTTGGGAATGGCTTGACAATATTGGCAACCATAACTTTCGGGAAATATTGGATATATTGAAGGGTGTAATACGATCTTATCACTTAACTGATGAAGAGTTTAAGAAACAGAAAGCAAATAAAGTTTTTATTTGGGAGGGTGGTGATATCAATATAAAGAGATTGAAAACAGCTATGATAAATGGCTACTCCGCTTACTATTCTCAAAAGATGTCTAATTCTTATATAGTCAATCTTTTTGATGAAGGCTCATCGGAATTTGAATATCACTTTACTTTTAGGTTGAAGATATTACAATGTTTGTTTGGTAAAAAAGTTTTTATTGTTAAAGATTTAATAGATGAATTTGAAAAGATATTTCATCAGACTTACACGGAAAATCTTAAAAATTGTCTTTCACTGTTCGCTGTAAAACATCTCTTGGCAATAGAAAATTTTAATGAAAATAGAAGTGCCCTAAAGACGATGATTGGCGAGAGTGTTAATTTTGACCACCCTAAAATAATTTCATCATATGCATACATAACACCCAATGGCATATTTCATCTTGAAAATTTAATTTATGATGACATATATCTAGATGAGATGAAATATTCTACAGATTTATCTGGAAATTATTATAAAAACATATTTAAAGAATCAGAAAGTATTACTTATGGACGGAAGATAAATACGTTGCGCTTTATTGAGTGTATAAAAAAGGAGGAAGAGAAAGCTCAAAATATTGGTGCAGAATTACAACTTGACAATTTGCTCCCTGAAATTATTGAAAAATATATTGATATTCAAGTGCAAGAAACTGACTATTTTAAGAAAGATACGCAAAATAATCTTATTGTCGAACAAGTTGTTTAAGTAGAAACAGGGGAGTCCCCCATTGCTATTGAAAGGTAATCAACCGCCTCACTTCAAGGCTCCCTGTAACTCTCTCGCCTTCCTCCCGATCTCCCCAGCCCCACAGGGAAATTGCATTGTACCCGCTCCTGTTACGTTTTCCCTGCGTCACCTCCCACTACCCTTGTCCATCTCCCGCAAGCCGGGTACCCACCGTAACTCCGGTAATCCTGTACAGCAGCCCGGCATCGGTGTATATTCTTCACCTTAAAGAGAGGCCTACGTTCTAGAAGAAAAGAGACAAATAAGGTGGAAAAATGAAAAATAATTATGAGCATTTGAAAGAAACAGTTGGGCCGGGAGTGTTTACTCAATGGCAAAAAGTAGATGTAGAGATATATGCCTTTACTGATGTGGGGATAAAAGTAGCCATAAATAATGAATATATAGGGTTGGTGTATAAAAATCAGATTTATGAGGATTACGAAGAAGGGAAAAAACTCAAAGCATATATACAATCTGTTAGAGAAGATGGAAAAATAGATATTTCTTTGCAACCGAATCAAGGCGTACATATTCCTTCAACCACTGAAAAGATTCTGGAACATCTTCAGGCAGCTGGTGGGCAATCTATGTTTAACGATAAAAGTTCCCCTGAAGATATAAAAAAGGTGTTTCAAGTAAGTAAAAAAGTGTTTAAGCAGGCAATCGGCAGTCTCTATAAAAAGGGTGTAATAAAAATTACAGATAACGGGATAGAGTCTGTTTCCAGAAACAAGCAGCGCTAAAAACTTGCAGCAAAGAGGTTGTGTTGCCAGCAAGGTGCTGGTATTGTAGGAACGGCTTCCTTACCCAAGCACCGGGAGATATTCCGCTGCCTTGGGGGATAAACGGGGAAATAAACAGATCGGTGTGTTAGCGCCGGGAACAGCTGAAAACGATAATAAAGACACTCATGGATTTATATAACCTTACCCTGCAACAGGCAAAAGACAAGCTGGCTGAGCGTGAAATCACCTCGGTTGCCTTAACCGAATCCATCCTAAACCGTATTGATCAGGTCGAGGGTAAGGTCAAGGCCTACCTGAGCCTGCATAAGGATCAGGCATTGGCAGCGGCGGAAGCTGCGGATAAAAAATTGGCGGCAGGACAGGGCGGCATGCTCTGCGGGCTGCCGCTTTCCATCAAGGATGTGCTCTGCACCGCAACCATGCCCACCACCTGCGGTTCGAAGATGCTGGAAGGCTTTGTCCCGCCCTATGATGCCACCGTGGTTAAAAAGCTGAAGGCCGCCGACTCTGTGCTCTTGGGCAAGGTGAGCATGGATGAATTCGCTATGGGCTCCACTAATGAGAACTGCGCCTACAAGGACAAGGTACCGGAAAACCCCTGGAAGGCTGGGTACGTGGCAGGTGGCTCCAGCGGCGGTTCTGCGGTCTCGGTAGCTGCCGGAGAATGCCTGGGATCCTTGGGCTCGGATACCGGCGGTTCCATTCGTCAGCCTGCCTCCCTTTGCGGAGTGGTGGGCATGAAACCCACCTATGGCCGAGTTTCTCGCTACGGGTTGATTGCCTTTGCCTCCTCTTTGGATCAGGTCGGGCCGTTGACCAAGGATGTGGCGGATTGCGCTTTGATGATGAACGCGGTTGCCGGTCATGATGTCCGTGATTCCACCTCAATCAAGCTGGATGTGCCTGATTATACAGCCTCTCTTCAGGATGGCATGCAGGGTGTCCGGGTGGGAATCCCGCAGGAATACTTTGGTGAAGGACTGGATCATGAGGTGGAAAAGGCGGTCCGTTCCGGTATTGATATGCTCAAAGAGGCTGGTGCCGAGATCGTGGAAGTTTCCCTGCCCCATACCCAGTATTGCGTGGCCGTCTATTATATGATTGCCCCGGCAGAGGCAAGCTCCAATCTGGCTCGTTTTGACGGGGTTCGCTACGGTAAGCGGGATCTTGATGCGGACAACCTGATTGATATGTATAAACAGACCCGCTCCCAGGGTTTTGGTGATGAGGTGAAACGGCGGATCCTCATCGGGACCTATGCCCTATCTGCTGGCTATTATGATGCCTATTATAAAAAGGCCTCCCAGGTGCGCACCCTGATCAAGGATGATTTTGCCAAGGCCTTTAGCCAATGCGATGTAATGGCCTCACCGGTTACCCCGACACCGGCCTGGAAACTCGGGCAGAAGAGCGGGGATCAGTTGTCCCTGTACCTGTCCGACATCCTTACCATCTCTGCGAATCTGGCCGGAACACCTGGTCTCTCAGTTCCCTGCGGGTTTTCCAGTGATGACCTGCCCATCGGGATGCAGTTGCAGGCAACCCATTTCCATGAAGAGGCGCTTTTGCGGGCTGCCTGGAATGTGGAGCAACGGGCCGGGGTAAAAGACCGCCATCCAGCTCTATGAAGAAGAGAGAGCTGCTGACCACATGGACCATAGGGAAAGATAGCCCGGCAGCAGTCTGTGAATATCTCCGGCAACAGGCTGAGAGCGGGATACAGTTTTTCTGCTTTGATTATTTTGATACTCTCGCTGTTCGGGAGATAGAGCCGGAATACACCAAGCAACTTGCTGCCAAGTTGCACAGTCAGCTTCTTAATAACCGCATTCCGCCTGAACCACTCTATGCCCTGCGGCAGGAGTTGGAACGGGAGATCTGCGCCCAGAGTCAAGCTGCTGGCGGAGAGCTGGAATTCTATCTGCACACCTTTGCCCCCCTGTATCGCACCCTGTTGCAGCAAGCACTGGGCGATATCCCGCCTCTTCTGGATGAGGCTCTTTTTATCCAGCAGATCCTGTCCATAGAAACCGTGGTGGAAAGGGCGGTGCAACAGCCCTGCGAGGAGGCCATACAGGTCCTTGCTTGGTTGCGGGAACAGGGACTGGCCACGGTGCTGATCTCTGATTTTTATCTGCCCAGCCCTTGGTTCCACGTTATGCTGGAAAGCATGGGCGTTCGCAAGTACTTTGATCATATCTATATCTCAGCAGATCATGGCGTGGCCAAGAGTTCCGGTCGGTTGTACCACAAGGTCTGCGCGGAATTAGGCTGTCTACCCGAGCAGATGCTGATGATCGGGGATAATCTCGGCTCGGATGTGACCTGGCCTGATGACTTGGGGATGCGATCTATGTACCTCCTCAATCCCCAGCAGAAGACCTTGTACAGCCGCTGGCAGCCGGAGATGCTCGGCGAGTCCACCAGGTTACGGCAGCGTTTTAGCGAGGCGGTTTCCACAGAAGGGGTGTTTAAGGAAATCAGCACCACGCTCTGGTATTTCACCCGTAAGCTCTTGGAAACCTTGCAGGAGCAACAGGTCCAGGATGTTGTTTTTTTCTCCAAGGAAGGGGAGTTCCTCAAAAAACTCTTTGACCGGATGCAAGACGACCTGTTCGGTTGCCGGGTTATCCGCTCGCATTATCTCCTGGTTTCTCGTAAAGCCACCTTTCTTGCTTCCTTACGCCCTTTGGCTGAAGAGGATTTTAGCCGCCTTTTTGCCTATTATCGGGATATCTCCCCCCGAGATTTTCTCCTTAGCCTCAATCTTGAAGACTCCCTGGCCCGCTCGCTCTGTGCAGAGATAGGTCTTGATTACGAGGCACGGGTGGCCAATCTCTCCGGCAGCCCGGAATTTCGGCAGCTTCTTGATGCAGAGCCGTTCCAGCAGGTTTATGAAGAGCGGCGGATGCAGCAGCGGGGGAATTTTCTGACCTATCTGGACTCGTTGGGGATTGCCTATGCGCAGGACGGGTTGACCATTGTCGATGTGGGCTGGAAGGGCTCTATTCAGGAAAATATTTATAATATTCTGGAAGGCCGTATCGACATGCAGGGCTTCTATGCTGGTTTTCTGATAGCTGCGGAAGCCCAGGAGAACAATCGGAAGCAGGGTATCCTCTTTGATAATACCCGGCCACTCCCGCATTTTAATGTCTATAATAATAACCGTTCTCTGTTCGAGATGATGCTCGGTGCATCGCACGGCAGCGCGGACGGCTATTTTACCCCGGAGCAGTTTGCAAGCTTGCCGGATGATCATCAGCGGGAGATTAGAGAGCGTATCCCCGTTGCTGAGGGAGTTGCGGGGGTTGAGGGGAGGGAGAAGGGAGAGGTGCTGGTCACCACCCTGGACCTGCCTGAGGAACGGAGGCTTTTCGGCGAAAAGATCCTCCCGATTCAGGAGCAGATTTTTACGGATGCCTGCCGCCTGAATCAGGCCTTCCTGCGTTCAGGATGCACCGTGCCGGAGCCGGAATGGTTTGCCCGCCGCCATGCCAGGATGGTTTTTACTCCGACCAAAGAAGAGATTGAGTTTTTTGAGCGTCTCTATCATTTGGAGAATTTCGGGGTCTTTGAATATACCGACTTCCGCACCGATACCGATCTTTCGCTGAGCGATAGGTATCGTAATTTCATCAAGATGCGGAAGAACCCCGCTGTGCTGGAGATGGGAACTTGGCCGCCGATTATCCTGCGTCGTCTCGGTCTGGATTTTTATCGTCATATCAACGGGTACAGACGCTATCGTCGAGAGTTTCCATAAGAGGGCTACAGCCGATTAATGATTATGCTTACAGTGCCTTCTTTTTTATCCCGCAGAAACTGTAACCGGCTCTTGCCGGTTTGTCTTTTTACCCTTTGCCTCCTGTATTTTGTTATCGGCAACAGCTGGTACGAACCGTCCAGACTTGTTCTGCATGGACGGGCCACCGAAGAAAAATCTGTGCTTCTGGTGCGTTGGGACAGCGGAGAGGGCTTGAATACATATGAACAGCGGGTGTTCCGGCCCGAGATTCATCCCTTGGATGAACAGGACAATAACAGGGTGACCATCGGTGCCACTGGGAGTATGCTATCGGCATCCCTGAGCAGGGAGGTCGTCTGTACTGCTGTCATTATTGACGGCGTCCCCTTTGATCTTAAAAAATTGAAAGAGTACGGTACATATTCAAATGGAGAACTGCATTTCAAGGACACACAGCAGGCATCTTTCACGGTCCGGGCAAGGTCACATATCGGCCTCAGATTCAGAACAAATAATCATTCGGGAATAGCGTTTGTTGCTGTTAATGGAGTCGAGATAGAGCATGATCTCTATATGGCGAATGAGGCCGCCAAATTCAAACAGTTCGATTATTGGCTGCTTCGTCCTGACGGTTCTTTTCGCGTGGAAATGGCTCTGCCGCGCTACCCCGTGCAGGAGCTGGAAATACTGAGCGGTCATGCCAGTAAACCGGTGCAGCTTTTTTCCGCTGAAATTCACGGAAAAGGAAAAGTTATCGACCTGCTTACAGGACAGCAGCCGGTTCTCGGCAAAATTCGCTTTCCCGATGTGCTGCAGGATATGCGCTCCTTCTTTCATCCTGTTCAGTTCTGTTGGCAGGTGCTCTTCGCGTTGCTTTCAATGTGGTTGCTTATTACTCTTGTTCTGATTGTTCGTAATACAGGAGGGCCCATAGCTTGTTTGTTCGCTGAAAAACGATATGTTTTTTGGGCCATGTTCGGCAGCAGCCTTGCTGTATTCGGCTTTTGGCTGACGGCATTCTGGCCCGGTGTGATGTCTGTTGACTCGCTGAAAGTTTGGCGGGCAGCCATGCTACCGGACGTGTTTGTGAATGATCATCCTTTTATGAATGTAATCTTGTATAAATATCTTTATCAGATATGGAATAATCCAGTAGTCGTCCCTGTTGTTCAGATTATCCTTACTGCTCTGTTGATCTCCTGGGTCGGTTTTTGGCTGTATAGGCAGGGGGTGTACGGTGTAATACTGATCTCTTGGTTCCTGTTTGTGCTGTGTTCTGTCCCGGTAGCTGTGTATAACCTTATGCTCTGGAAGGATGTCCCTTTTGCTCTGCTGGTGGTTTTTGGATCCTGTTTGCTGATAAAACTTTATCAGCAAAGGCGACAAGCTCGCCTACGATGGACCGGACAACGGATTTTTTCCTTGGTTCTTATCGGATTACCCTTGGTGCTGATTCGGCATAACGGCTTGGTGTACCTTTTTGTCCTGCCTCTACTCTTTCTTCTGCTTCGGCTAGTGCCTGTGAAAAAGGTTCTTACAGGTTTTGTTGCTCTTCTGTTCGTTGGAGGAATTGGTTTTGCTCTTCTGTATTCTGCGGGAAAAACAGCGGATACAGGCTTCTTTGCCCAGAAAATACGCAACTATAATAGGAAGCTGTCCGTAGAGAATATTGCAAGAGATGCAAGGTGGACTATGCGTAAATATATGAGCGTTCTGGATATTAATCAAACAGTACAGAAATGGGATAAATTTCATTATTATTTTCAGGATCGCTATGCTTGGTGGTTTCTCCGTCATGCCGGGTGGTGGGATCTTTATCCCTATAAAAAAGAGGTGGTTTCGTTTCCTAAACTAAGAAAGATTGCCATGCAGATTTACGAAGAAAGTAGGCTAAAACCTTGGGTGTGGCTTTTCTGGAATCCAGTCTGGCTGCTTGGGTTGCTGCCAGTACTGACTCTGTTGTTTCGATGGTTTCCCAATACGGCAATTTTAGGAACCATGCTGCTGGCAGGGTCCCTGCCTCTGGTGTATTTGCGGATTTTTAACTGGCGATATTATTACTTTCTTTACTTTGGGCTACTTTTTCTTCCCGCCTTTGCTAGCCTAGATATGTGTTGCGGGAAGCAGGCTCGATGCTTAAAAGAATAATTGTGACAGATAAGAGTTTTTTTCACCATCTGGCTGATCTGGAATATTTTGACATTCATGCATTTTTCCATTATAACAACGAATTATAATATTGAAAGGCTAATTTTTGGTAAGTGGTCGTAATTACGGTAAAGTTTTTTAAAGAGGTTTGCCGAATCAATTTCTGATGTCCTCGAAAAAACGTCGAACGAACGGGTAGAAATAGTTGTCAGAGGCCAGTCTTGAGCATAGGATTTTACCTGGAAAAAATGAGCTATACAGGCTTTGGAGATACTCAGAGACGTTGCAGCTGTTCTATGATCTTTTGATATTCAAGGTATTTTTTGTTTGCAAAGACCAAGCGGTTATGCAAAACTTTGGTATAAATTTTTGTCCTGTTCCACTGCGGAACAGGATATTTTTCTTTCACCCTTAGTAAAAAAAGAGCGCCATGAATTGGTTTAAAAAAAAGGAGAAACCCTCTCAGGAGGAGACAGACAGTCATTCTGTCACCCGTGGTCTGCTTGTCTTTGCCCACCCCACAACCGTTATTTCGGTTGAAGAAATTCTTCGCGACGAAGGGTACGAAATTCGCGTTGTCAGTCCGCCGCCGTCCTATCGGACCGGCTGTGATCTCAGTGTGGAATTTCCCCTAGAGGCAGAGGCTGCTATCACCGAGTTGCTGAAAGTCGTGAACCTACCGCCTCTGGATGTGGTTCCTATTACTTCCAAGGGAATGGAGCCGCTCCATTTTGTCCGGAAAAAATGGTATGGTAAGTATCTGATGGTCAGGGCGGCAAATATGAAAATAACTGTTGATACCGAGACAAAGATCATCGTCAATATTTCTGGCGGGGGCTGTCCAGATGTACCCTACCTCGCAACGGAACTCATCGGTCAGCATATCAACGAGGCCCCTGATCTCCGCGAGGTCGGCTTTTCCCTCTGTGCCTACTCATTGAATACAGCCCGGGAAGAGCTTGTCCGGGAAATAGGAGCGTAATTATGTTGTTATTAGCCGGAGCAGTTCCTGTTGAAGATCTTCCGCTTCTGGTGGGGCCTGTTGCTTATGATGAAAAGGGGATAACCATTGACGGGCATGAGCTTGCCATCAATCGGGGCAATGAAGCCATGATGACCTCCGCCTGTATCACCTGTCGGCAATACGGGGTGGATGCACCCATCGGCCTGGTGGCCGGAGACATTGGTAAGCGCAAGGGAAGTGAAGCTATCTATAATCATCTGGTTAATCATCTCCCGGAAATGGGGGCCAAGGTGATGACTCTCCATTATGTGATGCCGGACCTGAAGCTGAACAAAAAGGTGCTGGCCACCATTGATACGATGGAGCATAAACCGATGATGATTGCCGATGCAGGGAGCATGTATGTGGCCAAGGCAGGAGGTGATTCCCATTATTACGATGTGTTTACTCCAGATCTGGGCGAGGCGGCTTTCTTGGCCGATGATAAGGCCGATCACCCCAGCTTTACCCGAGGATTTATCTTCAATATGGAAGAGGATGTGCCGGAGTTGATTCGCCGGGCCTATGCTGGCAATAACGCCACTAAGACCATGTTTGTCAAAGGGGCGGTTGATTATATCTGTCAGGACGGTGAGATCGTTGATACTATCAGGGAGCCGAGCATTGAGACTATGGAACCCATCGGTGGAACTGGCGACTTGATCACCGGGATGATCAGCGGCCTGCTCTATGCCGGGGTTGATCCTTTACAGGCATGTCGGATTGCTGGTCGGGCCAACCGGGCCGCTGGCGAGCTGTCTCAGCCGACGCCTGCAACCCAGGTTCAGGAGATCCTGCGTTGTCTGCCCAGAGCCTTGGATAAGGTGCATAAGGATTTGGGGTTGTAGGGATTCTCTAAAAGTGTGTAGGAGCAGTCCTCTGTGTCTGCCCTTGTATTTCTTGGGTGAACAGGCAGGTACTTGCTGCGGTGAGGGATGACGGTTGCTGGTTCTTTATTTTTCGTACCATAACATGATGTTGTGCGGTATGAAAAAGAAAAAACGGGTCACGCGCTGTGCATATGTCTGGCAAGTTGATTATAAAAGAAAAAGGTCGCTAGCATAAGCTAGCGACCCTTTTTTTGTTTCGAACATTTCACTCTACACTACATAACTGTCTATGTTAGAGACAAACCTCTATAACAAATTAACCATAAAATACTTTCGCGAATTAAGAAAGTTGGTGCTGGGTCTCGTGCTGTAACTCTGTTGCTGACACACTGGCACTTATTACCACAGAGTGCTCTCTCAACCATGCCAGTGCCGCGCTAGATAATAATAAAATATTGAAACAAAAGAAAAAACAACATAAAGATATCAACCCGCTCAATCCTCCTACCAGGAAAACAGCCAAGCTAAAGAATAGCGAGATTATTGAAATAACTGGGAGAGCCGGGAGAACCGGGAGCCCTACATCATAACTTACGATGTTTACTTTATCGACATTTTCAGGTTTGATACAAAAAGAATTTGATACAAAATAATCATAATTATCGAGCCTTTTGAAGGTGCCTCGAAGTATATCACCTGCGCAAAATACCCTGTAATTCTCAGAAAAATCCTTTGTTACACGTACATTGTATGTGGTATTCATTCCCACTCCTTTTTTTGAACGCAAAAAAAATGAATATTCAAAGAGATCAATACAAATGGTATCTAATTTTAGATATTAGAAACATGACGAGTCAAAAAAGTCAAGAATAATCTGAGTGAAAAGTATCCATGTCGGTATCACAGAGCGGGGTCGAGGGTTCGAATCCCAGAGCAGGTACCCGGTAAACAATAGAATTAAAAAACTACAATAGAGGGCTAAAGAATCTCAGCAGAGAGCTGCACCGTATCTGTGGAGAGCGCAGCCTTTAATTCCGGCAGGATGATCTCCAGATCCACCGCAGAACCGCAGGTGGTAACATCAATGACCAGCTTTTTAAATTCCGGCCAGGTGTGCAGGGTCAGGCTGGATTGTTGCAGGACATAGACCCCGGTGATGCCGATAGGGGCATAGTAATGCCAATGGACATCCACCACATCAAGGCGGAAGTGCTCAACGATTCGTTCCGCCACCTTTTGTAGCAACTTCTTATCACCAAGATCCGCTCCCACATTCCGAAAGGAGAGCGCAGCATGGAACACCGTGCCATCTTCTATTTTCACGTCTTTTCCCAATTCCATTGTTAGAGCAGGAAGAAAATAAAAGTAGCAATGCCGATGCTCATTGTGCCACCGATCCAGGCGATATTCAGATTACGATCACGACTGATTTCCTCTTCAATATTCGCACCGGGCAGGAAGATCATCAGGATTATCTTTTGAAGCACGGCCAGCCCGAGAAAACCCAGCACAGCATAACCGGCAAACCAGGAGAGATTATAGCTCCAGCTGATAAAGTCCCCTGCTATGGCCTTGAGCACGATAATCCCCAGCGCGATGAGAGAAAAACCGAGATAAGCACCAGCCGCCACGTTATCTTTTTCAATCTCATCGTGGTCATCATAGGGGGTCAGAAAGGCATGGAAATGGCTGAATAGGATGAGCAGGAGCATGCCGAGGAGGAAGAAAACCACAGTGGAGAAAAAAGACCCTTCACCGCTGACGGCCCCGGCAATCATCAGGGCCGCCGCAATCATGGCTCCGGCTTCTACTGCTCCGGTCCCCACATTGCGGTCGGTTATGATTTCCTTGACCGTGCTGAATTTATAGAGGATGGCCAGATCAACCACCTTACGGCAGAGATTCAGAGCCAGGATGCCGAACATTGCGTAGCCTAAATCAATCACGACTTCAAGAAAGAGAGCGCCGATGGTGGTCGGTTCGGTAGGGCTGTCCCCAATAACGGATCCAAGAAAGATGATCACTACCCCGGCATAATAGCCAGCCAAGGTGACACCCAGAGCCGGATTATCCGAATGAATCAGTTCCTTGTTAATCTTATAGGGCGTCATCAGGTTGACGGCGAATTTACTGAGCGTCAGGACGACAATCCCCAAGACAATGTAGAGCATACCGTAATAGAGCTCAGCTGTTTCTGTGAAATTGATCATTATATGCTCCTCCTCGTAGAATGATTTACCAACGGGCAGCTTCCCGGTTATAGGTCAGGTAGAGTTTGGGTTCAAAAATAGAATTGGTCAGGGACGACAGCACTTGTTCATCCTTGGCAAAAATAGTCGCGGCCTCCATCACCTGGCTGGTGAGAAAGCGGGTATTGGTTTCCGGGATAGCAAAGGCGGTCGGCAGGTAACCGGGCCGACCAGCCAAGGTGAAGCCCCAGTCCCCGGCAAAGGAGGGGACATTGACCTTATAACGCAGAACCTCAAAACTGGCACTGCTCATGGTCTCACCGACAGCCCAGAAGGTCTCCCGAGTCATCAGGGGCGAGGTAGATTGGCTGACCACCAAACCGTCCGCAGCCAGCCGCCGGGTCAGCAGCTTATAAAACTCAACACTGTACAACTTGCTCAAGGCCTCATTATGGGGGTCCGGCAGGTCAATAATAACCCGGTCAAAGATCTCCTTGCTTTGACGCAGGAAGGCAAAGGCGTCCTCGTTACGGATACTGACCCGAGAATCTTGCAGGGCTCCCTGGTTCAGGCGAGTGATCGGGGCCAGGGTTGAGCAGATTCTGGTTATAGCCGGATCAATATCCACCAAGGTGATCCGCTGTACATCATCGTATTTCAAAATTTCTCGGACGGCCAAGCCATCCCCGCCGCCGAGGATTAGGACTTCCTTGCGCAGCCCAGGAGCAGAGAGCACCGGATGAACCAAGGCCTCATGATATCGGTATTCATCGACTTCGGCAAATTGAATATGACCGTCAAGATAGAGGCGATGCCGGTTGGTTTCATCTTCCTTGGTCAGGACGATTTTCTGATAAGGGGTCTGTTCAGAAAAAATGATCCTGTCCGCATAGAGCTGGCCCTCGGCAAAAGCGGTGATTCGTTCGTTGGTAATCAGGGTCGAAATAAGCAGGGCACAGACCAGAACGGCTAGGGCGGCATAGCGTCTCGGAAATCGCAGCAAGGAAGAAAAAATAACGACGTTAAAGAGAGCCACTCCGGCATTGAAAAATCCGATAACAAAGCTTGCCCGAAACAGGCCGAGAAAGGGGAGAAGAAACAGAGGAAAGGCAACAGAGCCGATCAGCGCACCAAGGTAATCCAGGGAAAGAACATCGGCAATGGAACGGCGGATATCGCCGGTTTCGCTCAGAACTCGGGTCAGCAGAGGGATTTCCATGCCCACCAAGGTGCCGATGATGATAATCAGCCCGTACATGGTGGGCTGATAAAATCCTGGCCAGGGGAACACCAGAAAGAGGATAACCGTGGAGAGACCGCCGACCAAGGCCACCAGGATTTCGATGATGACAAAGCGGGCAATGAGGTGGGTGTTGACAAAGCGGGTGATATAGGCCCCGAGACCCATTGCCGCCATGAACAGGCCGATGGTGATGGAGAACTGACGTACCGAGTCACCGAGCAGGTAGGAAGAAACCGTGGCAATCAGCAGTTCGTAGACAATGCCGCACAGGGCCACTACCAGCACGGAGACTTGCAGAACCGCTGCCCGTGACCGGGTCAGCCGGAATTGATCAGAAGGCATGGAGAATGATTATTTACCGCTACGGTAGCTACGGGAACCGCCTGATGAACGGACGCTTTTTGCGAAGGTACTTGTTGAGGAGGTTTTCTTGCGGCGTTTTTTGAAATCGATATCAAAATCGTCATCGCCGTCTGCCTCGCCCTCGAAGTTCTCACTATATTGTTCGTTATCATATTGAGCTTCTGCTTGACTAGCATAATAAGAGGGCAGGATAAACGGAATCACCAATATCCCGATAAATAGCAGAATTACTAATCCCCAAAAAACTTTTCCCAGCATACTTTACCCCGTCATTTGAGTTCTCTCCCGGCGATCTGCTTCTTCTGCCGATTCAATTTCATCGTGTTTTTTAAGAGTAAAATACTAGCCTGCTTTTTTGTTAATTTCAATAACTATTATTAACCTGTTGTTTTGACGTAAAAACGTCACGGGGTGACGTTTTTTTGTTTTGCCGCCCCAGGAGCTCTTCTCGGAATTCTTCTTTTTGCGCTCGATATGATTGAGCTGTTCTTTTTGCACTTGATTGGTTTTGTGTAAGAAATTGTACGTTTTTGTTGTTTGAAATAAAGTTTTTTAAATTACGGCCTGTTTTTTGCCAAGTTGTGTCTGTTAGTTCTTTTCTGGTGGTGAAAACGGGAGGGAGGAGGAAGGGCGGACTTTTGCGGAGTCTTTGCTCGTTTTGTAAATCTTATGAGAAGGAGGGTGTGTCATGAGAAAACGCTTCTGTTTGTACTTTGTTATGATTGGGGTGCTTTTTTGTTTTGGTAGAGTGGCACTGGCGGATATTGATCCGGCTACTGCGCAGAAGTTATTGGTTGATGATGTTAGTACGGGCAGCAGCTATGGTTACTCTGTCTCGGTGTCGGGTAATACAGCAGTTGTCGGGGGGCAATTTCTCGATGCAGTTTATGTTTTTACTCGATCGTGTCCAGAGAACGGAGATTGGCAGTTGCAGCAGAAAATTATTTCTACTGACGTCACAGGGCTTGATGGATACGATATCATTCCATACGAATTCGGGAGGTCTGTCTCCATAGCTGAAGATACTCTGATAATTGGTTCTTATGCTGACTATTTACAACGTGGAGGGGATACAACCGATACATTATCATCATCTTATGTCTTTGTTCGCACCGGAGCTACTTGGAATTTTCAGCAGCGCCTCTCCTTGCCGACTTATCTGGACGGGAAAGAATATTACGGGAAACTTGTTGCTGTCGATAAGGATACTGCCGTTGTTGTGCTCGGCAGTTCGGCTTTCACTCATGGTGATCCGCGTGGAAATGATTATGGACTCGTCTATATTTTTGTTCGTTCCGACGGAGTCTGGGCACTACAGCAGACAATTGACGATCCTGACCCGTCAGAGGATTCTTTCGGTACCTCAGTATCTCTTGACGGTGACACCTTGCTGCTTGGTGCCGCTATGGATGATGATAACGGAGAAGATTCAGGAGCGGTTTATTTTTATACTCGCACCGGTACGTCTTGGAGCTTACATGAGAAAATTATTTCTCCTGATAACAACGGAGGTTGGTTCGGCTGGTCAGTCTCCTTGGATAAGGATACCGCAGTGATCGGTGCTCCTTTGGAGTCGAATTCCGGTTCAGCGTATTTTTTTGTTCGTTCCGATATGGGATGGGTGCAACAAGAGAAAGTTGATTCCCCGGAAATACCATCGTCCGATGACTTTCTTCTTCGCTATAATTTTGGACATGCTGTATCTCTCAGTGGAGATACAGCTGTGATTTCTTTAAGCGAAGCTGATGCTATCTATGCTTTTATCCGCTCCAATGACACTTGGACTCAACAACAGAAGTTGACACCTGATCCTGATGAACAGGATGAGTTCAGCTACTTCGGCTATACTGTAGACATAGATGGCGGCAATATTGTGATCGGTAACCCGGCTTCTCTGAATGGTGATGAAAGTAGTAATTATTCTGCTGTGGTCTATGCTTACGGGCAGGGCAGTGTTTGCGATACTGACGACGACGGATTTGCAGATGAAGAGGACAACTGTCCGTTAGAGGCAAACTCGGATCAGCTTGATGTTGATGGAGACGGTATTGGCGATGCCTGTGACCCTCGTCCAGAGGATCAGGATAGCGATACAGACGCGGATGAAATCTACGATTACATAGATAACTGCCCTGAAGTTTCCAATCCAGATCAGAAAGATACGGATAGGGACGGCTTCGGTGATAGCTGCGACTGTGATATGGATGCTGACGGAGTTGATAATGATCAGGATAATTGTCCGTTATCCGATAATTCCAACCAGAGAGACCGGGACGAAGACGGCATCGGCAATGTCTGTGATTCTGATGTGGTGTGCAGTTTTAACTCGGAGACGGCGCAAAGGTTACTGGGTGAAGGCGGTGACGCTTTGGAAAAATTCGGGTTCTCTGTATCAATTGATGGAGATACTGCTGTGGTAGGTGCTCCGGGAAACGTCTTTGGTGAAGACTCCCTTGATGACGGACCTGGGGCTGTTTATATTTATACCCGATCTGATAATGAATGGGTTTTTCAGCAAAGACTCGTTGCGCCGGATGACGTGGGAAATAATGGTTTTGGCATTGCTGTTTCTTTAAATGGCGATACGCTTGCAATCAGCGCGGTAGCCCAGGAATCTGTTTATATTTTTGTCCACTCGGGAGACGAATGGGTACTGGAGCAGCAAGTTTCCGTTGATGATCCCACTATGCATTTTTTTGGTTTTGCTTCGGTAATAGTGGAAGGAGACACTCTTGCTGTCACTGCTGAACGCGATGACAGTGGTAGCACTGTTTCTGTCGTCTATTTATTTAAACGGTTAGGCTTTGTTATGGGCCCTGACGAGATAATGTGGACTTGGAACCTTCAGCAGGAAATCGTTGCAGATACGGAAGGCGCTTTCATGTGGGTTGATTGGAGAAGGGTTGCTTTGGAAAAAGACACACTTGTTATTTCGTTTTCAGATGGTGTTTATGTCTATGCCCGTTCCGACGATGATACCGATGATGCTCTTGTAACCCCGTTCCCGAATACCTATGCCTGTTTCGACGGTGATATAACGCTATTCCCGGATGTTGTGTACCCCTTCAGCCTGTCAAACGACGTTTGGTATCTGCAGCAGAAAATCACCCAACCTAGCGGGGAAGCTGAGAATGATTTTGGTGCAGCTGTCTCGTTGTATGACGATACCATTGCTATTGGTTCCTCTGGTGCAGTTTATATCTTTATCCGTTTTGGTACTGCCTGGGTATATCAGCAGAAATTGACACTTGGTGAATCATCAGAAAGTGTGTTCGGCAAGGCTGTGGCGGTAGACGGAGATACAATTGTGGTTGGTGCTCCTTACGAAGACTATGATAGATTAGATCAATCAGCCGGATATCTATATGTCTTCACCCGTTCCTGTCCTGATGATACTGTATGGACACAACAGCAGAAGATAACCCTCCCCGGCAACGGCAGTGAAGGATATTGGTCCTTCGGTAGTGCGGTAGCCATAGATGATGGTACTATTTTGGCCTCCTTTCCTGATGATGACGAAAACGGTGTTGATGCTGGTTCGGTCCGTGCTTTTACCCAAATTGATGGGAGTTGTACTTGCGAGGATATTGATGGGGATGGTGTTGAAGATGGGCTGGAGAGTGACAACTGTTCTTGGGTACCTAATCCAGATCAGAGTGACGTAGATAATGACTGGATTGGTGATGCCTGCGACACATGTTTTGATGAATTTGATACTGACTCCGATGGTGACAGTATTTGCGATTCACAGGACAATTGCCTTGGAATTTATAACCCGACCCAGCTTGATACGGATAATGATGGTGTCGGAGACAGGTGCAATGACACGGACAATGACGGTTATAACGATGAATATGACCTTGATGATGACGAGGATGGAGAGCTGGACAACGCGGACAACTGCCCGCTGGTGTCAAATCGTGATCAGGCAGACAGCGACAACGACGGCATAGGTGATGCCTGTGATGAATATATCGTTATTCCTTCAGCCGGAACTGGCGGGAGCATTGATTCAGACACGGAGCAATTGCTTGCCCATGGAGAGACAGTTAGCTTCACTGTCACGCCGGATACCGGGTACAGTATTGACTCGGTGGAGGGCTGCGGAGGGTCCCTGAACGATAATGTTTACACTGTTGCTCCTGCGTCCGCCGATTGTACGGTGACAGCGAATTTTGCAATCAACAGTTACACGGTCACACCATCAACAGGGGATAATGGCAGCATCAGTCCAGACAGTCCTCAGGCCGTGGATTACGGCAACACGACCAGCTTCACTCTGACACCGGATATTGGCTACGGTGTTGATACGGTCGAAGGCTGTGGGGGAACCCTCACCGGCAACACCTACACCACTGGCGCAATTACTGGTGACTGCGAGGTGACGGCGAGCTTTATCACTGCTTACACTGTGAAGCCGTCAGCAAAGAAGCACGGCTCTATTGCGCCTGACACGTCACAGCAGGTATCTGAAGGAAAAAGCATCAGTTTTACGGTCACCCCGGATACGGGCTATGTCATCAAATCGGCGTCCGGTTGTGATGGAATTCTTAGTGGCAACATATATATCACCGGGCCGGTAAGCCGTAAATGTAGAGTTAGCGCTTCTTTTAGAAAAGAATAAAAGACAGATATTTGGTTTTGTTGATCTTTTGTCAAGGTCTTTGTCGCCAATACACAGGGGGGCTGAAGGAGCCCCGTCGATAAACCTGAGAACCCGGAGCAAAAGTCTGCTCCTTATGCCGATTCAATTTCATCGTGTTTTTTAAGAGTAAAATACTAGCCTGCTTTTTTGTTAATTTCAATAAGTATTCTTAATTCGATGTCTTGGCGGTAAAAACTTGTCACTTGATGACATTTTTTGTTTTTTGAAACATGCCGATTATTCTGTAACTCTTCTTTATTTCTTTTAAGATGAGCTGGTTATTATTTTTGTAGTCGCTTTGTTTTGTATAGTATTTTGTGTTTTTTCTAGTTTGAAGCAGGATTTTTTACGAAACGGTCTGGTTGTTGCTAATTAATATTTATTTAGGCACTTTCGGATGTCGAATAACAGAAATCGGCAGCTGGTGGAGGGGGATGAGGAGGCGAGAGGGTTGCCTGTGCTTGTTTTGGGAAATCATTATTAAAAAAGGGAGGGGAGATGAGAAGGTTATCGTGGTTTAATGAACGGATATCATCAAGTGTGGCGTGGAGACAGATGTTTTTGTTTGTCCCTATGGTTTGTTTGCTTACGCTGTTTATCTGGGCGAATGGGGCAAGGGCCGGTGTTGCACAGGTGGCGACTGGGGCAAAACATGCTGTTATCATCAAAGACGACGGCAGCCTCTGGGCTTGGGGAGAGAATTATTACGGCCAGCTCGGCGACGGGACGACAACTGATAAAAGTAGCCCTGTTCAAATAGGCACAGATACTGATTGGCAGGTTGTGGCTGCCGGTTCCAATCATACCGTAGCTTTGAAGACAAACGGCACCCTCTGGGCCTGGGGAGATAACCATGACGGGCAGCTCGGCGACGGGCCTGGGGTCAGCAAAAACAGTCCTGTTCAAATAGGCACAGATACTGATTGGCAGGCTGTGGCCCCCAGTTTCGATTGTACCTTAGCCTTGAAGGCAAACGGCACCCTCTGGTATTGGGCATCTAACTATAGCGGTCAAATAGGCACAGATACTGATTGGCAGGCTGTGTCCTTCGGTTTCAATCATTCCGTAGCCTTGAAGACAGACGGCACCCTCTGGGTGTACTTCAGCCAGTTCGGCGACGGGACTGATTGGCAGGCTGTGTCCGCCGGTACTTTTCATACCGCAGCCTTGAAGACAGACGGCAGCCTCTGGGCCTGGGGAGATAACTGGTACGGCCAGCTCGGCGACGGGACGACAACTGATAAAAATAGTCCTGTTCAAATAGGCACAGATACTGATTGGCAGGCTGTGTCCGCCAGTGCTGAGCATACCGTAGCCTTGAAGACAGACGGCAGCCTCTGGGCCTGGGGAAATAACGGTTCCGGCCAGCTCGGCGACGGGACGACAACTGATAAAATCAGCCCTGTTCAAATAGGCACAGATACTGATTGGCAGGCTGTGTCCGCCGTTTATTCTCATACCATAGCCTTGAAGACAGACGGCAGCCTCTGGGCCTGGGGAGATAACTTTGACGGCGATCTGCTTTGGCTGCTCGGCGATGCGACAACTGATAAAAACAGCCCTGTTCAAATAGGCACAGATATTGATTGGCAGGCTGTGGCCGCCGGTGCTATACATGCCGCAGCCTTGAAGACAGACGGCAGCCTCTGGGCTTGGGGATGGAACTATTTCGGCCAGCTCGGCGACGGGACAAAAATTGATAAAAGTAGCCCTGTTCAAATAGGCATAGATACTGATTGGCAGACTGTGGCCGCCGGTACTTCTCATACCGTAGCCTTGAAGACAAACGGCAGCCTCTGGGCTTGGGGTAACTACTTCGGCCTGATCTCCGACGAGACGACAACTGATGAAAGTAGCCCTATTCAAATAGGCACAGATACTGATTGGCAGGCTGTGGCCGCCGGTTGTTATCATACCGAAGCCTTGAAGACAGACGGCAGCCTCTGGGCCTGGGGAAAGAACGATGACGGCGAGCTCGGCGACGGGACGACAACTGATAAAAGTAGCCCTGTTCAAATAGGCACAGATACTGATTGGCAGGCTGTGGCCGCCGGTTGTTTTTATACCGTAGCCTTGAAGACAGACGACAGCCTCTGGGCTTGGGGCAATAATGAGTACGGCCAGATCGGCGACGGGACTGGGAAAAGTAGTCCTGTTCAAATAGGCACAGATACTGATTGGCAGGCTGTGGCCACCGGTACTTTTCATACCGTAGCCTTGAAGACAGACGGCAGCCTCTGGGCCTGGGGAAATAATGAGTACGGCCAGCTCGGCGACGGGACGACAACTGATAAAAACAGCCCTGTTCAAATAGGCACAGATACTGACTGGCAGGCTATGGCAGCCGGTTATCATACCGTAGCCTTGAAGACAGACGGCAGGCTCTGGGCGTGGGGATATAACGGGTACGGTCAGCTCGGCGACGGGACGACAACTGATAAAAACAGCCCTGTTCAAATAGGCACAGATACTGATTGGCAAGCAGTGGCAGGCGGAAATAGATATACAGCCGCTTTGAAGACAGACGGCAGCCGCTGGGCGTGGGGAGAGAACTATGACGGCCAGCTCGGCGACGGGAAAGCGTGGAAGGACAGCCCGTTGTTAATCATCCCTGCCGAGGAGTCTTCTTCATACATCGTCACGCCTTCAGCAAGCGCGAACGGTAGCATTAGCCCGGACAGCCCGCAAAATGTTAATGATGGCACCTCGATCAGCTTCACGCTGACCCCAAACACAGGTTATGTGATTGATAAGGTAGAAGGTTGTAATGGTTCCCTGAACGCGAACACCTATACCATAGCTCCTGCCTCTGCCAACTGTACCGTAATTGCTAGCTTTAGAGAGAGTATAGACAGCGATGGAGACGGTATTGATGATGAATGGGAGATGCAATATTTCAGCAGCCTGAGTATTGCTGATGCTGTAAGTGATTATGACCGCGATGGGTATACAGATTTGCAGGAATACCTCAACAGTCTTCATGGCGAAACAGACCCGAAAGATGGTCAGTATGATCCCACTGTGCGAAATGCCGCTCGTGGCACGGGCTGGAGCATGAAGGGGTCAGCGTTGCAGGCAGTGTACATGCTGTTGTTGCACAAAGGGAAAGTTGAGTAGCCTGATTTACCTCTCTGTGATCTTGCAACTCAAGAACCGGAGCAGAACCTGCTCCGGTTCCGTTTGACATTTTTTGGGAGGACGGTAACCGCTTTATGCGTCGGAGTTCTCCAATGGCAGACCAGCCTTACTGGCAAGTAAAGAAACGCCTGGGCAGGCAAGAAGAAGATTGTTATTATCCTCTTTAAATTCCTCCCAAAAAGGAAAGGTTCTGCACTGCTCTGGACGATGGTTATAGATTGTGCAGCAATGGTCAATAGGATCGAAAAAACAGCAGAAATGCTCGTTGTTTATACTAAGCTCTTTAAGAGACAACTGTCCGTCGACCTGCCTGACATATTGTCGGGCAAAGGCATCCGGTGACATCCCCCTTGCTTCAGCCATTCCCCGCAGTTCCTCCATACTGAGCCAAACATACCCATGTCTCCCTCGACAGCATTTTCCTCTGCATTTTGTACAGGCATCGCTCTTGAAAAAATAGGGAAAGTCATTATGGTAATGGAGATTCTTGCGGGTCATAGAAGATGGTGTCCGGTTTCGGCCCTAGGCAGCCTTTTTATCGGCAAACACGGGGAGTCTCATTACGCGATACCCTTGGTTGCTCGAAAAGAATGTTTAAGGAAATCATCTGAAAACAATAACACGGACAAAAAAATACTGTCAATGACTTCCGCTGAGTGGTAGATATAAAAAAATATCTTATAAGTGAAGGGAGCCCTTACTCAATAATAATCACGTTGTAATGGGAATAACCGGCTCCTCTACGTTAATTTTGGAGTTTTTTCTGATGTCTTTGATACCAGCCTTTGCTGATCCTCTTTGGCTGCTGATTGGCCTGATTATCTGCCTTGCAGTCTTGTTCTTCATTCTTCTTAACAGCCTTCGTAGAAAAAAGGAGCTGGAAAAATTTGTCGCTCCGAAACTCTTAACCGGCTTGACCGGTAATGTATCGCGTTCTCGGAGGCGTCTGAAAAACAGTTTCTTTGTTTTGGGAATAGCTTTTCTTTTCCTTTCCTTGGCCAGACCCCAATACGGTGAACGCTGGATTGAGGTTCGGCGCAAGGGGATTGATATCCTTATCGGGGTGGATGTGTCCAAGTCCATGCTTGTTCAGGATATCAAACCGAGCCGATTAGGGCGGGCAAAATTAGCTATTCGGGATTTTGTGGCGAAAATGGAGGGCGACCGGGTAGGCTTGCTGCCTTTCGCCGGAACAGCTTTCCTTATGTGTCCGCTGACCACCGATTATGAAGCCTTTAATGCCTCCCTTGACACCTTGGATGTGAGCAGTATTCCTAAAGGGGGAACAGATCTTGGCATGGCTATCAGGCAAGGTGGCGAGGTTTTGTCGAATGAGGCCAATCATAAGATTTTTGTTTTGGTCACTGACGGTGAAGACTTGAGTGAAGACGCACTGAAAGCCGCCGAGGAAGCCAAACAGCAAAATATGACCGTGTACACTATCGGGGTGGGGACACCTGAAGGTGAGTTGATACCGCTGTCGGAAGGGCAGGTCGGTCGATTTATAAAAGATACGCAGGGGAATTTTGTCACCTCCAAGTTGGATGAGCAAACTTTGACCACCCTTGCCGAGACGACTGGTGGGCTTTATGTTCCGTTAGGTAATATGGGGCAGGGGTTTGATACTATCTATGAACGAAAGCTTTCCTTAATTCCCGAAGAGGAGCACGGGCAGCGGAGGAGAAAAATTCCCATAGAACGTTTTCCGTGGCCTCTGGGAGCTGCCGTCCTCTTGCTGAGTTTAGATTTTCTTTTCACCGGGCGTCGGAGTGATTGGGCCTCGCGGCTGGCCTTTGTCAAAACTGCGGGGAGACGAAAGAAGCGGGCTGCATTATTAGTATTCATATTGACAATTGGTGCAGTTGCCGGATTCGTACCGCTCCAAGCTCGGGCATCGGAAGGAGAAGAGCTTTTCAAAGCAGGTGATTATGCCGGGGCAGAAGCCTATTATCAAAAAGCCTTGGGGAAAGATAAAAAGGATAATGTCAATTCTGCTCTGCATTTTAATTTAGGCGGCAGCCTGTATCGTCAGCAGAAATATGATAAAGCTGCCGCCGCTTTTACCCAGGCCTTGGGCACGGATGACCTCTCCCTTCAGGCTCGGAGTTATTATAATCGTGGGAACAGCCAATTCTTTCTGGGTGCCTCAGCTGTGGCAAAGGATAAGGAGCAGGCTCAGAAGCAGTGGAGTGCTGCTGAAAAATCCTTTGAAGCGGCTTTGAAGCTGGACCCAGAGGACAAGGCGGCTGGTCATAACCTGAAGATGGTTAAAAAGAAGCTGGAGAAGCTGAAAGAGGAGATGCAACAGTCTGAGAAGCAGTGCAATAATCCTCAAGACGGAAAAGACGGCGAGCAAAAAAAGGATGGGGAGCAGGATAAGCAAGATAAGAAGGGTAAGCAGAACGAGCAGAAGAAGGACGGAGAAAAACAGCAATCTCCAGATCAGCAGAAACCGCAGGAAGGGCAGGGAAACGAACAAGATAAAAAGGATAAGCAAAAGGATCAGCGGGGTCAACAAGAAGGACAGGAAGACCAGCGCGGATCAGCAGAAGAAAAAGAGGCCGGTGCTGATCAGGAGAAAGCAAAGCAGAAGGCTGTGCCAGAACCGGAGAAAAAAGAGGATGCGCCCACAGCGGAAGATATTCAGAAAGCAGCTGCTGCCCAAGAAGAACAGCAGGACAAGAAAGAGGAAAAGCAGATGAGTGCCGAGGATATGGAGCGGAGAATGATGGGTAAAATGACCGAGGAAGAGGCGAAAAATTTGCTCAACAGCCTAAAAGGGGAACAAGGCGAGTTGAATTTTATCCCGCAAGGAATAGGCATCGAAGAATCGGTGGATAAAGATTGGTGATGAGACGAATAACAAAGCGATTTTCTTTGGGCTGTCAAAGGGGGATGCGGATCTGGTTGTTGTCCGCTCTGCTCACTTGCTTTTTGTCTGCACTCGTTGTGGCTACGGTTGCGGCGGCGGATATTCAGGTCACAGCGGAACTGGAGCCAGCGAGATTTACTGAAGATCAGGCCGCTCGATTTGTTCTTACCGTGATCGGGGCGAGATCTGCAGAACCGGATATGCCCACTGCCCAAGGACTGCATTTTGTTTATCAAGGGCCGAGTAGTCAGGTCTCCTGGGTAAATGGTAAGGTATCGTCTTCGATCTCGTATATTTTTTTGGTGCAGGCTGAAAAAACGGGTACTCACATCATAGGGCCAGTCAACATCACTGTTAAGGGCAATGTCTATACCACCGAACCTGTGCAGTGTACGGTGCTGCCTGTGCAGAATACCCGCAGTCAGGCGAGAGGGAATCCTTCAGGGCCAGGCGGTGCGCCGGGCGTCAGTCCTGATGGCGATGAGGGAAAGGATTTTGGTTTTATGCGGATCATTCCGGAAACCGAACGCCTGTATTCGGGGCAGATGGTTCCCTTTACCCTGAAAGCCTATTTTCGATCAGGCAAACGAATTACTCTCAAGTCAGCGCCTCGGCTGAGCGGAGAAGATTTTCTGCTCCAATCTCTGGATGAGGAGCCCCTCAAGCAACAGGAGCAGCTGAACGGTACTGTATATACTTCCTTAACCTGGCAGGGCACCCTGTCAGCGGTTAAGGAAGGAGAAGTCCTCTTGACTGTGGAAATGGATGCGGAGGTGCTGGTTCGTTCAAGAAGCCGTTCCCGAGGAAATCCTTTTGGTTCCTCCCTGCTGAGCGATCCTTTTTTTTCTGATATCCTGGGTAACTATACTCGACGTGATATTAAGATTTCTAGCCAGGGAAAAAAGATCAGCGTTCTGGATCTGCCAACAGAACATCGGCCTGCGGATTTTAGCGGAGCCATCGGTACCTTTAGTCTGGCTGTGGCAGCCTCACCGTTGGATGGCAAGGTCGGTGATCCTATAACCTTGAAGATGCAGCTTAACGGCAGCGGGAATTTTTCCTTGGTTCAAGCTCCGAGTTTGACAGAAGACAAAGGGTGGAAGGTCTATCCGGCCTCAGGAACGGTGCAGGATCTGGACGGCGATAAAGGTGAGAAGACCTTTGAGCAGGCCCTTATTCCTCTTGAACAGGGGCTGACTGCGGTTCCTCCAGTTCGATTTGCTTATTTTGATCCCAAGGCCGAAGAATATATGACCTTGACCAGCGATCCCATATCCCTGAGTTTGCAGGTCGCTGATAACCGGACAGCTTCAGCTTCTTCGCCGGGAACTCCGGCAGTATCGGCAGTGTCGGCAGCACAGGTCGTCCAGCAGGGAGGGAAGAAAGACGTTTCTCGGAAGAGTTCAGCCTCTCAGCCTGTCCTGCATCTTGCTCCGTTGCACCCGGAAATGGGAAGACTGGTTCCGGCTCTTCGGCCCTTGTATCAGAAACTTTGGTTTCAGCTTTTCATGGCAGCTGCGTTGCTCTGCCTGATTGTGGCTTTGATACTTCATCTGAGGCAGAGAAAACTGGCAAGAGATCCGAGCATTCTGCGGCGTAAAGAGGTAGCGGGACGCTTGACTGAGCATTATGAGGGCATGCGCAAGGCTTTGGATGATCAGGACCAGGAGGTATTCCAACAGCATTGCCGGGCAGCGATTCAGGAACGGACAGGCGAGGTATGGGGGCTTGCCCCGGAGGCTGTCACTTTAGCGGATCTGGAACAACGGCTACCAGAGGATGCACCGCTACGAACTGCCTTTGCCCGGCTGGAGCAGAGTGGGTATGCCGGTGGGCAACTGGCACAGGCTGATTTAGAGGAGATCTTGCAAACCACGAAAAACGAATTGGATAAGCTGGCATGAAGCGAAATATTTTTTCCTTAGATTGTATGGATTGTACGCGGATATTAAAAACGACCATGCTGCCGTTGATATTGTGTCTGTTGGTGTCTTCCTGGGCAGTGGTAGCAGCAGGGGCAGAGGAACAGAACGCCGCTGTTTCTCTGTTTGAGCAGGCCAATATTCTTCATACTCAGGGTGAATTTCAGCAGGCGGCTGAACAGTATTCGGGCATTATCAGCACGTACGGTGTATCTGCCCCCTTGCTCTATAATCTGGCCAATAGTTATGCTGCTGCGGGAGAGGTAGGACCAGCAGTGCTCAACTATGAGCGGGCCTTGCGGTTGGCCCCTGGTGATGTTGACATCCAAGGAAATGTAGCGCAGGTGCGGAAGGAGGCCGGATTATATCGGGATGACCGCCCTTTGTACAGGCGATTGGCCGAAATACTCGGTGCTGATCAATGGCTGATGATTGCCGGTTGCGCCTTTTTCTGTTTGGGGCTCAGTGCCTTGCTGGTAACTACGGGAGTAGGGCAGAAAAAAAGGGCCTTGCATTGGTTGATGATAAGTTCTCTGGCAGTGCTTTTTCTGACCCTTCCACCTGCTGTTTTTCGTTATCACGACTGGAAGATCGGCGTGGTTTTGGCTGAGGATACCCACTTAGTTATTTCACCCTTTGCTGATGCGGCACCGGCAGGCGATATTAAGGTGGGCAGGTTGATTCGACCGGGGAGAGAGCATGGTGACTATGTGTTGGTGAAAACGGAAACCGGGAAGTCCGGTTGGCTGGTCAAGGATAGCTTTGCCTTGGTGACGGAAATGACAGATATACGTGGTGAGTAGTCGGCGGCATTGAGGGGCCAGTAGGTCTGTTTCAGGATGGGGGAGCCTCAGGTCTCCTCCTTTTTTTTTGGCGGAGCTCCTCCGGGCGGCTTGGCGTTCAAGGAACCGACTTGCTGAATTTGTTCTTTGCGACGTTCTTCCTGCCAATAGAGTTGCTTATCTTTTAACACACTATAAAGATAGGCAGCCTCTTTTTTGGTGAGCCTCTCAAAGCGCCAGCGGTCGAGCTTGAATTCGGTCTCTTCCATATAGGGACTGGTGTCCTTATACGGGTTGTGAAAAAAGAGGGAATCATGGTAGCGGAAAAAGCGAAGTTCTAATGCAGACCAGAAGGTACCTTCGCTTAAATGCACAGAGACGAACTGACGCCACACCTTGTCGCTGATATCTTTCAGGCGACCGAACAAGCCTGCTTCAAAGAGAATGGCCCGAGAATAGGTGATGACGAGAATTTTAAGAGGTGCTCCTACGTTCTCCTTAATAATATAGGGACGCTCTTGTTTCTCTTCAGTAGTGAACCATTGTTTGATTCTTTTTTCTAACTTTGTTTCCGGCTCGTCTGTCGGGTTAAAAGTATGTTTTTTGCGCCTATTCTTTTTGGAGGAAGCTTGATGACCATCTGCGTTGTTCACCTCCTCATCAGGAGGGAAGAATTTCCCTAGTTTTTTTCCTAAACGAGAGTCACTGTCAGCCAGCTTCATAGCAGGTCTCCTGTACTGGTTTTTAGCTTCACCCTTTGAGAGCCGTTTTCAAGTCCCTAATAAATGCTTTGACCTTTAAAGACCCGCCGTCCCGGAAAGGGTGTATTTTAATGCTCCTGCCATCAGGATGAACTATCCTGAAATCAGGATAGCCGTTGACGCCCTTTTTATTGGCCAAGGCTTTTTCTTCCTCTCCGTTATCAGGGTTGATTTTAATCCTGTAGTATTTGGATAAGATTTGTTTTATTTCTGGATTGGTGAGATACTTCTTGTTCATTTTTTTGCAGTATCCGCACCAGTCAGTGTAGACAAAGAAAATGTACGGTTTGTTTTTCTTCTTTGCTGCTTTCTCTATTTTTTCAAAGCTTGATGCCTTGGTGTACCATTTGTCGGTCGTAACCGCCTCTGCGATGTGGGTGGTACCGATAAAAAATGCACCGACGATAGTTATAATCAGCAGGAGGGATGTGGGCCTTTTGTTCATTCTCTCTTTCCTTTCATGTCGCGTATTCAGTTGAGGAGGACTGCCTGTGAAAGATTCTGGAGAGGGAAACTTATGACGATCTCAACGGAATTCTTTGGTGCAGGGAGACGTTTGCGTATATTTTTTGTCAGGCGGTTGGGTACTGTCCGGGTAGATCATATGATCTATAACAAGCTGTAATTGCTCTATGAGCCAGTCTAGGTGGCCGGGCTGGTTTTGTCAACAGGAAAAGAGGGAGAGATGGGGCAAGCCAAGGGAAAGGGCAAATTCATGCAGCGTAGCAGTCTTTCATCTTCTTGATAAGCGGCTCCACGCCCTTCATTGACTCTGCAAGGCTAAACTCATTAGGAGCTTGAATGAGATATTTTGCAATTGCTTTATCTTGGATAGCATTCTTGAATGCTTCTATTACTTTTTTGTTTATCTCAAAGGGTGGTTTTGGGGTAGCTAAATCACTCCTCTGAATAGCGCATTTAGTGTATGCAGAGTCTTTTTCAATTACGCCCTGTGGGAATATTTGGTGGATATACAACCAGTTCGGCTTTGCCGTTTTATGCGGTACTGATTCGTTTGTGATTCTCCATGTGAATACCCATTTATTTGCTTTCACCTCATCTGTTTCGGCGAACATGAGTATTTCTTCTGCGAGAGGCTCAATGTCTTTCACTTCCTCCGAATACTCAAGGTCTCCAAGCTGATACCAACATACATAAAAATGATCTTTCCCAAGCAACTCGAATGTAGAAAAGTTTTGTATAGGTTCCGAATCGTTGCTAAATATTCGATTTGAAATTCCGGCTCCCCAGAGTTTTTCTAATGCCTTCAGGCAGTTCTTTTTTGACTCTGTGGTGGGATACTGCTGGCGTGCTTTTTTTTGCAGTGTATTAAAGGTGCTGTTTAACTTCTCCAACAACTTTACATCATCAGTTTCCACACAGAGTTCAAACAGTCTGTTACCGCTCAAACCGTTTTTAGTCAGATTGGCACTGCCGACAACAGCAGAACGGTCTCCTATATATATTTTTGCATGTAATTCTTTAAGGAAGTAAACGTTTTCCCAGCCAATTTTTTGCACCACATCTTGAATTGCCCGAGGGTTAGAGCCGATGGTCGGCGATACTATTATCGCAGTTAACTTATTTTCATTTGGGAGAAATTTCTCCCAGTCAGTACCAATATAGGCGACGGCTATTTTTGATGGATTACAATCAGTTAATGCATGATTGATATTATCCTCTGTCAAGATGTTCATTGCTTATAGTAGGTTTGATAGAGTGAATCGAAAACGGACAACTTGAAATCAAGCAAATTTACCCGACTGTCGCAATCACGTTGCGATCAAATTTTCCCCTTCCATCTCCACAGGTTGTTCCAGCCCAAGCAGGTTCATCAGGGTCGGGGCAATATCCTTGAGCGCACCGCCGTCCTTCAGGGTGCAATTCTTATGCTCCTCACTGACCAGAATCAGCGGTACCGGATTCAGGGTGTGGGCAGTATGGGGCTGCCCGGTCTCCAGATTGACCATAGTCTCGGCATTGCCATGATCCGCCGTGACCAGAAGGACTCCACCCATTGCCTGTACCTGTTCGGCAAGCCGCCCCAAGCAAAGATCCACGGTTTCGCAGGCTTGAACCGCTGCTTCTATCACCCCGGTATGTCCCACCATATCACCGTTAGCAAAGTTAAGGATCACCAGATCATAGGGTGTACCTGCCGCTGCCTGATCCGTCAGCGCAGCCAATAAGCGATCGGTTACCTCCACCGCGCTCATGGCTGGTTTAAGATCATAGGTGGCCACATCCCGTGGGGACTCAATAAGGATGCGGTCTTCTCCGGGAAAAGGTTCCTCCCCGCCGCCGTTAAAGAAATAGGTGACATGGGCGTATTTTTCTGTCTCTGCGATCCGTAGCTGGCGCATGCCTGCCTTGCTCGTCTCTTGCCCGAGGATGCGGGTCAGGCTCTGCGGAGGAAAGGCGACAGGAAAGGGAAAGTCCGCCTCATATTCGGTCATGGTGACCAACTCCAGCAGCTCGGGCCGATTACTGACATCAAAGCCCTGAAAGTCGGCATCAAAAAAAGCATGGCAGAGTTCCCGCACTCGATCAGCCCGGAAGTTGAAAAAGACAACGGCATCGCCATTGCTGATCCTACCTACCGGCTCTCCATTGCTATCCAAAAGGATCGTGGGTTTGATGAACTCATCGGTTTCCTCTCGCGTGTAGGCATCCTTGACCGCTTGCAAAGGATCTTCAGCAGTCAGACCTTGCCCGCCGACCAGAGCCTGCCAAGCTTTTTCTACCCGGTTCCAGCGGGTATCTCGATCCATAGCCCAGTAACGACCGGACACCGTTGCCACTTGCCCGCAGCCGATTCGCTCAATGGCGGCAAGCAGCTCTTCCATATAGCCTGCTCCGCTGGAGGGCGCAGTATCCCGACCATCCATGAAGCAATGCACCTTGGCATCAAGCCCTCTGGTCCCTGCCATTGCCAACAGAGCGGCCAGATGATTGAGATGAGAATGGACCCCTCCGTCTGAAAGCAGACCGCAGAAGTGGATTCGACTGCTTGCGGTCTTGACCTGGTCCATGACCTTAGTCAGTGCCGGGTTTTTGGCAAATTCACCCAGTTCTACAGCCCGGTTGATCCGGGTGTAGTCCTGATAGACAATTCGTCCAGAACCGATATTGAGATGCCCGACTTCGGAGTTACCCATCTGGCCTTCTGGTAAGCCGACCAAGCCGTTATGGGCAACTAGGGTGGTCGTAGGACAGTCCGCAGTCCAGCGATCCATATTCGGAGTGTGGGCCACGGAAATCGCATTGGTTGCTGACACCGGGGCAATCCCCCATCCGTCCAGGATCGCCAAAACTACGGGTCTGTTATCTGCCATCAGTCGTTCTCCTGCTCCTCAATGCCCAATTCTTTTAGATCCACCTGAGGAGCATCATGCCAGAGTCCTTCCAGATCATAAAATTTTCGTTCATCTTTATAGAAGATATGGACCACGATATCACCGAAATCCAGTAGTACCCATATGCCTTCCTTTAACCCTTCTGAGTGTTGACTGGTTACTCGCTTGGAGCGCAGCTCAGCCTCAAGCGTTTCGGCCAGGCCCTGAACATGGCGGCTGGAACGACCGCTCATGATGACAAAATAATCAGTAAAGGAGGATTCGGCATGAACGTCTAAGATAATCAGGTCTTCCGCCTTGGTATCCAGCGCAGTACGGGCGCAGATCTCGGCCAGTTCCAGTGAAGTTCGTTCGCGGTGTTCTTTTTTCAGTTGTCGCATCTTGTAATATAACTCCTATCCCGGTCCAGCGGGCCGGGACAACAAAGAATGAAAATTGGTCGGATGAAGGAGTCACCCAGCACTTTCATATAAAAAATAAGTTTATGAGGTTAAAAAAAGCTCCCTGACAGGAGGGATCAGCTTTTCCCTTTTTTTGCCCTTGGCTTTCTCGGCGGAAATTCAAAGGTGATCTTTCCTTTATTATCCATGCAGAGATATGCGTCAAAGGGTCGTTTTCTTTTTGAAATAAATCCCTTGATTAGCTCGGTTTTTCCATCAGTCAAGAGTTGGGCGATATTTTCCCGGGTAATGCTCCGTTCTAGAATGATTTTGCTTATTCGCAATCCTATTTTTCGATCGCCCTCAAGAGCGGATTCCGACATATAGGCCATAGGGGTTTCATAGACCTTGGTTTGGTCCACAGGTGAGAGGCCGATAGGATCCTGCTGTTTAAGGGCCTCCATGTCAAGATCATCGGTGGAATCGGCAAATTGAAAAGAGACTTTAGAATCCTTGATAACGATGGAGGCGGTAAAGGGCTTCCCTTTTTTGGAACGAAAGTCTGTGTACGGCCCGACGGTTTCTCCGCGAATCAGCCGGACGATCTCGTCATCCTCCATGATTCTGCCGCCGAGAATCTTACGGATCATTAATTTGCCGTCTTCCGACTGATAGGCTGTTGCGTTCTCAAAGAAT
Source organism: Candidatus Electrothrix laxa (assembly GCA_942492895.1). Taxonomy (GTDB): domain Bacteria; phylum Desulfobacterota; class Desulfobulbia; order Desulfobulbales; family Desulfobulbaceae; genus Electrothrix; species Electrothrix laxa. The sequence goes on from OW818652.1 coordinate 3,852,166, forward strand.
GTAATCCCATCAACCGGAGAAAACGGAGCCTCCTTACGAACAGCTTCCTCGCCGGTTTTTACCTGTTCGACAATCTTGGCGGTCTGCTCACGAATCTCCTGCATGAACTGCTCGCGGGTCATCTTGCCCCGCAGGATTTGACTGAGCTTGTACTCCCATTCGCCGGTCAGTTCCGGTGAGGCAAGGACATCAATATCTCGCGCCTCCAGAAGGGCGAGCAGTTCAATGGCCTTGCCAGTGGGAATGAGCTCCTTTTGTTCTCGAACAACGTATTTTTCATTGAGCAGCTTTTCAATAATAGCAGCACGAGTGGCGGGAGTGCCGAGACCTCGTTCTTTCATGGCCTCAGCCAGTTCCTCATCATCTACCAGCTTACCAGAATGCTCCATAGCTGAGAGCAGGGTGGCCTCTGAAAATCGAGCTGGCGGTTTAGTGACAAGCTTTTTTTGTTCTATTTCTTTGCAGAAGACGGGTTTTCCCTCTGGTAGGGCCACAAGGGTTTTTGCGTCACCGGCCCCGGCCTTGGCCCCGTACACCGCCTTCCAGCCCGGTTTCACCAAGATCTTGCCTTCTGTGAGAAAGGTCTCCTGCTCTACAATGGAAAGTCGGCGGGTATTATGAAAAATCGCCGCAGGAAAGAGGATCGCCAGGAAACGCTGCACGATCATCTGATAAATTTTCATTTCCGGTTCACTGAGGGTACCGGGCAGGCCGGAGGTGGGAATAATCGCAAAATGATCGCTGATCTTTTTATTATTAAAAAGCCGTTTATTTTTTTGATTTTTTTGCAAATATCCTTTATTGAGAGCCTCAGCGGCAAATTCTCCGTATTGCCATCCTTGCTGGCGTTCCAGTACGTTATGGACGGATTCGGAATAATCTTCCGGCAAACAGCGACTGTCTGTTCTGGGATAGGTGATCAGCTTGTGGCGCTCATACAGAGCTTGGGCAAGGCCCAAGGTGTTTTTGGCTGAAAAACCAAATCTGGAGTTTGCTTCCCGCTGCAGCGTTGTCAGGTCATAAAGTTGAGGAGGGGCCTGACTGGAATCCTTATGGGTTTGTTCAACCTGTGTCTCTTTACCACGGCATTTTTTTGCGATTTTTTCAGCCTGTTTTTCCTCCCAGAGGCGTTTTTTATTGGCATGGGGATTGTCCGGGTCTTTTTTAAAGTCGGTGTCAATCCAAGTTCCCTGATAGACAGCACCCTCGCAGTGAAAATCAGCATGCAGCTCCCAATAATCGATCGGAATAAAGGCGCGTCGTTCCGCTTCCCGCTTGACCAGTAAAGACAGGGTGGGGGTCTGAACCCGTCCGCAGGGGGTTTTGCGGAATCCACCGTGGCGGGAGTTATAACAGGTCAGAGCCCGAGTTGCGTTGATACCGATGAGCCAATCCGCTTCGGAGCGACAGAGGGCGGCATCTTCAAGGCTCAGCATCTCTTCATTTTTACGCAGATTTTGCAATCCTGCCCGGATGGAATCCAAGGTCATGGATTGGAGCCAGAGCCTGCGGATGGATTTCCCGGCCACAGATCTGGTGTAGGCGTGTTTGAGGATGTATTTGAAGATTAATTCACCTTCGCGACCGGCATCACAACCGTTGACAATGGTATTCACGTCCTTCCGCCGAATCAACTTACTCAGGGCGTTATACTGGGTCTTGGTATTGGGCAGTACGCTCAGGGGAAATTCTACCGGCAGAATGGGCAGATTGTCCAGGGTCCATTTCTGAAATTTGGGGTCAATCTCTTCGGGAAAACCGATAGAGACAAGATGTCCGACCGCATAGGAGACGATATAATCACCGCCCTCGAAATGGGTTTTGGATTTTGTGAATTTGCCGGGCAGGGCCTTGACAATGTCAGCGGCCACGCTGGGCTTTTCTGCTATAATAAGTGTTTTTCCCATGGTGAATTAGGTTGCCAAGGGAGCTTGAACTCTTGGCTGAAGTGTTCGATTTTTTTATTTGTTATTTTTCGAGGCTTCAACAGGTGTTACGTGTATTCTGTTTCCGTTCGAAAAAGAGATAGTTTTCTTTGGTGCTGTTTTGGGGTTGGATATATTGTTACAGTATTTTCCAAATAAACCAGGAAATCATCAGGCCGGAAATAACCAGATTGGTAATAACCCCGCCCATGAAACCAAGAAAAGATCCAAAGCCGGAATGCAGAGCCTGTTTGATCTGTTCCCCCATGATTAGTTCGCCGACGATAGCTCCGAGTAAGGGGCCGACAATAATGCCGATAGGTCCGAGAACAAAGACCAGCAGCGAACCGAGCACAGCGCCCCAGGCAGCCGCTTTTGAACCACCGAACATTTTTACCCCGAAAGCTGTGGCGAGAAACTCAATCAGGTAGCTTAGGACGACCAACACGGTTTGTCCAACAAAAAACCAGGTCGATAAGCTGTCAAATCCTGTAATTAATCCGTAGACCAGGAAGCCGCATAGAATCAGTACGGTCCCCGGGAGGGCGGGAAAAACCGTACCTATCAGTCCTCCGATAATAAAAGGGAGGCTTGCCAGAAAACCCCAAACATGGGCGTTCGCAAGGGTGACTGTATAGAGTGAAGAAAACCAGTCTGCTATTGCCTGCACATAGGTCTCCCAAGTACGAAAAAACGAAAGAGGGTAAACAACAAAGAGGCTCAGGCTGTGCAAATTATATTTTGCACACCCTGAGCCTTCGTATCAGTCCGGCTGAATCGTCCGGTATAAGCAGGAGGTGTTATTCCGCTTGAGCGGGCTGCTCTTGCTGCACGGGGGTTGAGTCCTTATGCGCTGCTTTTGTGGACAGATCCTGGATCATCAGGTGTATTTTTTCTTCCATACCCTGTTGTGCATTTTCCTGCTCGGTAATTTTAGAGAGCAGGACCTTTGTGTTGACCTTGCAGGCATTCAATTCGCTGCTTACTTCCGTAAGCGCCGCACTTCGTTCTTCAACGACTTTTTCAAAACCGATGACTTGGGCCTGGAGAGATTCAGCTTCTGTCTTGATTGCACTGTGTTTTTTCTGGAGTTGAGCAATTTTGGCTTCAGCCTGTGCTTTCAGTTTGTTCTGTTTTTTCTGGAGCTGGGCAATTCGGGCTTCAGCCTGTTTTTTCAGTTCAGTCTGCTTTTTTTCGAGCTGGGCAATCTGGGCTTCGGCTTTTTTTATTTTTGTCTGAGTCTCCTTGTGCGCAGCAACTGTTTTCTGGATATTTTCCTGCTGCTCAGAACCTGCTTGTGTCTGTTGAGCTTTTGCATTGTCCAGAGAACGTTTTAGCTCCTTAATTTTTTGTTCCAGATCATTAATTTTTTTCAGGAGGACTTTCTCTTCGTTATCAAGGGTAATCAGCGCTGCTTTTTTTGTAGAAAGTTCTTTTGCTAGGAGTTGGATTGTTGTCTTTGCCTCGCTCAGTTTTGCTTCACCAGCAGCGAGCGCTGCTGTTTTTTCCTGCAATGCTTGACGGGTATCGGCAGCTTCTGCTTCTACGGTAGCCAACTGTGCTTCTGTAGCTTGCTTGTCCCGAGTAAGCTGCTTATTAGCACCAGTTTCGCTTTGCCCCCACCACGATGTTACCAGTAAAAGTATAATCAGGGCTCCGATAAGAGAATTTTTGTTTAAAAGATTGTTCATGATGACCTAACTCCTATTAATTATGAAAAGTTGTTCGTTAAATTTCCGCGTTATCTGCCGTGAGTATCAGGATACGCCTGAAAGGCGGTTGAAATCGCGCCGAAAATTACTCAAATGGTGTGCGGTCAAGAGCTGTTAATTCCTTATCAACACGACTGAGGTTCCGTTTTACCTTAGCATCCAGTCCGGCAAGAGGATATTTTTGCAAGATATCTTCTAAAAGTGTTTTGGAAGAAAGGAGATGCTGCTTCCTGACCTTGGGATCAGTTGCGCTATTGGCACGTTGAAAGAATTTTGCAGCTTTTCTGCGTGCCTCCTGTCCGGCTGCATGCGAGGCTTTTTTTATTTTTTTGCGTGCCTGGGCATCCAGAGAAGTGTTCAGTAGGTCGGAGAACAGCGTGATAGCCTTGTCATAAGCTGCTGTCTGAAAAGCCTTCTCAGCCTTATCCCAATTTTTTTGCAACTCTGTATTCACAGTCTGTTGGGGACGCCTTGATTTTTTTTCTCGGCTCTCGGCTGAAGGGCTTGTTTTTATGGGTGCAGCCAGTTCGGGCTGTATAGCTTGAGCTGGCTCTTCGTTAACAGTATCGGGTGAAATCCGTTCAGGCTTCGTAGCTTGAGTTGATTTTTGATCAATAGTATCAACAATGGCAGTATTTGGTTGATCCTGTGTTTTCCTGGGGGCCTTTTCGGTTACCGTGGTGGTATCAGGGGCTGCCATCCGAGACGGTGGAAAATTTATTTGCCTCGGGACAGCTGTGGTAAGAGAATTTTTCCTCTGTTGTACGATATCCTGTTTATCAAGAGGCAATATATCAAGTGGCACTTTTTCCAGTAAGGCCAACGCGTCCTTGCGTTGTTGACTCGCCACCAAGCGATCGAATTTCTGCAAAAGTCTCTGGAACCATTGTTCTGCTTCCTGCTCAGCTTTTGCCTCCAGTCTTTCGACGTTGGAGCGAAGAAGTGAGCCGGGGAAGTTGTGAACAAAGGCACGGGCCTGCTGAACAACGGTGAACCCAGCCTGATCAGGATTTGATGTCATTGAACTGAGTAGCAAGGCAGCGTAAGCATCGACCTTTTTCCTTTGAGATTCGACAGATTGTAAGGCAGCCAGATGCTGTTTGTCAAAAGGAACGTTCAGTTGTTGTAATTCTTCATACAGTATTCTTGCAGGAAGGTAGTTTCTCAGGGCAAATTCAAGCTCTGATATTTTTTTTAATATTTTTATCTGGAGCGTCCTGTTGCCTGTCGGCCGGACGCTGGCAAGCAGATCACTGAAAAGGCGTCGAGCTTCCTGTTTTCTTCCTAGCTTAAGTAAGGATTGGGCGTGCTGATATCTTTCCTCATAATTCGGCGTTGGATCAGTTAAGGCGAGTGGGTCGGCTTCCGGGCTATTCATGTCCGGGCTATTCATGTTTTGCCGGTATTGAGTTTGGCTTTGTGTATATCTACTGAAATCAGGTCGCCTTGACGGGAGAAAGCGATTGTCGGGGATTGTCGTTGGATTGGTAAAGTCGCTGGGGGTAACAATAGAATCGGGTGTAACGATAGAATCGGGTGTAACGATAGGATCGGGTGTAACGATAGGATTGGGTGCAACGATACGATCGGGTGCAACGATACGCATAGGCTGTATTGATAATTGTTTGAACAAAGCCGGGCATTCTCCAGCAAGATAGGTAAAATCTCTGTTTTGGAGATTTTGCAGGGTCGTGATGATTTTTTCACGGGAATCAGTGATATTACGATCATTGAAGAGTTGGATCTGCAATGCTGTGTATGCGTCATATAATGCTGACACCTTGCTTTGGCAGGAAATAATTTTTCTGGATTGCTCCGGCGTACGATACCGAGATTGGTTCTGCTCCAGCGCTTGCCAAGATTTTGTTTGCTGCTCATAGAATGAAACTCGGCCGCGTACAGTTGCACGTATAGGCTGTAATACCTGTCTGTTATAGGCAAGCTGTTCGGCTGGGGGTAGGTCTTGGCGGCTTATCTGCGTTGGGTAAGAGGAAGTTTGTTGATAGACCTGTTGTCTTGACTGAACAGGTTCCTGTCGCTGATGCGGCGCGCTTACTTGGGGCGGCGATGGTTCAGGTGTTATCGCTCTTTCCCTGTACGGCTGTACCTTCGGTTTGCCAGCTGTGCATCCAGAAAGAATAAATGCTGACGCCACTCCTACTAGCAGCAGTTTGAGATTGAGACTCAAGGAGATAGACGATGTATACATTTTCTTTTTTAATTTTATCCTGTTATTCGCTTTTGTCGACGTTTTTTTGTCGAGAATGCGGGAGAAAAGGCAGGGTTGTTGTTGGTTCCTGATACTGAAGGCTGTTACCACGTGGGAAAGCTATCAGAAAACGGGAGTCTGTACAATTCCTTTTTTGCTCGGCCCTGAAAAAAACGTAACCATTCAGTTCAGACACTCTTGCCCAAACCGATTCTGTTGGCACATTGCTGGTCATACAAGTCCGTTTGGTCAGAGGGGGAGTGTAAGATTTTTTTGCCTTTTTCTTACGGTTGTTGATTGAGCCAGAAAGGAATGAATCGACGTTCAGCTGTAAAGTTACCGTTTTTATTAATATTTCCGTGTTCTAAGGCAGCGGGGCTATTCGGTGTAATAACGGTTTGTTCTCCAGCGCCTCTCCCGTTTCTGATTCCTCCGTTTTCGTGTTGTACTGGGATAAAGTATTGTCCGGTGTCCGGGTATTTCAAGGTGATGCCATCAAATGCGAGATCAACCGGATCTAAACTATCTGCAACGCCTTCAAGAGAATACAGAGCTTCGGCGATTTTACTCCAGGTTGGAAGGGTGCCTTGAGAGCCGCTGATACGAGTGGAGTCCTTTTTCATGGGATCATTGTCGTCAAAGCCGACGTATACACCTACGGTGTAACCGTCTTCAGTAAGGAGCACTCCTCCTTCCTGTTCGGTTTTTGTCGGAACATATCCGAGAAAAGCAGCATTACGGAAATCATTTGCCGTGCCGGTTTTTCCCATAAGCGGCAGTGGAAGGTCCAGTTGCTGCAATTTGACATTTCGTTCATCATCCTTACTCTCCAAGCGAACATTTTTCAGAGCATAGCGCCCGGTTCCGTAACGCACGACATTATGGAGAATGCTGTTTATTTCATTGCTGGTTTTTTGATCAACGACAGGGGTGGCGGCTGTTTCTCTCGCATAAATAATTTCGCCGTCTGCGCCCACAATCTGCTCAATAATGGCTAACCCATCTTGTTCGTTAACAGGTTTTTTTTCTGTTTCTTTTTCGTGAGCAGGCAGGTGAACGGAATAATTTTTGCCGGTCACCAGAGTTTCGTACATACCTACCGCCTCCAGCAGAGAGACAACATTTGAACCCAGAGGGAAAGAGAGTACCGGGTCAAGTCGGCTTGATATACCGCATTCACGAGCAAGGCGTATCAGGTACTGTATGCCGAGCATGACTCTATAATCGGAGATAGCCGGAAGGATCTGCATTGAATATTTTTTGTGTGCAGTCAAGGTATTTTTTTCTACCTGCATTTGCATTTTGACCATTTTAAGACCAGCGGAGCTGACCTTGCCGTCCAGGAGGATATTGTCCCATAAGGCCTCCTTTTCCGATGAGAAGAGTCTGGAAAGTCGCTGTCGTAGGGAGAATTCGCTGATTGGTCGCCAGTTTTCCGGCAATTTGCTGTTCATCGTATAGATCAGCTGCCCTTGTTGGTTTTCAACAATGGTTCCGGCAGGACGCTCGCTTTCGAGTTCATTAGGCGTCTGTTGATTGAAGAAGGCAAAAGGATTGCCAAACCATGCGGGAAGCTGCTCAATGTATCGGCGATATTTCTGTAATGCCTGGCCAACGTCTTTTAATTGTAGATAGCTTCCATGCAACATGGAGATGCGGCTCCAATTTTCTGACCGCTGGCGGGCTTTGAGGTTTTTCTTTTTCAAATCTTGATAGATAGCGGCGCGAAATTTTGAAAAATTAAGCCCGTAATGTGTTCTTTTCCATTGACGATACTCTTGAGCTCGGCCGTCAAATAAGAAGTCGGCCTCCAATTTTTGAACGGCCAATTCATAGGCAGCACGGTCGAGGGTTCCGGTGGTGATACGAATGCCGAACGTATCACGTATGCGGCTGCTGAATTGTTGGTAGCTTTCTTTTTTTCCTTGGTTGACCCTGGGAGCCATGTCAAGGAATGTCGCGAGTTCCTGGATTTGTGCCGGATTGAGCTGATCTGTGAGATGGTACAGCAACCAGACTGCGGCTACGTTTTCCGACTTTACCCCGGCCCAACTCAGAGAGACGTGGTGAAAAGGACTTTTATGGTCTGGTCGAGGAAAATACGGCTCTCCCAGGAAAAGAAAAACGTTTCTTTGGTTGTCAAGCTTATCCAGAGGGGTCCAGCCTAATTGCAGGGCGGCGGTAAATAAGAAAGGTTTGAAGGTCGATCCCATAAGGCGTTTTGCGGCAACAGCCCGATTGAAGAAACGATTTTCCATGCCGCCAGCCATAGAGCGAATCATGCCCCGCTGCATGACCAGGGCTGCGCCTTGTAGTTTTGGATAACGTTCAAGATCTAAGGTCGGTGTGCCGTCAAAGAAATCAACCTCCCTGACACTGACGTAAATTTTGTCATCAGGCTGCAGGCGAGAGAGCAGCTCTTTCAGGTCTTTTTTTTCCGGCTTTGCCCAGCGTTGTTTGCGATACTTGACAAGAGCCACGAGCATTCGTTCCAGTCCTTGGCGATCAATGAAACCTTCCGGGCGCTTGGGGCCGAAGCTGACAGATATAACCGGTTGTTCAGGATTGGTCTTGTCGATCTCTTTAATTGTGCCGAAAAGAAATCCTTTTTGGATGATATCTTTGTCGCCTGTCTGGTCCTTATATTCCTGTTGAATTTCTTTTCGGTTATAACCGCGCAGGCGGACGTCAAGGCGGGAAAGGTCACGACGGAGACTGTATAAGGTTTCTGTCTGCAACGTATGATCAACCGTGCTGATAATTCGGGCACCGGAGGTGGAAATATTGTTAATTCCGTGCTGTATTAAGGCATTGGTAATTACTTCAGATTCCAGGCCTTCTTTGACCAGATCCATAATTGTATTCAGGGCAAAACGAGTTTTGCCGCGATTAAACATAATATCGTTATCGTTTTTAACCGCTTCATTATATTCAGTCCTACTTATCATACCCAACTTCAGCATGTTCCCCAGAACATACTTTGCTCGTTCTTCGGCACGTAATCTGGCTTTTTGAGTGGATATCTTATCTTTTTTTATAAACGGATTATAAAAATTTGGCTGTTTCACCGAACCGGCAATAAACGCCGCTTCTAGCAAAGTTAATTCGTTCGGGTCTTTATTGAAGTAGTATCGGGCCGCCACCCCCAATCCATGTCCGTTTCCACTGACATAAAATTGATTACAATAGAATTCAAGGATCTGCTCTTTCGAAAAACGATACTCCAGGCGGAGGGCAAAGAGCATTTCCTTAAGTTTTGCTTCATAGCTACGTGATTCACGTTTAAAAAGGTTTTTTGCCGTTTGTTGAGTGATGGTGCTACCGCCTTGGACAATGCGGCCCGCTTTAAAGTTTGCAATCATTGCCCGTGTAATACCATAAAAATCAATGCCGTAATGGTTGAAGAATTGGTCGTCTTCTGCCGCAACAATGGCATTGACGAATTTTTCCGGTAGTTGATCGTATTTGAGGTATTGGCGATGGATATCTTCAAAGAGTACTCCGAGCTTTTCTTTGCCGTCTCGATAATAAACAGGACTTTCTCGACCCAGAATGGAGGAAATGTTTTCTAGGGTCATTTCCGGGCAGGGGACCTCGGTTACTAAATAATATACCCATCCTAAGGTGCCAGCAGCAGTAAGTAGTCCTAGGAAAGAAAAGAAAAAAAAGAGCTTGAGAAAAAATCTGAAAAAACGACGCATGGATTAGTTAATTATAGAGTTTGGAAAATGTAAGTTGTTTTTTGGCGTCAATGTCAAGAAGAGGAATGTCCAGAGCCTCTTTTTTATATGAAAGTATCGGGTGGACGCATTCAAGAAACCCGATTAGCTTTCAATTTTTGTTGCCCCTCTCCAGAGGGGAGGGATGAAGGTTTATACAGAGAAAAAGATGTTGAACGAATTATGAAAATGGTTGGTTTGCATCATTAAATAGTCTTGAAACGCAAATAAAACGAGAAGTTTTTCCCTTGTTAAGGGAAAAGGGATCGGATCCAGTTGTTAACATAGTATATTTGTAAATCAAAAGCAGAGCAATTGTCAACAATATGTTTTTCCTTGTAAAATATTCTTTGTCTATGGTACTCTTTTCTCCAGGGTGTTTTTTCGGTTCAGTGTTATTTTATATGACCGTTAAAATAAAAAATAGTCGGATTTCGGCTGAAAAGTTTTTTATTATGATACGATACGTGAGAAAGAATGAAAGTATCCTTGTTTGTCCCCCTTGTCTCTCTTCCTTTTTTTGTTGCTTGTTCCCCTGCTGTTCATAATACTGATCCCCTCAAGAATATCAATCAGGAAGAGGTTGCGAGCAGTTCTTTTTCGTCAGAAAAAAATGGTGAAGAATCGGAAGGCATCAATCAGAAAAAAGTTTTCGTTCCTCCTCGGTTGGCCGAAAGAACAACTACAGAAAGTACAACAGCAGGAAGAACAGCTGCAAACAATCTGATGCGGAAGAGAGCAGGTATTCAGCAGGCCGTTGTTGTTTATAGTTCCACGCTGATTCCTATTGTCGAAGAAGAGGATATTCGAGAGCCTAGTGATATTCGGAGGGTTGAACAGAAACTGCTTTCGCATTCTTCAGTTACAGCATTAAAATATAGGAACAGCAGCTCGGGAAACTCTTTGTCCTCTCCAGCAGGTTCTGCTGCAAGGGAAAAGGCTCAGGAGCTTAATGATGTGCCAGCCCTCTATTCAGTTACAGCATTAAAATATAGGAACAGCAGCTCGGAAAACTCTTTGTCCTCTCCAGCAGGTTCTGCTGTAAGGGGAAAGGCACAGGAGCTTGATCATGTGCCAGCTCTCTATATTTCGGTACAATCTGAGCAGGAGCTGAAAGAAGAATTGACGGCTTTGGAGAAGACGGGTGATTGGAGTGATAGCGGGGAAGGAAAGCGGGACACTCTTTCCTCTTATGGAATACAGTGTAATCTTCCTAAATCTTTCACCCCTGTTCGGCTTCACTTAGATGTAGATTTTTTGTCCTCTGTTGCTAAAGGGAGAGGTGCGGAGCAGCCGGAGCAGCTGGAGCAGCCGAAAAAGGTCGTGTGCGACTTTCCGGTGATTATAAATAAACAGGTAGAGTTTGATCTGGATCAATTTCAGAAGCGGCAACGAGTGACTTTCACGCGTTGGTTGAAACGAGCCGCTATCTATCTTCCTGCCATTGAGAAAGAATTGAAAAAAGCCGAGCTTCCTCGCTCCTTGGCATACCTTGCTATGATTGAGTCTGGTTTTAATCCGGCTGCCTATTCTCCTGCCCATGCCTCTGGTTTATGGCAGTTTATACCCGCTACAGCTCGTCATTATGGATTACGTATTGATTCCTGGGTGGACGAGCGCCGAAATCCCGAAAAAGCGACTCAAGCAGCTGTTTTATATCTTGATGCGTTATATAAACGATTTGGTGATTGGCAGCTTGCTGTTGCGGCGTATAATGCTGGTGAGGGGAAAATTCAGCGAGGACTGGAAAAGTATAAGGCAAGGACTTTTTGGGATCTCGCTGCGAAGGATTATTTGCCGCTTGAGACAAAGCGATATGTACCGAAATTAATTGCGGCCATTATTATTGCCCATGACCCGGAACGCTATGGTTTTGAGCCTGTTTCTGAAGAAAATGAGCAGTATGATGTTGTCGAAGTGCCGTCTCGTACCAGATTGTCGGCAATTGCCGCAGCCGGGGGGTGTTCGGTTAAAAAAATTCGTCAACTGAATACCGAGCTGTTGAAGAATCAGGTTCCCCCGATAAAGGGTATGTATTCGATAACAGTACCTGCCGGGAGCAGTACACGTATTGCTGCGAATCTTGAACAGATCAGTGCCGATCAAGAAAGAAAAATAGTACATAGGCTCCGCCGGGGCGAGACGTTGTCTGGACTCGGCAAAAGATATAATGTTTCGGTCGATATGATTATGCGATGGAATGATATTGATGATGTTCGACGGATTCGGGCTGGTCGTAAGCTTGCTCTTTACCCGGACGGGAAACCTGATACAGGATCTAGTAAGAGCGAAAGAAAAATGACAGTCCAGTATTATAAAGTTCGTAATGGTGATTCTCTTTGGTCCATAGCTCGTAAACATCAGGTTTCCACTCAGGAGATCAAGCGATGGAATAGTTTGAGGGATAATTTGCTTCATCCAGGAAAAAAATTAGTTATAAAAAAGAGTTAATTTCTCCTCTAATGGGCTTTATATCTCACCGATTGGTTAATAATCTAGTAATTGAATTAATTGTTTTACATGAAAAAACAACACTTTGAAATCTTAGTAAGTGAAATCAACATATTGGATGATTGCTTGTGAAAATAGGCTGTTGAGAAGTTTCCTGTTTAGGAATACTTATTATCTGGCCCAATATAGCGCTTAAAGGACATCTCTGCAAATACGGTCAAAATACCGGCATCTCTTATAACGTTATGATTTGTTTATGTTTAGTCAATTAATTATATACACTTTTTATTGACCAATCGATGAGTTATATGTATATTGACAGTCGACAATGAAAGAGTTTGAAAGAGTGAATAATGAAGAGAAAAAGGTGGCGTACGATGCATCGTTGGGCCGGACTTTTCCTGCTCGGCTTTGTTTTGTTCTATAGTCTGACGGGCTTGCTGCTCAATCATAGAAAGTCATTTGGTTATTTTCAAAGTCGCCATGAGACGGTTTCAGAAATTGAAGTGCAACAGCAGGATGTGCTGAATGAGGTGATTGAGAAGTACAAGCAGCAGATCGGGCGCGATGATGATCCCAGAGTCATTCGCCTGAAGAAGGGAGGTATTATTGAATTCCTCTATGGCTCTCACGGCCGCACAACCTATGTTATTGATTCGATGAAGGGGATTATGACCCGCATCGACAAGAAAGATCAGCAGCCCTGGCATTTTTTGAATAGTTTACATAAGTCGTATAAGGTTTCCTCTGCTTGGCTCTGGTTGACGGATTGTATAGCTGTCCTGATTATTGTCCTCGCCCTGAGTGGGTTGGTTGTTTTTCGTTATACGTGGTTGGACGTCCTACTGCTTGTGTTCGGAGGACTGGTGATGGTGGTCGGTACGATATTGGCGTGATTTTTTAATAAGTAATGTGTGGCTGATATGACGTTATTATGGCATGATTATGAGACATGGGGTATTGATCCTCGTAGGGATAGACCTGCTCAGTTTGCAGCTCTTCGAACAGATAGTGAACTAGAGGAGATAAGTGAACCGATTATGCTGTACTGTCGTCCCGCAGACGATTTCCTTCCTCATCCAGAAGCGGCTATGCTGACCGGCATTTCACCGCAGGAGGCAGCAGGAAAAGGTCTGAATGAAGCAGAATTTTTCGGACGAATCAATGCCGCCTTTTCTGAGCCTGGAACCTGTGGAGTCGGTTATAATTCCATCCGTTTTGACGATGAAGTAACGCGTTTTGGTTTTTATCGTAATTTTATCGATCCGTATGCTCGTGAATGGCAGAACGGTAATAGTCGTTGGGATATTATTGATTTGGTCCGACTGACCTATGCTTTACGGCCTGAGGATATCAACTGGCCTGAAAAGAAAGACGGGAGCGTTAGCTTTAAGCTGGAGGATCTAACAGCAGCAAACGGGATAGAGCATAACGGTGCCCATGATGCTCTGTCCGATGTCCGAGCCACCATTGCTTTAGCGCGATTAATCAAGGAGCTCAAGCCGCGTCTTTATGCCTATTATTTCAATTTACGCAGTAAACATGAGGCCGCTCGGATGCTGGATTTGAGGGGGCACGGAGTTGTTCTTCATGTCAGTGGTATGTATCCTGCTGCACAGGGATGCATAGCTCCGGTTATTCCTCTGCTGCAACACCCGCGTAATAAAAATGAGATTATTGTCTATGATCTGCGCCGAGATCCGCAAAATCTTTTGCGTATGACAGTGGATGAGATGGAAGATAATCTTTACACCCGCAATGAAGACCTTCCGGAAGGTGTGGAGAGGATTGCTCTTAAAGGCGTACATCTGAATAAGTCTCCGGCGTTAGCTCCTATTAATACGCTGACTCCAGGCCTGGCTGAGCAGTGGCAGGTTAACTGGCAGCAGGTCGAGCAACACTGTCAGCAGCTACTGGCGGATTCCACCCTGGAGACTCGTCTCGTAGAGTTGTATCTTCGGGTACCGGATACCGGTATACCCGATGTCGATTCCGCCTTGTATACAGGTTTTATTTCCAATAATGATCGCAGGCTTTGTGACGGGCTGTTGCGGAAGTCTCCTGAACAACTGGCGGAATGGGTGCCCGGTTTTGAGGACGAACGTTTGCACCCCCTGTATTTTCGCTATAGGGCCAGAAACTGGCCTGAAACGCTGAATGAAAAAGAGACGGATCAATGGCGGCAGTTCCGGGAGGCTCGCCTGCTTGCGGGTGAATTCGCTAATGAACTCACGCTGTATAAATATCAACATATTTTAGAGGAAATGTTGCAACAGGGAATACCGGAGAACAGGCAGAAATTGTTTAAGCGGCTGGTGGAATGGGTACAGTGACGGTGCAGTGAGCCTCTTTTACAGCTGGTTAATGAAATGTAAACGCTGAATCATTGAAAGAGTTCTACCCCTTGGGGTGTGGATATTTGCAAGGTTTTATCGAGGCGATGGCAAAGACAATACAGGATGAAAAACGTCGTTATACCAGGATTATTTTTAATGAACGTAATAGAGTGCAGGCTCTTGTCGCGTTACCTAATCAGCAAAATCCTGCTCGGCAGATGCCCGCTTCTGTCCTGAATATGAGCGAAGGAGGTATGCAGGTTTCCATTGAGCGAAAAAAGTTTCAGGAAATAGGGCAGGGAGATACTGTTCTATTGTCCGGTATCACGGGGATTCAAGATCTCGAAGCGTTGAGGGATGTTCCGATTCAGCTTATTTGGATTATGGATAATGAGTACCTGGAACATGTCTTATTGGGAATATCTTTTTTTGCTTTATCTGAAAGACAGCGTGAAATCCTGCGTTTATTTGTTGCAAATCGTCTTGCCTTGGCTGTGGACAGAGGAAAGGGCGGCGAGATCAGTCCTTGAATTTGTTTTTATTATTTTTTCTAGTGCTCTAAGAGTGTTCTGATAAAATATTATGTCATGGTGTCGTCATGAACAAATTGATTCGCCTGGCCTTTGTACTCATACTCCGTGTTCGTTATCGTATAACAGTGAATGGGCTCAACGAGCTCAAAAGCCATACGCAGGATAATCGTCCTGTTCTGTTCCTGTCGAATCACCAGGCCTTGATTGATCCGGTTATTGTTATAAGCTTGCTCTATAAGACCTTTGCTCCACGACCTTTGTTTGATGAGAAGCAGTCTGACCATCCCCTGGTGAAACACCTCATGGATATGGTGAACGCTATCTTTATCCCGGATCTGAATGTCAGCAGTCGGAGTGCCAAAGAACAAGTTTTTGCCGGGCTTGAGGAAATTATGGCAAGTCTGAAGCGCGGAGAAAGTGTGCTTATGTATCCGGCCGGGCGTATATCACGAGGTCATTTGGAAGTCATCGGTGCTAATAGCGGGGCGGTCTCTGTTATTCACGGGGTGCCGGAAGCTAGGGTTGTTCTCTTACGCATTCGAGGGTTGTGGGGAAGTCGGTTCAGCAGAGCCCGTGGTATTCCCTCGTTGCTGGGAGATGTGTGGGAACTGCTTCTCAGAGTGCTTGCCAATGGTTTTCTGTTTATGCCACGGAGACCGGTGCATATTGATATTATTGAGCCGGATGATTTTCCGGTAGACGGGGATAAGAAAGCAATCAACTGCTATCTTGAAGATTTTTATAATACCCATTTAGACAGAAATACGGAAATATCCTCATACTGGTGGCAGGGGTATCAACCTGTCTATCATGACGAGGCCCGACCGGAATTTGTTAACCAGGATACAGGCAGCATTCCAGAGAGTATCCGAACCCTTGTGCTTTCACGATTAACCGATCTTTCCGGGATAGAGAAGGTACGGGAGGACGATAAGCTGGCCGCAGATCTTGGTATGGACAGCTTGGTCCTGGCTGAGTTCGGTTCTTGGATGCATCAGGAATTCGGCGTGGCTGCTGAAAATTTGGAGGTACTGCAAACAGTCTCGGACTGTATTCTTGCTGCTAGCGGGATTATGCCGGTTTTATCCGGCGTGCGGTTAAACCCTGTTTCCTCCAAATGGTTTGCACCGGTTGAAGAAAGGGAGTTGCGTTTTCCCGAGGGAAAGACCATTGCTGACCTCTTTCTTTATCAGGCTCGACAGAACCCGGATCAGGTTATTTTGTCGGACCAACTCAGCGGTGACAAAACCTGGCGGCAGTTGATTATGGCGGTGTACGCCCTGTTGCCGGAAATCGAGAAAATCCCCGAAAAAAGGGTCGGTATCATGATGCCAGCCTCTGTCAGTGCCGTTATCAGTTGGCTGGTTGTGATGTTCAGCGGCAAAGAGTCGGTAATGGTTAACTGGACTGGCGGAACGGCTCATATGCACTACTCCTTGGAGAGTGTTGGGGTAAATCAAGTGATCACGGCCAAGGCACTGACCGGTCAGCTGGAGCAGCGGGGGGCTGAGCTGGATAAGGTCGGTGTCACTTGGTTTTATCTGGAAGAGCTGGCCACCCGGATAAACAGGAGGCGAAAAATTACAGCGTTGCTGAAAAGCTGGTTGCCTTGGAGAGCATTGCATCAGGCAGAGATTGCTGAAAACGCAGCCGTTCTTTTTACCTCCGGTTCGGAGGCCCGCCCGAAAGCCGTCCCCCTGACGCATGCTAATTTTTTGGCTAATGCACGCGATTTTGCACGAATATTATCTTTGTCCTCCAATGACCGCTTATTAGGTATTCTTCCGGTATTTCACTCTTTGGGTTTGGCTGGTACAGTTATTCTCCCCCTCTGTACGGGTTTGCGTACCGTGTATTGGCCTAATCCAACTGAGGGTGTCCAGCTTGCCCGCATGATATGTGCCTACGGTGCAACCGCCTTGATCACTACCCCTACTTTTCTCCACGGAATTCTTCGGACCAGGAAACCGGATCTACTCCAATCATTGCGTTTGGTTTTTTCCGGGGCTGAGAAATGCCCGGAGTATGTTTTTTCTGCTTTGGAGGAACAGTGTCCTCAGGCCGTGCTTTGTGAGGGGTACGTCGTGACCGAGTGTTCACCTGTGATCACGGTTAATACCCCCGATTTCCCGCAAGTCGGGACAGTTGGGAGAATATTGGCCTCAATGGAATATGTTCTGTTGGATCCAGAAACGAATGAACCTGTTTCTGTCGGAAAAAATGGTCGCCTGCTGGTACGGGGGCCTAATGTTTTTTCCGGCTATCTTGAAGACGCACCTTCACCCTTTGTCGACTTTGACGGAAAATCTTGGTATGATACCGGAGATCTGATGTTTGAGAGGGACGGAGTGCTTGTCTTTGCAGGGCACCTGAAGCGATTTGTTAAAATGGGTGGCGAGATGATCTCACTGCCCGCGATTGAGCAGGTTTTAGAGGCCTATTATCCGACTGGGGAAGGGCCGATTTTGGCCGTAGCTGCTACTACTGCTGACGAGCATCATCCAGAGCTGGTTCTGCTGACGGTTTTGGAAACGGATAGGAAGGAGGCGAATCAGGCTATCCGGGACGCAGGACTTTCGTCCCTGCATAATATTCGATTCGTTCGACAGGTTGAGGGAATACCTCTTCTGGGTACCGGGAAAACTGATTATACGAGCATTAGTAAAACCTTGAATGAACAGTGATATTACTCTTTCGTGTGGCGAAGGTGCTGGAATCGCATGGAAATACAAATAAAATGGAGAAATAATGACAATTTGGAGCTACGAGGCATTCGAATCAATCAGTTCAGGAAGAGATGGTGTTACAGAAATGGAACTCCGAGTAACGGAAAAATTAGAAGAATTGGGCCTACGGGCTGAATATGCAAAAGTTGTTATGACAAATATTTTGGAGGGTACAGCACGGGCGGTTGTCTACTATCCAGACAACGTTCTCTCCTTGCCTTTGATTAATAGTATTGGCAAATGGACTAAGGGAGATGTGAATACGATCGCTGATGATCGCGACACGGAGAGATTTAAGGAGGAGATGTACCAGGAAATTAATGCGTTGCTTAATGCACTGACAAGTACGCAGGCAGCTCGGAGCAAAATCTCCGCCACAGCCTATAAAAATGGCTATTCTACGATCACTCTCTGGTATCCAGGTGAAATTTCTTGAAGTATTTTTCAGTAACGTGCTGATAGGGTTATAATATTGTCGTTGCCAAGAAAAAGGCGTTCAGTTGTAATTTGTTTAAATAATGAAATCCCCGGCGAAAGAATATAGGAAGAAAACAAATAGGCTCTGTAAACTGAAATGATAAAGCTGATAAAAGAAAATAGTCTCTTTGTATTTATCGTTACATTTTTCTGTATTTTTATCGCATTGAAGATGGTTGACGAGTATAGAAAGCTTTCCTTGTTGGAAAAAAAGGTTTATTACGAAGATTCCAAGGTTCTAAAAAATTTTATTGAAGCATATCGTTCGGTTTATCAGCAGGCCTTTGTTGAAGATCATATCTCATTGGATGAAGGCAGTATGTATCTTCTGCCGGTCATGGCTCTCTCCAAGATTTCAGAAAAGTTCACTGAAGTAACAGAAGGCAGGGTAACTGTTAACGCTGTGACTGACAGACCGAGAAATTTGAATAATAAGGCTGACGATGTTGAACGAAAAGCCATACAGTTTTTTAGAAAAAATGTCGCTGAACAGGAATACTTTGAAAAGGTGTCTTCTGGGGCTGATCAGTTTTATTTTTACGCTTCACCGTTTTATATAGAAAAGATGTGTTTGCAATGCCATGGCTCCAGAGAAGAGGTTCTTCCCGACGTTGCGCAGAAGTACTCTACAGCTCTTGATTATAAGGAAGGAGAGCTGCGTGGGATCATTAGTATAAAGATGAAAAAAGCCAACATCAGAAATGAGTTGATTAGCCTCTTTTTTATTAAGACGACTCTTATCACATTTGCAGGAAGCATTCTCTTTTTGACGGTTATTTTCTTTTTGATCCGCAAGTTGAAGATGCAGGATGCTCAATACACTCAAGAGCTGGAAAAAACCGTGCTGAATCAGACGAGTGAACTTCAGGAACAGGTCAATCTGCTGCGTGAATATTCAAAAGTACTTGATGCAAGTCTTATCGTTTCAAAAGGAGATCTCCAAGGTAATATTACCTATGTTAATGATAAGATGTGCCAAATTTTTGGCTATGGGCCGAGTGAGCTTATTGGAAGGCCGCATTCATTTCTGCAATATTCTGATATGGATGATGATGTTTTCCTTGATTTGTGGAAAAATATCCAGGCGAAGAAAATTTGGCAGGGGCTTCTGAAAAACCGCAAAAAAGATGGAAGCCATTGTTGGGCTCAGACAACAGTTTGTCCAATTTTGGATAATACCGGAGAAATTGTTGAGTATATTTCGGCCAAAGCAGATGTAACAGAACTTGTTGAAAATCGACAGGAGATGCAGGCGCTGTTAACAACAGATAATCTGACCGGGCTGCCCAATCGTTACCAAATGCTGACGGATCTCGGCGGGCAGGAACCTACTACTGTTATCCTTTTTGATATTCATGCATTCGCCGATATTAATGATTATTTCGGGATAGAAACCGGGGATAGTATTCTTGTTGAGTTTGTTCGGCGTTTACAGCGGGAATGCGAAGGCAAACCATACAAGATCTATAAATTGCCGGGTGATCAGACAGCCTTACTGGTGAAGGAAAAGTGGCCCTTGCCTGAAGTTGAGGCGACCGTGGAGCAGCTCACGGATTGTCTTACCCGGAGACCTTTCTATGTGAATGAGAGTGAGATAGCCGTCCATGTGACCTGTGGTGTTGCCTGGAATGTGGAAAAAAATGGTCTTCTTGAGGCTGATATCGCCTTGAAGCAGGCCAAGAAGAATCGGCAGGAGTATGTTGTCAACAAAGAAAGCGGCAGTCTTATGCTGGAGTTAGAGAAAAACCACTCGATCGCTGTTGATATTAAAAATGCCCTGCGCGAAGGAAGGGTTGTCACCTTTTTTCAGCCAATTATCCGTGCGGAAACAGGTGAGATTGATAAATATGAATGCTTGGTTCGGATTATTGATGAAGACGGAACCATAATCCCGCCTTGTCGATTTCTTGATGCGGCAAAAAAAGCGAGAATATATACTAAAATAACGATAGCTGTTATTGACAGGGCCTGCGCTGCCTTTGCCGATTCGACGATGGAATTTTCAGTGAATTTATCCACCCAGGATATTCTTGATTTAGCTGTTGTCAAGCATTTGAAGAGAAAGTTGGGGAAATCTTCGATAGGTAAAAGGGCTATTCTTGAGATTGTTGAAACAGAAGGTTTTGAGAATTACGATGAGGTTGCCCAGTTTATCAAAGAGATGAAGGAGATGGGGTGCAAAATAGCTATTGATGATTTCGGTAGCGGGCATTCTAATTATGAGCGTCTTTTGAAGCTTCAGGTGGATTATTTGAAAATTGACGGGTCAATCCTAAAGAAGCTGACTTCAGATGAGATCTCTCAAACTATCGTAGAAACCATCGTCGCAGTAGCAAAAAAACTTGGGATAGAAACCGTTGCGGAATTTGTTTACGATAAGGAGACTGCTGACTTGGCCACCTCGCTGGGAGTAGATTTTCTCCAAGGCTATTATTTTTCCGAGCCATTACAGGAGCTCAAGAAAGAATAAAGGCAGAGAAAGACCTGTAGAAAAAGGGTGATCCTCGGACAACCCTCCTTGAAAACTTGACTTACTTATTCTATCGTGCTCCTCTTTGAGTAGAGGATCTGGTGAGCAGCACGTCAGGGACGAATGAGAAGTTTTTTTGTAAAAAATACCTTTGGTTCAATATGGTGCGCTATAAAATTCTGAGCTGTATTTTTGTCTTTCTTTGGATTTTTTCTGCTCAAAACACCTTCTCCATCGGGGTGGATCCAGACAGCAAAAGATCATTACGGAAAACGCTGAAAAATTATTCTGCATCAAAAAGTAATGCAGATTCATCCTCATCAAAAAGCAGCAGTTCATCAAGCTCAGGGAAAAAGAATACGTCACGCGTAGGTAGGAGTAGTTCCGGCTTAGCAGGTGGAGAAAAGAATAAGATTGTGTACACCTTGCCGGAACCTAAGGCATTTCAGTCCGCAACACTGGTCGACGTCGAAGATGGCGATACAATACGCGTTATTCTGGATGACTCGCCGTTTACAGTGAGTTTCTACGGAATTGACAGCCCGGAACGAACACAGCCTCACGGCGTTGAAGTCTTTAAAACTGTTACGAAATTACTCAACAGAAAGAATGTCAGCCTGCAGATCTATGATAAAGATGAGGCAAATCGACGGTGTCTGGCTGTTGTTTCTGTCGGAGAGAAAAATATCAACGAATTGCTTGTTAAGGGCGGTCATGCCTGGGTGAAGAGAGAGTATTGCTATGAGTCCTTTTGCTCAGGCTGGATTTCCTCTCAAATTGAGGCGAAGGCGGCGAAAAAAGGACTATGGTCTTATCCTGCGCCTATGGCGCCTTGGGTGTGGAGAGGAATGTCGCCTGAAGGGAGGCATGTTCTTCAACGCGGGTATAGTCCTGTTGATAATGGATTGCGTTCCAGGTACGGCAAAGATACAACCATTATTGGACGTGATCTGCATTGAGATGATGGTGGCTTTTTTGACAACGCGTCGCTTAGATCGTTAAACATTTTTTTACTTCGAGCTCTGTTCTTGCTTTTCTTTTTTTTTAAGCGTGAGGCTGCCTGTGCCCCACGCTTTTTTTTTATTCTTCCTGCTCAGTTTCCTTTTGATTGCCCTACAGGTAGGTTTGGAGGGCTCTTCTGGCCCTTATTGAGGATATAGGAGTGAACAAGAGAATCTTTTGCAGTCCAGAATGACATCAGCTTACTCGTATATTCCTGTTCAATCGAGACAAGTCGAAATTTTTCAGGTCGATTCTTTTCTCGAAGTAGTTGGAAATCAACGGTGTAACCAGAAAGTTTTGGCGTTTCCCAGATGGTTTGCATCATACCGTCTGTCCAGCTTAACGCGCTGACTGAGGAGCCTTCAAAAGATCTCAGGCGCTTAAAAAAAGTGATAGCTGTCAAGCGATTACGTCCAAGAATAATTTCCGGTGTATCGTCTCCATTTAGATCTTGAGCAATGATTCGACTATGCAGGTAGATGGGCTCGGGGTTATTGGTCGGATTACGATCACCGTCGAGAGTGCTTGTCAGCGTTCCAAAAATTTCTTTACTTGCCCCATAGTTTTTTTCGCTTTTCCATAATATCCTTCCGCTGTGGTCGATAACGGTCAGCTTATTGCCACGAGTAATCCCAACAAACTCTAGTGCCCCGTCCAGATTCAAATCCACGGTGATAAAGTCATAGATATTAAATCCTGGAGGAAAAGTAAGCCGTTTTATTTCCCTTAATGAGCCGTCAGATTCTCTTTTTAAGCTATAAAAAACCTTGTTCCCTGTTTCCTGAAGAGCGTTTTTTTGACCGAGAAGAAGAGGGTGCCCTTCAGCATCCGCAGCAGGGCGGAGGTAGTACGGAGCATTTTGATAAAGAATGTGAAATCTCCTACCATCCCATTCCAAAATCTGTGATGCGGGATGGAGGCCGTTACTGGCCCCTATGTAGATCTCCTGTAATCCATTATTGTCAAGATCAGCCAAATGGACTGTATGGAGGCCGAGATGACGGGCGATAGGCTGAAAAGCAATACGCTGGAAAGACGAATTTTGACCTCTGTGATAGAGTGCTACGTTTCCTCTTTCCAGAATAACGAATTCTTCTTTTCCATCATTGTTCAGATCACCCGTAGCCATGGCGAGGGCTGTTGAGGAAGGTAAAATATCTTTCCTTGAAGCCTGAAGGCCTTGAATGCCGAAAGCGGTATTGTTTACTTCTGGCTCTGTAGTTATTTCAGTATGTTCAGTGTTGTATCTTTTTTCCTTAAAAAATCGTTCTGGATGTGCAGTATGGAATTCTTCAAGCCCTCCAGCTTTAGCCGCGATTTGTGTTTTTTTCGGACGAGGTATAGAAAATATTTTTTCTGCAATATCCAGAGAAAGCTCGTCCAGAGCGGATAATGCGCGATCAAGTTGATTGAAGGTCTGCAATAAAGAAATTTGGGCTGTTGGATGATGACCAAAGACCTGTATTGTGATCTCATATCCTTCTGCTTTTTCTTTGAGAGTACCTGCCAAAAGGTAGGTCTTGTCCATTTTTTGTATTATTTTTTGTACGGCAGCGTTGTCTTGTTGGCGAAGCAAATCGGTCAGCCTGTCTGTTTCAGTACTGTGCGGTGCGAGGATATGGCCAGTTCTCTTTATGAGGCGAGTCGCCAAGATATTGGCAAGCCCTGTTTGAAGGTAAGGGTGTGGAGTTGTCGTTTGAACATCAAAGGGAGGAATGATAATTTGTTGTTCAGAATTTTTGGTTATCGCTGGAATATCTGCGGTACTTGCGGTACCTGGTATTGTTAAAAAAAAAGCTGTGAGGATGAAATAAAAACGGAAAATAAGTGATGATGGGGTTCGCAGGTGGCTGGCAAAGAGAAGGCGGTGATATGAATTCATAGCTCGTTAATGTTTCGATATTGAATAGTTTACGCGGTACTTTACAGGTCGTACCCACAGAAATGATTTTTCAAAAGAATACTGCTGAACTCATAAGAAAGAAAAATAATGATATTCAGTATGGTTGTTTGCGGAGTGGCTGAGGAGGTAAACCTCAGGTTCGGTTCTTGAACGACATCTTTTGATTATAACGCAAGCGGTAATTCTTGTCGACAAGTAGGACTATTCTGTGGGGATTCAGCGGCTGTTTTTGTTGGAAGGAGAGGTGAGAGTATCTCCGGCAGCAACGGTATATGATGTCGCTGCTGGAGATAGGAGGGCGGAAAAGGTATCAGATATCGTTGGTTAATAAGAGAAACTGATGGACATACCGCCGTAGAAGGCATTTTGTCCGTCTTCTGGGTCAAAAAAGTTCTCAATGTCATTCCGTGTTCCCTGTTCATCGTCAGTAAGGAGGGCACGTGACCATTGGAACTCTGGAGTGACTGTCAAAAAACCCTTGTAGGAGACCGGAAGGTACAGTGACATAGAGGCAGCCTTATTGGCGCTGTCTTCTTCATCAGGATTATTGGCGAGCAGTACGGTTTTTGAACCAACCCCGACTGCTAAATTACTGTTAAGCTGAAACGATCGTGAAAGATCAAGGGTGACGTACCAAGGCCTTTCTTGTATATTGTTCAACGTATTTTTGCTGTAATTATCCAGCCCAAGCAGGACAGAACCTCTTTCCTGATCTTTGTCCCCTGTAGTGTAGATGTAACCGGCAGAAAAACCGAGACGACCTGCTGAGCCTTTATAAGAGAGCGTGATATCCTGACCGTCAAATTTTCCTTGCTCAGTCAATAATCCCTTCATAAGGTCTTTTGATTCACCAAAGGATAGGCTTACTCCTGGTGAGCGGTCATTCTTGAGGCCGCCATACATCCCGGCAGCCAATAAAAGGCTGCTCACAGCGCTCTTATCATAGGTGCTGCTGATGGTATTCTGCTTGGCATCTTCAGCATGGGCGGATTCACTGCCTATCAGTAATGCTGTCAGTGCAATGCACAGATATGGAATTTTTTTGATGACCATTTTTTTTCTCTGGAATATAATTATTCTCATCTCACTATATGTTATAGTAATATATGCAGAGTAAAATGGCAATACAAAAAACTGTACAGAGTGGTAGTTGTAAAAAAAATAAAACCGATTTGCATGGGCGAGTAGGGAAAAATAGCCGTGCAGTAGGGGCTATAAAATGTGCTGGGACCTGCCGGTTCTTTCGTCCAGCAGGTCGTGTACTTTTTTTCAGGAGTGATGATGTGGCGCTGGAGAAAATCAGGCTGCGTCAGGGCGGTAATGGTCCATAATGGCAGCCACCATATCCATAATGGTGTAGTTGTCGGGTTGAATATCGACGGTCAGTCCGTTTTTCCGCACAGTTTCTGCCGTGACAGGACCGATGGCAGCAATCTTGACCCCATCCAGGAGTTGCTGCAATTCCTTTTCATTTGCAGCATCAATCATGGTGAGAAAATTGGTTACGGTTGAGGAGCTGGTAAAGGTCACTAACTCGATATTCCCATCGACCAGTTCTTCCCGTAGCTCGTCTTTTCGGCCTTGTGGAGGCACGTTGCGATATACCGGGGCCACTGTAACAGCTGCGCCTGCGTCTTCCAGCATCTCCGGCAGAGTCTCCATAGCCTTTTCCGCCCTTGGCAAAAGGACATGTTTTTCCGACATATCATCTGCAAGCAGGGATTCTGCCAGTCCGGCACCTGTAAATTTTTCCGGTATCAGGTCAGCCCGAATACCGTGCTTAAGCAATTCATCTGCTGTTGCCCGGCCCACAGCACCAATGCAGCAATCGGCCAAGATGCGGCTGTCTTGACCTGTCGCTTCCAGCCGTTTGAAAAAATAGGTGATGGCGTTCAGGCTGGTAAAGAGAACCCAGTCATAGCTATTCATGTTCTGCACAGCATGATCCAGCAGGCTGTAGTCGTCTACCGGTTCAATATGAATCGTGGAGTATTCCAGGCAATCCGCTCCGTTTTCTTCCAGCAGAGAAACCAGCTCGCTGGCCTGTTCTCTGGTTCGGGTGACGACCATGCGTTTGCCGAAGAGGGGGCGTTTCTCAAACCAATCAACGGTATCACGGAGGTTCACCACTTCGCCGACGATAACCAGGGCCGGAGGAGTAATGTTCGCTTCACGAACTACATCGGTGATCGTGGCCAGCGTGCCGACCACAGAACGCTGATTCGGGGTTGAGGCCCAGCGGACCACCGCGACCGGGGTCTCTGGGGCACGCCCGTGCTCCATAAGCTTGGAGGTAATAATAGGCAGGTTCTTGATTCCCATATAGACAACAATCGTGCCCGCACCGGTGGCCAGCTTATCCCAGGCCACTGTGGACTCCTGTTTACCAGTGGCCTCGTGACCGGTAACAAAGGCCACTGAAGTGGTGTAGCCCCGATGGGTGATAGGAATACCGGCATAGGTTGCAGCGGCCGTAGCCGAGGTTACGCCGGGAACCACCTCAAAATCAACCCCTTCTTTTACGAGCTCCTGAATCTCTTCAGCTCCGCGTCCGAAGATAAACGGGTCACCGCCCTTCAGTCGAACCACCCGTTTGCCGGAGGTACCGTATTCCGCCAGCATCTGGTTGATGCCTTCCTGGGTGTAGGCATGGAGTCCGCCACCTTTTTTGCCAACATAAATCAGCTCGGCGGTGTCGGGTACATGCTTGAGTAATTTTTTGTTCACCAGATAGTCGTAAAACACGACTTCCGCCCGCTGAAGGAGATATTTTCCCCGCAGGGTGAGCAGACCCGGATCACCGGGACCGGCACCGACGAGGTAGACTTTGCCTTTTATGTTTTTTTCGCTCATGAGTTACTGTTTTTTTATATTGAGGCTGTGGCGATGTGCCGAACGTCGTCAATTTAGTTGCGCTGAATTATCGTGGGAAACAATGTCTCTTACAGCTTTAATCAAGACATTGAAGCTATTTGATCGATTATTTTCAGGATGCAGATATCTGCCGATTGCCCGCGAACCGGCAATCTTCTGGTAGCTCTTCTTGGTGAGCATTGTCAGTTCACGGGCCGGATTCGGCAGGTTATCCGGCTGACGAAATTTTCGCTGATTCTGCCGTTTCGCCAGTCCGCTCATTGCCAGCCCTTTTTCCACCGCCTGTAGATCACCAAGATAAAAACTCTCCAGTTCATGACAGGCGATCCGTACAATCGTATCCATTCGCCCGGCCTCTTTGCATTTTTCCCGTAGATTTTCTTTGATCTTGCGACAGTCTCCGGCGTCCTGATCTCGCAGGACTATAAACCGGGAGTCAGGCAGCTGCCACAATTTTAGTTTGCGGACCAGCTGTTTTTCAAGATCCTGTTTACCTTCAAACACAATAAAACGCGGCACCACATGTTCGGGCAGAATTTTAGGCAGGATGCCGAGCAGCATTTCTTTTGCCGACGGTTCTTCCAGGAAAAATACCAAAGTCGTCATCTGGGATCGGCACCCTCAAAGAAGCCTTGTTTCCACAGGTAGCCCATTTTATCCCCGTCGTTCATGTAGGCAGCTATTTGTTCATCATCCTTGGCCCGCTTGACCTTGGTATAGCCGTTTTCCTTCACCAACCAGAATACTTCATCAAGATTGGCGGCATTGAGAAAATCAGGTGAATGAGTGGAGACAAAAACCTGGCCGCCTCGGTTCGCATAGGAACGAAATTCTTCAGCCAGTTCTAAGAGCAGGTGAGGATAGAGTTGGTTTTCCGGTTCTTCAACACAGAGCAGTGGATGCGGGCTCGGATCATGCAGCAGCACCAAATAGGCAAACATCTTGATAGTGCCGTCAGAAACATACTTATCAATAAAAGGATCTTTGAAGGAACCGTCTTGAAATTTGAGGAGCAGGCGACCGTCGTCGGTAGAAACCGGGCTGATTGCACCGATACCCGGCACCCGTTTTTTCATTTTATCAATGATGCTGTTGAACTTTTCTCTATGGTTTTCATAAAGATGGTTAGCCACCAGTTGCAGATTATCTCCAGATACAGAGAGATGCTCGGCATATCCGGCTGCATCCTTGCTGCCTCGTGCGAGATTAACATGAAAGTCAGACACATGCCAGTTTTCCAGCATCTGCCGGAAGGCATTGGCGGCTTTGAAACGCTGGAATTGGCCTAAGCCTTTGATAGCAAGTATATCCGAGCTGTCGAGCTGCTGTTGTTCCCGATCCAGTTCTTCTTCGGTTTTGATAAAATCTTCTTCATTAGTTACAGCAGTTCCTTGACCCCGTTGGAAATCAAGAAAGTGATAAGGAGAGCCATTTGCTCCACGCTTATAACGAAGTATCTCACGCTGAACAATCGGTTTGTTATGCTCTTGGCCTATTTCAAGAAAATAAGTGACGAGACGTTCCGTGTCGTTAATATTAAGGCGGAACTGCAATTCAAAAGAGATCATCTGATCAATCTTGCCCCGACTGACAACTTCTTTAAAACCGCCCCGACTGAGCAGCGCACTGGACACATTATAAGTAAGACAGTCCTTGAGAAATCCAAAAATATCAAACAGGGTTGTTTTACCGGTGCCGTTTGCGCCCACAACAATGCAGAAAGACGGGATGTCCACAAGCTCGACATCCTCAAAGGTCTTGAAATTTTTCAGACGGATCGTTTCAATCTTCATTGTTTTCAGCAGGATTTTTTGTCATACAGCCGGGAATTAGCTGATTTCGTTCGCATACACTTCGTCGAGGATGGCCTTGCCACCAGACGCCAGCAGAGTTTCGGCAAGACGTACGCCGATCTTTTCCGCTTCCGTAGCCGGGCCGCTGAGTTGTTCCCTCAGGATGGTTTTTCCGTCCAAAGAGGCAATCAGGCCAGTAAGGGTGATGGTGTCTCCGTCAAGGGTAGCGAACCCTCCAATAGGCACCTGACAGCCTCCTTCCAGGCGAAGGAGAAAGGCCCGTTCTGCGGCAACGGTTACAGCGGTGTCACGATGATGAAGGAACTGCAACCCCTCCAGCAGTTCTGTGTCGGCTATGCGTAACTCAATACCCAGCGAGCCCTGACCAATGGCAGGCAGCATTTGCTCAGGGGTAAACAGGTCAGTAATCCGGTCTTGCATACCTAAGCGATTCAGGCCAGCTCCTGCCAGGATAATGGCATCGTATTCCCCGTCATCCAGTTTGCGGAGGCGGGTGTCCAGATTGCCGCGCAGATCGTTGATCTCCAGATCAGGGCGTAAACAGGCCAGCTGCGATTTTCTTCGCAGGCTGGAGGTGCCAATAACCGCTCCCTGTGGTAAGGCTTCTACAGTCTGGTGTTTTCCAGAAACAAAGGCATCTTGCGGGATTTCTCGTTCCGGGACAATGGCAACCTGTAAACCTTCAGGTAATTCAGCAGGCACATCCTTCATAGAATGGACCGCCAGATCCACCCGTTCATCCAGCAGGGCATCTTCAATTTCTTTGACAAATAAGCCTTTACCGCCCACTTTGGCCAGCGGAACATCCAGGATTTTATCGCCCTTGGTGACGATTTTCACCAGTTCTACTGTGGTGTCAGGGTATTGTTGCTCAATTTGGTTTTTTACCCAGGTTGATTGGGTCACAGCCAGCAGACTGGCCCGGGTTCCGATGCGTATTTCTTTTCTCATATTTTTTCCAAATGTATCCAGTAAATTTTACAGATTATTTTTTTTGTTTTCACCGACCCAGCGGATAAAGTGCTCAGTATCTCGTTCTCTTTCGCTCTTGGGCGGATGTTTCGGCATCCCTACAACGCAACCGTTCAAGGCCCATTGTCCCGGAGGCAGGTTGAGGAGCTGCGTAAAATCTTTGTTGCGAGCTAATCCGTTGGTGACCGAAAGTATCTGGAGCCCAACCCCGTGTGCTGTTGCAGTTAGCCACATATTTTCCATAACATGGGCTAGGGTCTGACTTGCAAGTGGGGGAAAGCCCTTTTTCTCTGCTGCCACGATATAAAAGGAACCCTCGGTCAGGCCGGGTATTCCTTTTTCTGCTGTGGTGCTGATCCGGTCAGCAAAGAACTGCATCTTTTTGCGTAAAAATGGGAGGAAGCGAACCGCCATGCCAATTTTTGAAGCCCCGCTCTGGAGCTGGGCTTCGATGATTTTTCGGGCCTGCTTCATAGGTTCTGTTCCCTGGCGAAAGATAAAAATCCGCCGTCCCTCTTTCAAAGGAATTCCAGCTCCGGCAGCAAAGGGGGCATAGATCGCCGCCTCGACGATTTTTTGCAACACCTCATTTGGTACCTGACCGGAAAAATTGCGGCAGGAACGTCGGGAGCGGATGACCTCCTCAAGGGCCGTAATTCGGGTGATCTGTTGTGAATCGGTCATATTAATACGGAGGTTCCGCAGGCCCGCTGTAACCGCATCGCCCCGTTCTCGGTGAATTGAGGATGGGCATAAGGGAGTGATCCTGATGTTCCTCTTTGGCGTGTTTTTCGCACAAGAGAGCAACTTCATCATCCTGTTCAGCACAGTCCAGGCATAACCAGGCTCCGGGCTTGCCGCAGGCGCAGGTCTCTACTTCAGGCAGTTCGTTCCGTGCCATCAGGTGAATCGGATGTTTGCTCAGGGGCTTGCCTTCTCTTTCGCTGACAATCTTGATCTGCGTTTCCGAGGAGTCTCCGAAATCATAGATATGTGTGAGTTCGAGCCCTTGATGAAAAACAGCGCTACCCTCTGAGTCCATTGCGATTTCTTCACCAGGGTGCCCTTTGGTGGAAAATTGGCTGAGGTGGCCGCAGCATTCCAACCAGATTGAACGCAGGTAGCTGTCCAGATCCTTTAAGGTTGCTGATTCGCAGACCTCCAGATGGAGCCAGAAGTCACTGAGCCAGGTGTCCTGAACCTTCAGGTGGTAGATTTTTTGTTTTTTTCCTGTCTTTTTATCACGTTCGCTCAGTGTTTCTTTGCGTTTGGGGCAGGCAGACAGGTGTTTTACCATGCCGTTTCCGGTCATCTGTCTTCCGCAGAAGGCGCAGGCGCCGCGAGTTTGTTTTGTTTGTGCCATGTTACTTCTTCTTATGTATTTAAATTATTATTTTTTTCAAAAATGATGATCGATTGCCGCTATGATTGGGCCAGTTTTTTATATATATCTGTCGCCAGTTCTAAAAGGCGATAAACAGCACCGAATGCCCCTTCAATATCATCAATTAAGGCCCGGCTCAAGTTTTTCGTAAAGATTTTTTCTTCAAGTTTGCCAAATTGCCATACTTCTGCATCCGTGACAATGCCGTAGACGGGTTGTTCTGGCTTGGTGTTCAGGCTTTGTGCTGCTACCAATTCTGCCAGACATTGTCCCCAGCCTTTGGTGAAATTGTTTTGCTTGGCTTCCGCAATGAGGACAAGAGGGAAGCCAAGGACATTTTTACCCAACTCGGAGCGATGTGCGATGATGTAATCTGGTGTTCCTGTCAGCTTTGGATCTGTTGTTGCGGCAATGGATTTATGGCTCCAGAGGGAATAGTTGATCACAAAGGCCTTACAGGCTTCCCGTAAAAGAGGGAAGATGACGGCCTCGCAGCGGGATGCCTCAGAAGAGAAAATATCAAAATTGGTTCTGCTGAACTCAAAGTCCTGCAAGAAGTTTTCTGACGGTGTCCTGGGAGTTGGGTGCAGAAATTCATCTTCACGATAGGTGATATTATATGCCTTCTGGACTTCGTCCGGTGAGTTGAAATCTGTGAATGCCATAGACAGCAGATAGGTTTGAGAACTTGTTAATGCTAATTATCATTTTGCATGCAAAACTGTATAAAATTTTTGCCGAAATCACTAACTTTAAATCTGTCCAGAAGAGCTGAATCAAGATTTTCTCTATATGTAATCCCCTTGCTATCTTTCCCGATAAGTCCAAAATTTCTTAGTCTATGTATTGCGCTTCCAGTATAGTAGTTATCCTCATCCGTTGCTTTGCTTATATCGAAAGCGGATATTGATTCATTCTCCTTTAATGAATTTATTTTAAGCAGAACTTCACATTCAAACACTGTTAGGTCTGAAATAATATTTAGAAATACTGTTCTGTTATCGAAATTTTCTTCCGTGACCGGAGATAAAATATTGTTTTTGAAGAAAATTTTCAAATGGTTAATTTTGTATTGAATACTCTCCTTTTCTATTTCCTCGTTAAGTTTTTCCAAGATTGATAACAATGATTCTTGATCATGCTTCTCTATAGGAGGAAATTTATCTTTAATTTTCAACAATTCATCAGATAGCTGAGAATAAAAATCTTCCAACCGCTTAAATCTGATTTCTTGTTTTCTTCCGAAATAAAGAGTTGCCAATGCGCCTCCGACACCGGGAATAAGCTGAAGGCCCGCTTCTATTGCGTTTTCATTTCGTTCTTTTCCTGATAGTTTCATCTGCCCATTTCCTTTAATCCTGCTTTGCCCCCGCCTCCCAAAGCGTCACCCTGAACGAGGCATGCTCCACATCAAAAGCAGGCGGGCGCAGGCTGCGTTCCTGATAATAATTGACCACTTTCTGTAATCCACGCCCCACCCGGTCAGCCATTCTGTAATCTTTGAGCATCTGTGAGATAATCGGATTACGGTAATAGGAAATGCCGGATAACGCCCTGGTTAAGTTTAATGTATTCGGCAGGCTGCCCGGAGAAAACACCTCCAGGCGGTCGGCAAAGATGTTGAGGCGTATTCTCTGTCCGAAAATCGACCAGTCGCGGTGCATAAAAGCATTGACGATCAGCTCCCGAATAATGCCTGTATCATAGTTAGGGAGTTCTGTCCTGTGGCCTGTTGCCGGATCAAAGGCAAGCTGAACACGGTTGTGTCGCTTGATGAATCCGATGGCGTATTCAATGCACTGGACAATGCCGCAGTCTTCAGCCTGATAGTCTGTAATCTCACTGGCTGTATCCGGTCCGGCGAAACAGTTGCACTCAATGCCGCTTTGCGGAAGAAAACGTGAAGGCGTCCTGGTGAAGAAGAGGGCGCCAAGGACGCTGACACGGTTTTCTTCATCAATGCAGTTCAGATTGTACAGGAGCCGGTCAAGGTCTGCCTCGTCACACTCTATCCCCCGATAGGTTTCCACATAATCACGAAAGCGCAGTATGTCGAACTGCTTGCGTTGATAGGGGAAAACCGAGGATACTTCGAAGTGAAGGTGCTCTCCGTTCTGAAAAAGACGTACAAGCTCCTCATTACTCGGTTCAATAGAAACTCACATTGAGCGGGTGCGGTTTTATGAAATTTGATATATATTAGCCACACCATCACCAAAGAGTAACAGTATTCGTTTTTTCAGCTCGGTAACTCATCGATTGGTCAATAAAAAGTGTATATAATTAATTGACTAAACATAAACAAATCATAACGTTATAAGAGATGCCGGTATTTTGACCGTATTTGCAGAGATGTCCTTTAAGCGCTATATTGGGCCAGATAATAAGTATTCCTAAACAGGAAACTTCTCAACAGCCTATTTTCACAAGCAATCATCCAATATGTTGATTTCACTTACTAAGATTTCAAGGTGTTGTTTTTTCATGTAAAACAATTAATTCAATTACTAGATTATTAACCAATCGGTGAGCGGTAATGCCGTCAAAAACATATTTAACCCGGTTTCCAACAGTGATTTTGATACGACTGATTCCGCCCATTAACTGAAAAATCCAGCGCAAAGTAGGTGTCTGAGTAGGCTGATTAATTTGATTAGGAACGGTTTCCTGCTGTTCAGCTAACCGATTACGCATTCGTCTTTCTGCTATCCCGTAAACTAACAGTGAAAGCACCATGACCATAAGTAATGCAGAAATTCGAGACGGCTTTTTTAAAAATAAGGAGGAAGCAAAAAATAAAGGATCCTTCAGAAAACGGAACCCTTGTTCCGCATGGTTTTGTTCCTTATAGGCATCAAGAACTTCCTGTACAGACAGATGTTCTTCATGGATATTAGTGCCTATGATATAACATGCAGCTACTTTTTGCAGTCGATCCACTTTGTCGCTGTCAAGCTGTGCTGCTAAAACTATCTGATAATCAATTGCGACAGGTTGTTCACCTTTTTTCGGACGTCCTTTCCCTTTGTACTGTTTATGTTCTATGATTTCATACGATGATAGGCTGTGGGTCTTCCATCTGCTGGCTAATTTCTCGCCTGCTTTGATTGCATCTTCTACGCAGTGAAAGCGATCCGCTTGCAGGTGAAAAGTTGCTTTCTGGATCTTAACTCTTTCTTTTTTTGCCTTTTTTTCGATTTTTTTGACGGATTTTTGACGAGAAGCTTCAGAAGAAACAACATGCCACCTCTGCCTGATTCCATAATGCTCCACATTGAACATCTTGACGTTAGGTCCGTCATCGAATTCCAGCCAGTCATCTGTGTTATCCAAGGCCTGAGTGATAACTTCTTCAACTTCTTTTATATTTTGAGGAATACGGGTGACAAAAAGCAGTTTACTTAAATTTGGGGCATTCTTCCGAGTATACATCTTGCAGTCGGCTACAATATACCGAGGGGTTTCAGACTGTTCAAACTCTTTGATCAGAGCTGCCGCACGATCCTTAAAGACAGTGTTGTCTGAACTGTTACCGTCTAAGCTTTTAAATAAAATTGGAATTCCGCCATCCTGAGTAACCATCATTTCAAGCATGACCTGTTTTAAATCAGGGCGATGGTCTTTAGAATGTCCGTGGGTGATAGAAATCGCCTGCTCATCAGCATCTGGAAGATATTCACCCGTCAGACTGAAAGCGCTTGTATCCAAATGATTGAAACGAAAGTCAATGTTTTCTTTTTCACAGACATCGACAGCTATGTGACTGAAAAGTGCTTCGGTTCCAAAATTGTGCAGACGGTCGAGGACGCGCCCGAGTTTGAAACGATTAAAATCATCGGCATTCACTCCGTCCCTAAACAGCAAAGAAAGAGGACAGGTCTGAAAAAATAAAGGGGTCAACGACATGGGCTTATTGGAAAAACCTAATCCGTTCAATATCATTCCAGCTACGGTTTCCCCAGCGGACAAAGTTTCATTTTCATAATGGCCCAAGTGGGAGTCAATAAGTTCTACCAGTCCGAGATCTTTAATTGTTCCGGCCACTATGCCTAAATGATCAATTCGTTCAACCGAGTATTTTTCCATTATTACAGTATTATAAGATGGTTATAGCGAACAGTATGGAATTATGGTGAATTTTAATCTATTTTTCAAAAAAGACAACCCGCTCAATGTGAGTAGAAACTGAGCCAGCCCGAATATAGAACTTGTTTGATTTTTTTACCTTATAGGGTTTATGTCGGCCTTTGTCTATATGAATGCAGAGTATTCGTCTGTCGTCAATCAGTAAGGTTTCTATATCAGGGATGATGGAAGGAAGAATATTGTTCCTGCATATATTAACGATGCGTTCTTCGATTTTTTGCTCAATATCTTCAAGCTCTCCGTTATCGCGCACACCGATATAGATTCTTCCGCCTTTCATATTGGCAAAGGCGACTATCTCTTTTGCTAAAGAATCATTATGAAAGTCACGGGATTTGAACTCGACACGGGAGCTTTCGCCTGCTCGTACCAACCTCTTGAATTCGTTGAGCTGCATCGGATCATTTCTGCTGAGCAAGTTAATGGGAATTTTACGGGACCAGTAGGGGGCACGGCACGCCGTGTCCCTACGCACTCTATCAAGCCGTTCCCAATCTGTCCACAAGAGCCGCAGCAAGCAAAGGTATCATCAGCTCGTGATGACCAGTAAAGTTGAAGCCCTTGCCGCCTTCCAGCGTGGGTCGATGGACCACATTGGTGGCGGGTCGATAGGCCCGGATAAAATCGAAATTCGCGGTGGTAAAGCGTTTCACTTCATGGCCCAGGTTACGAACCACAGTCAGGGCCTTGAGAAAGACTTCCGGCAGCAGCACTGCTGAGCCCACATTCAGATAGGCCCCACCTTCTAGCTCGCTAACCAAGCTACAGAAAACCCGAAAATCATGATGGCTGCATTGGCCGATGGCAGCACCATTGGCATCAGGATGAATATGAATAATGTCTGTTCCCAGCGCCACATGCACGGTCACCGGGATGTTCATCCGTCGGGCTTGAGCCAGCAGGCTGTGCTCGTTAAAAGGAAAGTTTTCTCGAAGTAGCATGTTGCCCACAGCTTCGCCCAAGCCGATACCTTCTTCAGCACCCTGATTGATAGCCCGATTGAGCACCTCGCCGGTCTCTTTGGCCGCGCCGAACGCACCGGCCCCCAGCACATCCGCTACGTCTTCGGAGGTGCGTCCGACCATAGCGATCTCTGTGTCGTGAATAATCCCGGCCCCGTTCAGGGCAATGGCTGAGATAACGTCTCGTTCCATCAGATCAATTAGGATCGGATTCAGGCCCACCTTGATGACATGGGCTCCCATCCCTAACAGCACAGGTCGCTCGTTCTTGATGGAGGTCGTCACCCGGTCAATGAACTCCGGGAAATCCACGCCAGCAAATTGGTTTGGCAGGCCGCTGATCAGCTGGGCAACGCTCATGCCGGGGCGGACCGGGCGGGCAAAATCATCTACGGTCACCTTAGAATGGCGGCCATGGACCGAATAGGTATTCAATCCGCTGAAATCGAGAGGGGTGGGGGTGTGTTTCTTCATTTTTTGTGCTGTAGGTTAGTCGTGTCCTCTTGGTGCATCTTGGTGCAAATATTCAGGTACCGGTAAGAGCTACTCATCTCCCCATTGTCCGAACATAATCTTTTCCACAATTTCGCAGACCAGATGCTCAATCCAAAGATGGGCCTCCTGGATACGGGGTGTGTAGTTGGACGGCACATTGAGAACCATGTCACAATGGGGATGGACCCCGTCTTTCGGAATAATGGTGCCGCCGGTCAGGGCCACGGTTGTTAGCCCTATTTTTTTTGCTTCGGCAAGGGCCTGTACCACATTCGGTGAGGTTCCCGATGTGGTTAGCCCCCAAGCCAAGTCTTCGGGTTTCCCCAAGGCCTGAATTTGTTTGGTGAACACCATCTCATAGGAAAAATCATTGCCGATAGCGGTCAGGATGGAGGTGTCGGTGCTCAGAGCTATAGCAGGGAGGGGAGCCCGATTAAGGAGGAAGCGGTTGACAAATTCTGCCGCCACGTGTTGGGCATCGGCAGCACTGCCGCCATTGCCGAAAATTAATACCTTTCCGCCTTTGGTAAAGGTGGAGACAATTTTTTCGGCCAGCTGAATGACTTTGTCAGCGGACTCTTTGGCAAAGGCCTCTTTGGCCATATTCGACTGGCTCAGGCGGGTATAAATAAATTCGTTCATCGCTGTTGTGGTATGTTTTGCTTTTTCTGTAAAGGAAAACGAAAAAGCGTTTCCGCACCCGGACGCACGAAAACGCTTATGATGATCAAAGAAATAATCGAAGGATTACGCCAGTTGGCCTATAATTTCTTCAGAGATTTCATTGATCGCCTTGGAACCGTCCACGGAAATGACCTTGGCTGCGCCGCTATTTTTGAAGTAGTTGACCGCAGCCATGGTACCCGTGTTGTCGTCATAGTAGATATCATGACGTTTACCGATAGCCACTTCGTCCTGATCATCGTCGCGCATACTTAGTTCACCGCCGCAGACCCTACAGACCAGCTTTCCGTCTTTTTCTACCGGCTTGATAGCCTCAAAGGCGATGTGATTGGGATGGTTGTTGTCGTTGGCACAGAGGCGGCGTCCCATAATCCGCTCTTTGGCGATTTCGCGGTCAAGCGTAATTTCAATGACTTCGTCAAGAGCCATACCTGATTCGGTCAGGGCTTTATCCAATGCCTCGGCCTGGGCCAGCGAACGGGGAAAGCCGTCCAGTAGCCAGCCTTTTTCTTTGGATTTGCCCAATGTCTCTAGTACCATAGGGATGGTGATGTCATCGGGGACGAGATCTCCCTTGTCGATGTACTCTTTTGCCTTTTTACCAAGCTCAGTACCGCCCTTGATGTGCTCGCGAAAAATAGCTCCAGATTCAATATGATCCATACCGTATTTTTCTTTAACAATGGCACCCTGGGTACCCTTGCCGCTGCCGTTTGGTCCGAAAGTAAGAATGTTCATAACTGACTCCTTTAGTATCTTAATTATGTATAAGATGAAAGAACAAGTGCATCAACCTGTTCTGTTGGTAACAGAGGAAAATCACCCGCAGAAAACATCCGGGACAGCGGGAAGTCCCGCTCGTTGAAACACGACTATACAGCAACTGAAAGGCTTCTGCCATGAAAAATGTGGTTGTATATTTTGACAACTGTGTGCAAAGAGAGTAAGAATGAGCCCGAAATATGCCTGCTTCGCAGGGGAAACCTCATGCTCTAACAAAATACTTTTACAATATAAATTTATCATGAAACACGTGAACGTAGGGCTTATCGGCTTCGGTACAGTGGGCAGCGGTCTGGCCGAGGTGCTTCTTTCTCAGCAGGAGCGTCTTCAAAAGCGCAGTGGTCTCACTATTCGGCTGGCAAAGGTCGCAGATATTTCGGCAAAAGAGTTGCCTGCACAATTTGCCGACACAGTCTTGACTAATGATGCCGCCGACCTGATTAACGATCCAAATATTGATATTATTGTCGAGCTGATCGGCGGTATTCAGCCTGCCAAGACTTTTGTTATGGATGCTATTGCCGCAGGTAAGCATGTGGTGACCGCCAATAAGGCCTTGCTTTCCCAGGAGGGGAAGGAGATCTTTGCTGCGGCTGCGGCTAAGGGTGTTGAGGTGGGATTCGAGGCCAGTGTGGGTGGCGGTATCCCGCTGATTAAAGGCCTAAAGGAGGGCTTGGTTGCCAATAAGATTCTTTCTATTATGGGGATACTCAACGGCACGGCCAACTACATCCTTACCCGGATGACCGACGAGGGCAGCGCCTTTGCTGACGTGCTCAAGGATGCACAGGAGCTGGGTTTTGCCGAAGCCGATCCTACCTATGATGTGGAGGGGATTGATACGGCCCATAAGTTGGCCATCCTGATGACGATGGCCTACGGTATGAATATTACTCATAATGAAGTTGTCACTGAGGGTATCAGTGGCATTGAGCCTGTTGACATTGAGTTCGCCCGTGAGTTTGGCTGCCGGATCAAGCTGCTGGCCGTTAGTCGCAATCATGGTGATCATGTGGAGGCTCGGGTGCATCCTACTATGGTGCCGAATTCCCACCTGCTGGCATCTATCAGCGGGGCCTATAATGCGGTTCATTTTAACGGTGATATGGTGGGTAATGTTTTGCTTTACGGCCAAGGGGCAGGCAAAATGCCCACCGGTTCTGCGGTTGCTGCCGATGTAATGGATATTGCTCGCGACATCGCTGCTGGTTCCGTGGGGCGAGTGCCTTCGCTTGCCTACCTGCCGGAGAACATCAAAGATCGGGCCGTGACTCCGTTGGATCAATTGGCCTGTCCTTATTATTTCCGCTTTACCGCCTTGGATCAGCCCGGTGTGCTGGCCGCTGTCTCCATGGTACTCAGTCGGCATGGGATCAGTATTGAGTCGGTAATTCAGAAAGGGCGCGAGGAAGACGAGCCGGTCTCTATAGTTATGCAGACGCATACTGCTGCTGAATCGGCTGTCGCAGCGGCCTTGGCCGAGATTAATGCTCTGGAGGCTATTACTGCACCTACGGTTCGGATTAGGATGTTGGAGGAGGAGTAGGGAGCTGGCCGTTTGTAGGGGCACGGCACGCCGTGCCCCCGTTTGGATTAAGGCTTGGGAGTGCTGTTCGGTTGAACGAAATCGGTGAACACATAAACGGCATTTCGGTTTTTGTTGCGGTCGAATCCCTTGATTAAAGCGATATTGCCTTTTGCTGAAAGAGCGAGGGTGTCGCCGAGACTGTTTCCGTCATCAGTGATCATCTGGGCTTGCTGACTCCAAAAACCATCTGAAGAACAGGTGAAGATATAGGGATTGACGCTAGCTCCATTAATTAGAGCAATGCGGCCATCTTTGGACAGGAAGACTGTTTTACCGAAACGAGCAGCATATCTATCGTTCGAGCCGATTAGCTTGGTCTTCTGAGTCCAGCTGTTGTCTGTGTCACGAATAAACACATAAGCTGAACCTGAACTACCATCGTTTCCCTCAGCTTGATATGCCCCGATCAAAGCTGTTTTTCCGTCTGCTGATAATGATACGGAACTGCCAAAAAAATTACTGTATCTTCCATCCGCAGCAAGCAGTTTGGCTTGTTGTTTCCAAGTACCGTCTGGGGTATGAGTAAAGATATAGGCAGCACCGGCCTGTTCTGCCCCGATCAGAGCGGTTCTCCCGTCCGCAGACAGGGACAAGGTATTGCCAAACCAAGCGGATGTTGTTCCGTCTGCGGCGGTCAATTTGGCCTGCTGCATCCAAGTGCCGTTTGATTCACGAGTAAAGACATAAGCAGAGCCGGAATGACGTCCTTTTTCATCATCCCAGACAGCTCCGATTAGAGCGGTACCTCCATCGGCAGACAATGAAACGGAACCGCCGAAATACTCGCCACCTTCACCGTCGGCAGCGGTCAGTTCGGTCTGCTGCTTCCAAGTTCCATCTGCGGCGTGAATGAAAATAAGAGCATTATCTTTAATGTAATCGCCGATTAAGGCAGCACTTCCATCTGCGGAGAGAGATAAGGAACTTCCGAAATCACTCTTGGAAGTCTCGTCTTCGGGTGTCAACTTTACCGATTGTGTCCAAGTACCATCTGCGGCACGGGTAAAGATGTAAACAAATCGGGAACTATCTCCCTTTTCATCATCCCATCCCACCTTGATCAAAGCGGTGCCGCCATCCGCAGACAGAGATATGGAGCGACCAAAACTATCAACTGCGCCATCAGGAACGTCGGTAGTCGTTAATTTTTGCTGCGCCACAACAAATTTATTGGAGTCAGACGACGCAGGCAGGTATGCAATCGGTGTGAATAACAAATTTAAAGCAATCCAATAGTTTAGCAGTGTAATCATTTTCTCCTCCTTTTTCGATTGATATACCTCACCGATTGGTCAATAAAAAATGCATATAATTAATTAACTTAATATCGACAAATCAAAATGTTACAAGAATAGTCGATATTATTGCCGTATTTGCATAAATATTTTTCAAGCACTTTTTATAGTTATTTGATAATTTTTCCTAAGCAAGAATTATATTAACGTGCTGTTTTTATGAATATTCAGTTAACATGTTGATTTTACTCACCAGCACAGTAAATCATTGTTCTGAAAGAAAAAAGAATTAATTTAATTACTGAGATATTAACCAATCGGTGAGATATACCTCACCGATTGGTCAATAAAAAAATGCATATAATTAATTAACTTAATATCGACAAATCAAAATGTTACAAGAATAGTCGATATTATTGCCGTATTTGCATAAATATTTTTCAAGCACTTTTTATAGTTATTTGAGAATTTTTCCTAAGCAAGAATTATATTAACGTGCTGTTTTTATGAATATTCAGTTAACATGTTGATTTTACTCACCAGCACAGTAAATCATTGTTCTGAAAGAAAAAAGAATTAATTTAATTACTGAGATATTAACCAATCGGTGAGATATACGGTATGCTTTGTACAATTATGAAGGATAGGAAAGATAATGTCAAACGGTCAGTCTACCACAAAGTGTCACCTCGTGCTCGTTCGTGCTCGTTATATATTACCCCTACATGTCGCAGCAGCAAGGGGCGTAGGGGCAGGTCCCCGTGCCTGCCCTGTATGTTTCCGGGTAGACACAGGGGTCTTCCCTACAGGCGTGTCCTTTCATCGGGACAATGTAAGGGCACGGCACGCCGTGCCCCTACGGAATTACATCGCACGTCCCCATCATTATATTCCCCGCCCTGTACGGGCAATTCATGAATTGCCCCTACCGTCATGACGATACCCTGTACGTCCCGTCCTCCCTTTTTGATTTCACTCAAATCCCGAAGAATCCCTTGACAAAGTCCAAGTCTCGTCGTAGGATCGGATGGTTATAGTTTGTAATTATCTCAATAGGTTGAAAAGAGAGAACAGGGTTCGTTTACAGGTGTATGTTTCTGTTCTCTTGGCGGCTTCTTCCGCGCTCATGCTTTTATTCAGGATGCCTTTCCCATTTATTTTAAGGAGGAAAAGAATGAAGATTCTCACTGGAAAACCCTTCTCGGCGCAGCTTGTTGTTTTGTTTGCTGCCGTACTCTGTCTGCTGTCATTCAGCACGGCTCAGGCTGTATCAAATCGTGTTTGGTCGCCTCATGTCACATCAGACCGTTTCACGCAACCTTATGCCGCCGCGCTAGGTACCTGTAATGCCCGTTACGAAGTAGTGGTTACTCATTTGAATAATAGGCCTATGAACAAGGTTATCTCCTTTGGTGAATTCCAGAGTCACGGTCAGGGGCAGATGTCTCGCAAGGCAGCCAAGCGCGCCAGAAAGACCGCTGAACGCTGTATGCAGACTCAATGGTACGGCAGGCAAAGCGGGATGGTCCCTTCTGAATGTATGAATCAGCAGCGTATTTCCGGTTACCATGTGCAGAACTTTCAGGAAACGCTGAAGCAAGAAATATGTCAGGCACTCAAGCCCCTGCGCTGTGACCAAGGGAAAGCTGAGATCCGCTATTCCATTTTTTCTGTGGTGGACGGAGAATCGGGATGTGGTACCCGCATGAGCGCAGTTTCCAGGACCCTTCTTGACAGCGGGGTGCTGACCCAATGTAAATGTCGGCAGCGGAGACAAATGACAGCGCCGCAGCAGGTTTCTCCGGCCCAGGGTACGGTATTTAATCATGTCCCCCGCCGTACCTTAGTGGCTTGGCAGCCTGTTCCACGGGCTCGAAGCTACGTGGTTGAAATTAAGTATAACGGTAGGCTGTGGACGACGCTCAATACTACTGATGATGCCACCTTTGCGATTTTTGATCTTCCCGGAGCCGGGCAGGGGGAGTGGCGCGTTATGGCCCAAGGGCGACGCGGCATGAATGGCCCTGCAAGTCCTTGGTCCAGCTTTCAATACCAACGCTGATTAACCCCCTTGCCTTCTCTCTTCTTCAGGGGCGGGGATTACACTGAACGCTTATGAAATACATTCTTCTTATCGGCGACGGTATGGGTGATACCCCTGTGCCGGAACTCGGGGGCAGGACCCCGCTGGAAGCCGCCGACAAACCTTGCATTGATCGGCTCTGTGCAGCTGCGGAGCCGTTGCTGGTTCGCACTGTCCCAGAGGGCTACCCGCCGGGTAGTGATGTGGCTAACCTCTCTCTGCTCGGTTATGAGCCAGAGAAATACTATACCGGCCGGGCTCCTCTGGAAGCGGCCAGTATGGGAGTCTCTCTCCCTGAGGGAGCTTTGGCCTTCCGCTGCAACTTGGTCACGGTACGCTTTGAGGGTGATGGTCGCTTGATTATGCTGGACCATAGTGCCGACCATATTACCACTTTAGAAGCAACCGAGCTGATAAAAGCGGTGCAGGCGGCCTGCGGTACAGACCGGCTGCGATTTTATCCGGGAGTGAGCTATCGTCACCTGCTCATCCATCAGGGGGAGGCACCCGCCTGTCTCGGCACAGTGCCGCCCCATGATTATCTTAATCAGGACGTGACCGAATTCTATCAGCAGTATCTTGAGGTTGATTATATGGCCGAGCTGATGCAGACCTCAGGCAGAGTACTGGCTGAGCATCCAATCAACCAGCAGCGGGTAGTAGAGGGCAAGGGCACGGCCAATAGCCTTTGGATTTGGGGTGAAGGGAGAAAGCCTACTATGAATACTCTGCTGGAGCGACACGGGATCACGGGTAGTCTGATCTCGGCGGTGGATCTGCTTAAGGGGCTGGGCGTGTGCAGCGGCTTAGATGTGCCAGAAGTCGAGGGCGCAACAGGCTGGCTGGACACCAATTATCAGGGCAAGGTGGACGCTGCTCTGGACGCCTTGAAAACGCAGGATTTTGCGCTGGTACATGTGGAAGCTCCAGACGAGGCCGGGCATCAGGGATCGGCAACGAACAAGGTGCGGGCGATTGAGGACTTTGATGTTAAGGTCGTGGCCCCGATTGTTGCTGAGATGGATCGCCGGGGAGAACCCTATCGGTTGGTGGTGACTATGGATCATTACACCCCCATTGCTCGCCGTACCCATGAGGACTGGCCAGTTCCCATGTTTCTTTACGACTCTGAGGGCGTTGAACAGCCTGCCGGAACCAGTTACACCGAGTCGAACATCATTGCGGCAGCAGAACAGAGCGATCTCTGTCTTGATAGCGGGGCAGCGTTTTTTACCCGTTTTGTCACGCTGGACGGGTCTAGGAACGGAGGTCGATATGGCTGAGTTGCATATGGGGATGACAGAACCTGTTTTCCGGGTGCCGTATAGGGTGATCTACGGTGACACGGACTCGGCTGGCCTTGTTTATAATGCCAACTACCTTCGTTTGGTGGAGATAGGCAGAACTGAGCTGATGCGTAATTTGGCCATGCCCTATAGCGAGATGGAGCGGCAGGGTATTGTTCTACCGGTGACGGAGAGCTATCTGCGCTATAAGGCCCCGGCCAAATACGATGACCTGGTCACCATCGCCACCTCCTTAGCAGAGGTTAAATTTGTTTCTCTCCGTTTTCACTATCGGATTACCCGCACAGAAGAAGGTGGCCATGAGCGGCTCTTGGCCAAGGGTTTTACCAATCATGCCTGTATTAATCGGCAGGGCAAATTGATACCTTTCCCGGACAATATTCGGGAGGCTATTCAGGGGGTATGGCAACATAAGACGGAGCCTGAGAAATAAAAAAGAGTGACAAGGTGAAATAAGATGTTGACAGGATATTAAAACTAATATATAGTGTTCCTTAGTGACGCGGGGTGGAGCAGTCTGGTAGCTCGTCGGGCTCATAACCCGAAGGTCATCGGTTCAAATCCGGTCCCCGCTACCACCAAGATATTTCAAGGCCGTACAGTTTTTAACTGTACGGCCTTTTTTTGTTGCGGGGGAGAGCCTTGTCGTTTTTAAGATGTCCCAGATGATTCTGTCTGGATCAACCTATTGAAATATGAGCTTCGGGCTGAACAAAGAAGAATATACAAGATGATACGGAGGGGATGGCAAATATGCGCCATCTTGGTCGTGCCATAGGTTGGCTGGGCAAGGCGATTCAGCCGGTTCAGGCAAGTTACCCTAAAAAAGGGCGACTAGACGAGTAACAGAGCTGGTTGTGAAAAAAGAAGGCTGTGCAAGGAGACTTGTACAGCCTTTTTTGTTTTGAAGAGGAAAACTCTTACGCTATTGTAGCGAAATTTGTCCGGACGATTCCAGCTTCTATGAATTGGTCAAGGTCTTCCTCGTGCTCTCTGTTTCTGAGACAGAGTTCCAGCAGGAACTCCCTTGCATGCTTATACAGTTTCTGTCGCCTTCTTTCTTCGATC
This sequence comes from Candidatus Electrothrix laxa, assembly GCA_942492895.1. Classification (GTDB taxonomy): domain Bacteria; phylum Desulfobacterota; class Desulfobulbia; order Desulfobulbales; family Desulfobulbaceae; genus Electrothrix; species Electrothrix laxa. The sequence goes on from OW818652.1 coordinate 3,897,024, forward strand.
TCCTCATCTCCTTCCTTTGTTGACATCCCGTTGATTATCCCCTTGATGATTGATTCCAGAATCGGGGTGTATTCGGCGGCATTATCCATAAGGATGGATTCATGCCGTGCATGCAGGTTGTCAAGTATTGAAAGGAGAATCTTTTCTTCTTTCGTTTTCATGATTTCTCTCCTTAGCTGTGACTTGATACAGCGGTGTAAGCTGTCAGGAATGTACCGGAACAGCGCCCCTGCTTTTTATCTCTCTCATGACAACCCCTGTCACCTTGAAATAGGGCATTTCATCTCTCCTTACCATATGATAAAAATCACAGTGCAGGCATTCGGTGTTGTTGGAGCTGTCGTTTACCGGCTGCTTGCAGTGTGTTCCGCAAATCACCCAGCAGTTGATTTTTATTTGTTTCATAATGGCACCCATAGCATTTCCTCCGGTCTTTTTAAGATAATGAATAAATATGAGCAGGTCTTGAGTAGCGTGTTATTTTTCGCTTAGAACAAGCTCGGTCTGCGAGTATATCAAACGCCGAGCCTGTTTCCTTAGATGCCGCATTGAAGGTTCGCAGAGTCGAATCTCCCTCCAAAAAAGATTTTTAAGGAATGCCTTGGTCCTATTTAATCCAAACTTCGACCCTGCGGTTTTTCTCCCGCCCGGATGCGGTGTTATTGGAAGCAATGGGCAATTCTTCACCCACGCATAATACATCACGTATGGGCAGGCCTAGGGCCTCGAATTCTTCTTTGACGGTTTCTGCCCGTTTGCACGATTTTGTATAATTTTCTTCGTAAGGCCCCTCGCTGTCGGAAAAGCCGACCAGGATGGTTTCCCCCGTCCGGTTTTCCGCTAAGAAATTCATTAACCTATCCAAGTCACGCTGCCCCCTGTTGTCCAGTTTCATGGTGGCTCCTTTAAAGCGAAAACTTGCAGACAGTTTTTTTGCCCCGCGCACTGTATTGAGATATGTATAGAGCTTCTGGAAATTATGATTCATGCCTGCAACCTCCACCTTATGCTCTGAGGCGGTAATGGTGAGATCGACGAAGTGATTCTTATGCACATATTTTTGTCCCTCTTCTCCCAGAGCAAAGGCGATAAATTGCTGTGAGTAGGGATTGTCGGGCAGGGCCGGAATATAGAGATGCAAGCGGCGGCTGATGGGGTAATCCTCTGTTGCAACCGTGAACACGGTGGGTTTGATGGCCGTGCCTCCGTCTGAGATACTGAGTACCTTGTTGAATTTTACATAGGGGAGTCCGCAATAGCCGATGGCATTGATATCGGTATTGACGGCGTCGGAAAGCTTCTCGTTGGAATCCCATCGTTTTGCCGAGGCGGGCATTTTTTTCTCTTTCCCCATAATAAGGCTCTTAAAGGTATCATGGGTACCCGAGTTCTCATCTCGGCCATGAATTGTTATGGCCCCGTCATTCCCGCCGAGTTCCGACCAATTCTTGATTTCACCGGTAAAGATTCCGGCAAGTTTTTCAGAAGTCATGCGTGAACGTACTGTATTGGCGGTATTAACGATAATGGCTACACCGTCCAGAGCTAGGATATGTTCACTGGCTGCGCCTTTCATATCGCCGAATTCGGCAAGGCTTTCAACCTCCTTGTCTTTAACCCTTCGTGAGGCCATTGCAATGTCACAGGTACCTTCCTTCAAATCCTTAAAACCGGTGGAGGAGCCATGTGCTTTGATCTCGATGACCTGTGTTATGTTACTTTCTATAAATTTTCCCTCCACATTGACCTCGGCGCCGGGAACGAGTACCGCTCTTCGGACAGAATTAGCGCCCATCTTTTTTAGGAATGCTTCAGCCAAATCAGGTGCAAGCTCGGCCCCTATCGTGTTGGAACCGTGGAGGCGTAATATTGTCTTTTTGTTTTGGGCAAACGTTGCTTGGACACTGAATAAGGCCATAAGGATAATCAGGGCTGTTGTTGCCGCCCTTCTGTATGTACGACTCGTTGGAAATTCGTCATTCAGTTGCATAACCTCACCGATTGGTTAATAATCTAGTAATTGAATTAATTGTTTTACATGAAAAAACAACACCTTGAAATCTTAGTAAGTGAAATCAACATATTGGATGATTGCTTGTGAAAATAGGCTGTTGAGAAGTTTCCTGTTTAGGAATACTTATTATCTGGCCCAATATAGCGCTTAAAGGACATCTCTGCAAATACGGTCAAAATACCGGCATCTCTTATAACGTTATGATTTGTTTATGTTTAGTCAATTAATTATATACACTTTTTATTGACCAATCGATGAGATAACATCTCCTTTCTCGTTTTTTCTTTTCATTCTGTTGATTGGCAGTGGAGAGCGTTTAAAAATATGCTCCGGTCAATCGGCTAATAGAAAGGAAAAATATTCGGAAAGGGTTAAGGATGGGATAATAAACAGTTAGATTTATCTTTGATAAGAGCCTCAGAATTTTTTCGACCTGTGCGGTTAGATTGATTTTCACTACCCTCACGCGTAATATTTGATTAGTATTATAGAAGGATAGGCTCATATTTCATACGGAGGGATCAAAATGACAGGGTATAAAGTCAAAGTAAGCGTTGAACTTGTAGAGTGTGACGAATCCATTAGCGGTAGCCCGACAGAGCAGCAAGATGGAAGTTTCAGTATGGTTATTAGTGAGAAAGATGCTGTAAGTATAGATAAGTGCGAAAAAACCATTTTACAAACCGCATATCCGACAATACGGTCTGCTTTATCCGAGCACCTTACCGGGGTGTCTCAAAAAAAAAGCTGGTGAGATGAGTGAAGTAGGAGAACAAGTAATTCAAAATAGTTGTCCATACAAAGTTGATGGGGAAGCCGGACGATTTACATTCCTTACTCATAGTATCCTGAAGGATGCCGACGTGCAATACAACACCGGTCAAGATGTTTTTTCGTGCCTGCACGGGAAAGAGTATTATCGAACCACAGGTTTCAAAGAAATAGCTTTGATTTACGGTGATACAGAAGAATCATACAGAAAAACAACACGATTGATCAACCGTATCCGGTACCAGGAAAAAGGCGGCACCCCATCTCGTACACTTCATGAAGCTACAGAGCGGGAAGGGACTTCTCTTCTTGAGCATATTACAAGAAAATCTGAACAAATATTATCCCAGCATGGCTTTGAAGAAACCGGGATATATCAAGGAGAAAACCCGGAATATACTCAATCAGTCCCTGTTTTTCTGGATCAGGAGAAGATTGACGATGCACTCTCTCTTTGTACAGAAGGATGTTCCTTTTCTGATGGTTACATAGACAATCCGATAGGCTACGAGGATCCTTCTGAGACAGTCAACATAGCGGTCGATGATGTTAATGTAAAAAGACAGGAAGATAACAGAATTCCGGGGCAAAAAAGAACCGAGCATAAACGGAAATACGCACATAACACAATCGCTCGTCTTTCTCACAACGAGACAAAATATGTCTTAAACGGGGTGTCCACAACCTCTCTTCTTCCTATTATAATGTCTTTTTTGCTTACTAACGGTCTTTCCGGGAAACGGTTCCAGTTTTTTACTGATGGTCATACAGTCCTGAATACTGCAATTATGAATTTCTATTCCTGGAAAGAAAATATGGGAATAATATTGGACTGGTACCATCTTGGTAAGAAATGCGGGGAGTTGCTGAGCCAAACAATGAACGGTCGGAAGCTACGCAATGAAGTTCTCAATAAACTCAAACCGTTGCTTTGGTACGGTCTCACCGATAAAGCAATTGAGTTTTTGCGTGAAATCCCGGAGAAGGATATAAAGAACAGTCAATCATTAGAGAAACTCATTGCTTATCTGGAAAGGAACCGACCTTATATCCCTTGCTATGCTGCCCGAAAAGAACTCGGACTTTGTAACTCAAGTGCCGTCGGTGAGAAGGCGAATGATCTCATTGTGTCAGAACGACAAAAAAATAATGGGATGAGCTGGACTAAAAAAGGAACAGTGGCCTTAGCCGCGATTACTGCTCTTGCGCAAAATAATGAATACAGAAAGTGGTTTGAGGAAAAGGATATTGATTTTAAACTGGCTGCTTAGGCTAAAAAACGGCTAACCGCACAGGTCGATATTTTTCCCTCCCGGTTCTCTTCCGCATTGTTTAAATTCCCAACAATTTATCTTGTTATTATTCATTACTTCAATTGCACGTTATATGGGCATGTCGGATGGTAAGGTGACTTATACTGCATCAGGCAGGAATATAACGGGATAATAATACGTTTAAAATAAAATTATAACACATTAGGTTTATCTTTTTTATGATATATCAACCTCAACTAACACTCACCGTATGATATACTTTTACATAATTCTCTGTATTGCCCCGCTGATAGTTGTTACCATGATTTTTCTCTCTTCACTGAAGAATGGAAAAATCCCAGCCAACGCCCAACTCTTGGTAGATGCTTGGAACGTATTAAGCAAAAAAAAAATAACGATCAGCAGAAGAAGGTTAGCTTGCTATGTCTTAAAGGCGCAGCTTGAAGGGGAAAATGCCTAAAGTCCATTACTTCTTCGGGTGCCCCGGCGGCATCATAGCGGCCTTCTCCATATCAGATAACTCCACCTTAATGTCCAATATCTTATCTTTTCTGACAATATTAAGCTGAACTGTCTCCCCAGGCTTTTTATCAAGAAGCGCTATCTTCAAATCACCGATGGTGGCGACCTGAGCATTGTCCACTGCCAAGACAACATCGCCTTTTTGCAAGCCAGCCTCACCCGCCTTACCCAAGGGGCTGACATCAAGGATCTTCACCCTTGAGGGCCGAGCCACGGTTTTCTCCTCCTCTTTGAGCATCACCCCGATCTTTCCGGCAGGCGGCAGCTCAACATCCTCGGTGAACATTAGGTAATCAGCCTGCCAGCCCTTTTCCGCCCCGGTGACCTGACCGTTATTGGCAATGAGCACGGACTGACGTCCATCCACCCGGCGGGCCACCCTGGGCGGCATGGCACTATCCTTGTACACATGGCCTGTCCCGGCCAGAACCACCATTTTTTTTCCAGGATGGCCCTGAAGATACTCGGCAATGGATTCGGCCATAGTTTCATCCCATATGGCCTGGGCCTGTAGGAATTCCCCGAAACCACCGCTCTTTTCCGGTTCCTTATGCAGGGCATGGATCTGCGTAAGACGTTCACGATAGCCAGCAAGATCCAGGGCACGATCCGGTGCAGCCTCGGTCAGCTGCTCTGGTGTTAGTTCATCGGTTGATCCTGTTTTGAACACCTTGCTGACAATTTCTTTGTTGAGATTCAGCGCGATGATAGGAATGCGGTGCGCCTTGGCATAGTTGATAATATCTCGGTACATGCGATAATCATAGCCCCAGACCTTATAATAAGCAGAGAGGTGGAGGAAATCTTGCTCCGTGGAGATGGTCCCATTAATATAGCCGTCCAGAGCATGCTGGGAGGAGCGGGGAAACATTTCCATTCCGATAACTAGGTTCTCGCTTTTTCCTTCCTGCTTCAATTGTTCCCGCAGAGCCTGAATAACCTGCAACTGGAGAAGATGAGCCCCGTAATCTGTATGTGTTTCGCCAACGTAGATGATTTTGCTTTTGGAGATATCATTGAGAATAGCCGAAAATTCTTGGACCTGCGGGACAGGAATGCCGACTGCGGGCTTGAGCAGGGGCAGGCGAATACCGTTATCAGACGGTGCGATCTGTTTTTCTTGTATTCTGCCGTTCTGAAAGAGGAGGCGGGAATACTTACCATAATGCCTGAGTTTAGGTAAGGCGCTTCGGCTTTCTTGCGCAGATGACGAGGAAACCAGCCCCATGACCTGCTCCTGATTCAGGGGGTTTTTACGTACATCAAGACTGAAGCCGATTTCCTCAGCCTCTGTTGTCCCAAAGAGAGCCCGGCTATGCGAAGAGCTGCCAAGGAAAAGGAAACTCCCCTGCGACAGCTCGCTGTTTTTCAGCTCCTTGGCTTTGATGAGGCGACAGCCCCAGCGTTCAAATTCCGTTATCAGAGGGAGGTAGAAGGGCAGGGTGGCCTCGTTATCCGAGAGGACTGCTGTTTTTTGCTCTGCCCCTATGAACTGCATCCAGACAGAGGGGGGTTCTTTATTACCTAAGGTCCGCATCAGGTCGTATCTCGGGTCAATGGCCAGCTCTGTGGGAAGGCCGGACACGGTGACTGTCACTGCCTGATTTGCTGAGTCGATTGTGATGGTCTCACGGATTGTTTCCTGTCGTGTTGTGACGGCGATTGGCAGAAGGAAACGATAAGGTTTCTCAGTTTGCTGGACGATATGAAAAGAAACCTCAGAGTTACCCCCTTTTTGCTCCATCCCAACCTGGTCCACAGTAAAGGAGGGGATATCTGCGCGGGATAGCCATTGGCTGAAAAATTGGGAGAGATCTCTGCCCGACGTTGTGGCAAAGGCATTTTCTAGATCTGGCCAGTTGGCATCAGAATATTTATTGTCCTGATAGAATTGCCGAAGCGCGGCAAAGAAATGCTCATCGCCGATCTCCCGGCGTAGGCTATGAAAAAGCATGCTCACTTTATCGTAACCGATGGTCCGTATTTTCCGAGCCATAGGCTGAGAATCGCCGCCGTGCTGAAAATCAAGCACAGTAATATTATTATCCTGCCCGATATATGCCTGATAGCGGAGAAGCTGATTTTTGCGATAAGCTGCGCCGTTTCCCTTTTCTTCAGCATAGGTTTGGTCAGCCAGTAGGGTGGTCAGTCCTTCGCACCAGTTGCCACCCGCATCATTAGCGATGGCATTACCAAACCAGGAATGAAGGATTTCGTGTCCCAAGGAAATGTCCTTGATAAAGGGCAGGCGAACAACGGTCTGTCCTAAGAGGGTGAAGCCCGGCATGCCATAGCCGGTAGGTAACCGATTTTCGACAATGGAATATCGTTTATAAGGGAAGGGGCCGATCATATCTTCGTAGCGCGTAATGTATTCTACAGTCCGGTCCAGATAGGCCGGAGCGAGCTCTTCGTCTTCTGCAAAGAAATAGCTGTAGAGGGTCAGGTTGTTGAGCTGGCGCGTGAGAACGGTGTACGGACCAGCAGCAAAGTTGATAGCCCGGAGGGGTTGGGGAGCCGTTGCCTTGAGAATTTGTCGCTCCCCGTCTGTTGCAACCTCTATCTCGTTAGCCTCGGTTATCCCGGAAAAGCCGGGCGGTAGATCTGCACTTAGAGAGAAGAGCATGCTCTCATTCGAGGTAGGGTGCCAGAGACCGGTCAGGGTGATACCTTGTGGGGTGATCAGGTTACCTGTGTCGTGGCCGGGTGGCGGAGCTGTTATCTGCCAACTCAAGGAAAGGGTGCGCTGCTGCGCTGCCGGGGCCAAGGTTAGGGTGTTGTCGCTGTTCGGAGCGATCTTTCGCCCGGTTTCTGTGATTTCTATTCGTATTTGTTCCAGTTCGTTTAACGAAAGTTCCAGGCCTTTCTCCGGCGGTAGAATGAGGGTGGCCCTTCCCCGCATCTTTGAAGATTCAAGATCAAAGGAGATGTAGATATCCTGGTGCAGGGGCTCGGGGGTATCCGAAGCTGGAATTTCTTCAGCGCAACAGAGCAGCGGAGGTGAGGAGAGGAAAAGAGTCATGAATAAAAAACAAGAGAACTGAAAGATACGCATAGAATTCCGTGGGGCAGTGGTGATTTTCGTAGATTTGATTTCGCCTTCAAAAGGTGGAGTTTTTCAATCACTATCGTATGGTTTTGGAAATTGCAAGGAGATACGTCAGGGGCGGGGCGATTTAGGGCCATTCAGGGACATGTGCATGTTGTCGATCGGGGTCCGTATTGTCGATAATTGTGACGTTAGTAAGACAGGGGTTGCGTTGCAGTTCATCCGTCCGCAAAGATTATCATTGGTCGGTAGCCCTTTGCAGGATCACCATTAAAAAAAGGGGTTACGATGAATCATCGTAACCCCTTAATATATTTTGGTGGAGCTAAGCGGGATCGAACCGCTGACCTCTTGAATGCCATTCAAGCGCTCTCCCAGCTGAGCTATAGCCCCTTGCTTTTCTGACAGCAGTTTTTACCATGCTCAGCGTCATCCTGTCAAGGAGAACATTATTCAAAATAGGCAGAAGATGTTTTTTTATTTTTTTCTAAGTAACAGGTCTAATAAGATTGCTAATCCCTGCCTTAACTGGTAGCATAATCTTTATATATAATACGGCTTGGACAAGGGCGGAGCAAGGAATGTCCCTCTGCGGAAAGAACACATTTCTCTCCCCTGCGTCTCTATCGACTTGTAAACTCAGCAGTGCATTAAAAACGAATTTTGTAAAGGTGATACCGGATGTTTTCTCCGTTTAATTTTCTTTTTGGCTGGATGTCCAACGACCTTGCTATTGATCTGGGCACTGCGAACACGGTGTTATACGTCAAAGGCAAAGGAATCGTCCTGAGGGAACCGTCAGTTGTGGCTGTGCGCCAGGATGCTCGCGGGGGAAAGGTGCTTGCTGTGGGCAGCGAGGCCAAAGAAATGCTCGGCAAAACACCGGGAAACATTGCCGCAATTCGGCCTATGAAAGACGGCGTGATTGCCGATTTCGAGGTGACCGAAGCCATGTTGCGCTATTTTATCAATAAGGTGCATAATCGTCGCACCCTTGTCCATCCTCGAATCATCATCTCCGTTCCCTCGGGAATCACTCAAGTTGAGAAACGAGCTGTTCGTGAATCTGCTGAATCCGCAGGTGCCCGTGAAGTCTACTTGATTGAAGAGCCTATGGCCGCTGCCATCGGAGCTGATCTGCCCATTACCGAGCCTACTGCCAATATGATCATAGATGTCGGCGGCGGCACCACGGAAGTAGCGGTTATCTCCTTGGCCGGTATTGTTTATGCCAAATCGGTTCGGGTTGCCGGAGATAAGATGGACGCATCTATTCTGCAATACATTAAGCGCAAACATAATCTTGCCATCGGTGAACGAACGGCTGAGGTGATCAAGACCACCATAGGCAATGTCCTGCCGGTAGAGCCGTATGAGACTATGGAGATTAAAGGACGGGATTTGGTCTCAGGCGTGCCGAAAACTATCACCATCACCTCTGAAGAAATTCAATCGGCCATAGCTGAACAGGTCGACGTGATCGTCGATGCTGTCCGCTTAGCTCTTGAAGTTACTCCCCCGGAGCTATCAGCAGATATTGTTGATCAGGGTATTGTGCTGACCGGAGGGGGAGCCTTGTTGAAGAATCTCGATAAACTTTTGACCAATGAAACCGGCATGCCTATTATTGTTGCTGATGATCCCCTGTCGTCTGTTGTGCTCGGTACAGGAAAGGCTCTTGATAACTTTGATATTTTGAAGGAAATAGCGATAGATTAACCGTGTTGCTGGCTCTCCCCCAGGCCACGTTCTTTTCGTTGGTTCACCTCCCGTCAAATGAAAAAAAATAGCCGCAGGCAAGGCAAGGGTAGTGTTAAAACATTCCGTTTTGTCCTGTTCACAGGAACAGTTGTCACCTTTGCCCTGATTCTTCTCATTATTATCCTGGGTGATCAGCAAGTTGGACCGGTCCATAAAGTGATCTTTGAGGGAGCCGGTCCGCTACAGAAGGCTGTGGCAAAAATAAGCGATTCCGTCCATTCTGTGAAAAAAAAATACATAGACCTTCTCACAGTTCGTGAAGAAAAAGAACGCTTGTGGAGAGAGCTGCAGGAGTGCCGGACAACAGCTTACGCCAACCGAGGCGCAGTGGCTCTCAATGCCCGTTTGAGAAAACTACTTGATTTTAAGGAATCCTCCAATCAACCGACTATAACCGCGCAGATAATCGGAAAAGACCCTTCACTTTGGTTCCGAAGTGTTATTATCGACCGGGGGAGCATTGACGGGGTAGGTAAGGGTATGCCTGTTGTCACGGGCGAGGGAATTGTCGGACAAGTCTACGCCTCATCAAGCGATTACTCAAAAGTACTGCTTGCTATTGCACCGTCCAGCGCAATTGATGTCCTCCTGCAGGGCTCGCGGATACGAGGCATTCTGAAAGGGACCGGAAAGAATCTGTATCGCCTCGAATATATTCTGAAGACGGCTGAAGTTTTTGCAGGAGATCGTGTCGTCACTGCCGGATATGGCGGCATGTTTCCCACCGGACTTCCTGTCGGTATTGTATCCAAAGTTACCAGAAATAGACGGGGCATGTTTCTTGAGATCGAAGTGGTTCCTGCTGTTGATTTCAGAACCTTGGAAAATTTACTGGTCATTGAGCGAGAGAAAAAAGTGTTCAACTAGCACATCCCTCCTTTTCTGCCTCTGTCCTGTCGGATCATCTTTTCCTACAGCTTCATACTAGCCCTGGCCACATATGCTGACATGCTGACTCTTTCATTCATAGCCGTAGGTCTGTTGCTTGTAGTTATTCAGACCACGTTTTTTATGCCTTCTCCTTTGTGGATAGCATCTCCTGATTTATACTATATCCTTATCGGATATCTGGCCTATAACTTTACCTTTCTTCGCGGCATTGTGGTGATTTTGCCGATCAGCATGGTCCTTGATGTCTATTCCGGCACAATTATCGGCATGTATCCAACAATTTGTTATCTCGGCTATTTCATGCTTAAATTTATGGTCGACAAAATGCCGGTTCGCAAATCACTCTATCAACTCCCTTTAGTTGCCCTCAGCTATCTTGTTGTCAACTGGGTGCTCCTTATGATGCTTGATTTTTTCCAACCCCAGGCTATTGCAGGCTGGGAGTGGTTCCCTATCCTGCTCCGAGTTTTTTTGATCTATTTTTTTTCCTTTCCCCTCTTTCGTTTCTTTACTTTTCTTGACAAGAGGCTCAGAGGGAGAATTTCTTCTACACGCTTTACTCGTTCTCTGCCTGGAAATCAATTTCGTCAGGATGAGTAAACGGTTATGAAAAATATTAGAAAACAAAATCGGAAAAGACCGCCGGAGCAGGATATCGGCGGATGGTCTCGTGATATCGGCACTCCTCGAATCACTCATATTAACGACGGAGAGCTGGATTTTTATCGCCGTCGGGCCATGTATTCCTCAGTCGTTCTGGCATTCTTTTTTGTCATTCTTATCACCAGACTCTGGTATCTCCAAATCCAACAGGGCGAAGAGTATACAAAACTCGCAAAAAATAACCGGGTACGCTATCTTGAAATTGCAGCTCCCCGAGGCAATATTCTGGACAGAAAAGGACGAGAGATTGTCACCAATCGCCCTTCGTTCAATGTTGTATGGGTACGAGAGAGAAACCGTATTGACGATGCCTTGATCAAAAAAATTGCCGCAATTCTCGATATAGATATTTCTGAACTCTTGGTCAGAACACGCAAGATGGTTGGCACGCCGGGTCATATACCTATCCGTCTCGCAGAAGAGCTCAGTTGGGATCAGGTCGCCTATATTGAAAATAACAGGATGGAACTTCCCGGAATTAAAATAGAGGTTGTTCCTCAAAGAGTATATCATTACGGGAATTTAGCCTCTCATATTATCGGTTATCTTGGAGAAATAAACCCAAAAGAACTTTCCTCACCGACTGTTGAAGGCTATAGGTCCGGCGATATGATCGGCAAGATGGGGCTTGAAAAATTACGACAAAAAGATCTCCGGGGAGAAAAAGGTCGCCATTACATGGAAGTGAATGCCCTAGGTTTTGAACAGCGCAATTTAAAAGGCCTGGAGCCGCTGCCTGGAAACGATGTGCAGCTCACTATTGATGTTGATCTTCAGCGGGCTGCTGAAGAGTTGATGATGAAAGATGATAAATCCGGTGCTGTGGTCGCTATAGAAGTCAACACCGGTCGTCTTCTGATGCTGGCCAGCTCCCCTGTTTTGGAGCTTGATAAATTCCTCGGCGGTATCTCTGTAAAAAATTGGAAAGAGATGCTGGCTAACCCGCACCACCCCTTAATTAATAAAATCGTTCAGGGCCAATACCCACCTGCTTCAACCTATAAAATAGTCACGGCAATAGCTGGTCTGGCAGAAGGCGTGATAACCCCAGACAGCTCTGTCTATTGCCCTGGACATTATCGCTTTGGTAATCGAACTTATCGCTGTTGGAAAAAGACTGGGCACGGAGCTGTGAATCTGAAACGCGCTATGTCCGAATCCTGTGATGTCTATTTTTATCAGGTCGGGCAACGGCTCGGGGTGAACAGAATTGCCGGTTATGCAACCCGCCTGGGCCTGGGAAGAAAGACCGGTGTGGAAATGGAGCATGAAAAAAGCGGGCTTATTCCGACCTCGGAATGGAAGATGAAAAGATATAAGAGAGCGTGGCAAGAAGGCGAAACCCTGTCTATCGCCATCGGCCAGGGATTCAATCTGGTCACTCCTCTCCAGCTGGCCTTAATGACCGCGACAGTTGCTAACGGCGGCACCTTATACAAACCCGGAATGATTGAAACAGTGAAAGACCCTGACGGCCGTATCATAGAGCAGTTTCATCCGACAGTTCTGGATCGTTTTGATGATCAGGGAAGTAATTTGGAAATTATTAAGGAGGGCCTGATAGAGGCGGTCAATGGTCGACGCGGAACAGCCCGTCGAGCCAAAACTTGAAAACATCACTGTTGCCGGTAAAACAGGAACAGCCCAGGTCGTTCGACTGAAGCAGTATAAGCATTTAAAAGAGGAAGACATCCCGTATAAATATCGAGATCATGCCTGGTTTACCTGTTTCGCGCCTGCGGAACGACCGGAAATAGCTGTCACAGTTCTGGTTGAACATGGCCTGCACGGCGGTTCTGCGGCAGCTCCTATTGCCAAAGCTGTGCTAGAAAAATATTTTGGTCGACGTAGCAGAGGATCCCAAAAGGTGAGCTCTGTCGTTCTCTTCGGCGAAGAGCTTGCCAGTACTGATCACTCTTCTGAACATATACATTAAGCGTACTTACCCATGCTTCGATTCGACAGACGACTTGTTCATAATTTTGACTGGGTTATGGTGGTCCTCCTCCTCCTTGTCTCAACCATGTCTCTTGCCAGCCTGTTCAGCGCGACGTGGAATGGGGGGCCGTTCCCTTCTCCGATTTTTTATAAGCAGTTCTATTTTTTTCTCTTCGGATACGCGCTGATCCTGCTCCTTATCAGTATTGATTACAGTGAGCTTGAGATGCTTTCCTATATCGGCTACGGAGCAATCTGCCTTCTTTTGCTGTATACAAATATCTTTGTTGATTCCATTGCCGGAACTCAGCGTTGGATCAACCTGGGTTTTTTTCATCTCCAGCCTTCTGAACCAGCCAAGCTTGTCTTGGTGCTGGTGCTGGCCAGCTGTTATTCCAGTAATGAATATGTGGAAAACGGCTACCGGCTCCGTGATATCGTCAGACCCGCTGTCATCACGGCGGTTCCTTTCACTTTAATTTTGATTCAACCGGATCTAGGAACAGCACTAATGCTGGCAATCCTCTTTGTCTCCATGACCTTCTTTGCTCATTTACGGTGGTCAACCATAACGCTGTTGGGAAGCACCGGAATGGGATGTGCTGTGCTGGGTTGGCTCTACGGGCTCAAAGACTATCAACGACGACGTATTGAGACCTTTCTCAATCCAGAAAGCGATCCCATGAATCATGGATACCAAATCAAACAATCCAAGATTGCTGTAGGCAGTGGTCAGGCATTTGGCAAAGGCTTTATGGAAGGAACTCAGGGGCATCTGAATTTTCTACCGGAGCGCCATACAGATTTTGCCTTTGCCGTGTGGTGCGAAGAACTGGGCTTTGTCGGGTCCTTGTTTTTTCTGGTCTGCTTTTTTCTCATGCTGTTCTGGGGAATCAACATTGCTTTAACAGCCAGAGATAAATTTGGGGTCTATCTCGCCTTTGGTTTGGTTATGCTGATTTTTTGGCAGACAGTGATCAATCTCTTTATGATAATGGGGATGCTGCCAGTGGTCGGGATTCCGCTCCCTCTTTTCAGCTACGGCGGTTCCTCCTTATTGACAACCCTAGTGGCCATTGGCATTTTGATGAATATTCGGATGCGGCGATTTCAGGCAAGGTGAAAACGCTTAAAAATTTAAACCGGAGAGCTTGAAAGAAGACAAGGAAGGGGATAAGTGGAGTTCAGGTGCAGAAAATCAGGTATTTTCAGAAAAAACCAACGCAGCACCGGTGACCAAGGCTTCAGCGACTTTTTTTCGCGCTCCGGTGAGCAGACGCTGGATGGTTCCACGTGATATGCCCATGCGCTCTCCAGCCTGTTCTTGGGTCAATCCTTCAAAATCGCAAAGTTTGAGTGATTCCAGTTCGTCACGGTACAGCATGATCTGATTAAGATTGCGCAACGGTAGGCCCACGGGTTTAAAGGCCTGACCGCAAAAATCACCTTCACAGCATCGTTTTTTTTTAAGACGTGGAGACATGCTATTAAAAAAAGAGGAAGAGGTTACAAAGAGCAGAAAGAATATCGTATTTTCCCCCTCTTTGCAACCGGAACAAACTGTCAGCTGTTATCCGCTTGGCACTCCTTGAAAGGATATTAACGACAGGATGTCAATGATGGCAGGTGCCAGCTCCTTTACATGTCTGTTCAGCTCGCATGACAGGGAAATTTCCCAGAACTAGGCCTTCTACCGCCTCCTGAACCTTTTTCAAACTGTTTTTTTCAGCATAGTATACATCGATATCGACTTCGGCAAACGCCTGCATAGGACGAGCCCCCATGCCTCCGACAACAATTGCCTGTACACCCTGATTTTTTAATAATTGAACAGGCTCCATACAGCCTCCTGCACCGTGTTCCACATTGGCAACCGTATCGACAGAGGCTACTTTTCCCTCTTGGATATTTATTAAGGTAAAAAGCTCGCAATGGCCGAAATGTTCAGAAATCTCCGCATCAAGGCCGCCCGGGGTATTTGAAGGAACCGCGAGAAAAAGTGATGAATTCATTTGTAATATCTCCAATTAGATTTTATATAACTTACGATAAGTTATTTCTGCTGTCGAGATAAAGTGCCCCGTATTCTCTTTCAATACAGTTCTCCGCAAGACAGACAATAATATGTGTATATGCACAATTGATAATTATTTTCCTCTCCCCTGTCAATAGAAAAATGGGCAATGCTGCTTTTGAAAAAAGCCGCAATGCATAGACAAGGAAAGCGCAATAGAGTAAATTTAGCTGTTGAATTGGATTCCATGAAAGAACCTGTGCAGAAAATCGTTCCTGCCAGCCTCCACTTTATTAAAAAATACATTCATTTTAAGTTTTTCCAAACAGATATACCTAGCAGGTGCTACTTTTATGCTTTACAATCTCTACGCCGTATATACTTATGCGGTGCGCAAAAAAATATTTCAAACCGCGCTCTGTCTCCTGTGCCTCTCCGGCCTATTTTTTTCCCTCCCCGTTTTTTCCGCTTCTCAGAAAGAGACAGAACAGGAACCGGTTATTGATGAAATAGTGATCAGCACCACAAAGAATCATTTACTCCTTTTTGCGACTGTGACGCATTGTTTTACCGACGAAATGCTTGAGGGTGTGCGCAACGGCATTCCGCTCACCTTTCGCTTTGATATTCGCCTCAACAAGATACGAAAAAATTGGTTTGATTCGGAACTTATTGAACATAAAATCAATCATACGTTGAGTTATGATCCTCTAAAAGAGGAGTATCAGGTTGCTTTTGCAGAAAAAGATCGACCGGAGGTGACTAGGTCTTTGGAGGAAGCCAAACAGATGATGGCGGATGTCAACAAGCTTAAGCTCCACCCTCTCGACGAACTGCACGTCGGCTTCCCGTATTCCTTGGAAATCAAAGCTACTCTGGTTGAAAACACCTTCCCGCTTGGTATCCACTCCATTATTCCCTTTACGTCACTTTGGAATTTTGAAACAGATTGGCGTATTGTCGAGTTCAGCTATTAACCCACAAGATCTATGCTTGGTACTCACTCAGATACTCAATTTGGACACCACTCCCGACTTATTGATAAATAGCGTTGTAAATACGCTTACAAATCATATCTGATGCTTACTCCTGAACAGCGCAAACAAAAACAACGCCTAACTCGTTATGTTATTGTTTGCTGTATGCTGCTGATCCCTCTTCTTGCCTATACCCAACGCAATTTGCTCGGAGGAGAGCTTAACTTACCCCTCTCTAGCACGGTCCTGATTTTTGCCCTTATCAATATTAACGGCCTGCTACTCCTGCTCATGCTCTACTTGATTTTACGTAATCTGGTGGAGTTAGTCTTTGAACGAAGAAATAAAATCCTCGGATCACGCCTACGGGTGCGACTTGTCATCGCCTTTGTCTCCCTGTCCATGATCCCAACGATCATCTTATTTTTGGTTTCCCTGGGTTCTGTTTCTACAGCCATGGAATATTGGTTTAACTCCAATGTAGAGGAATCTCTCCAGTCCTCCCTGACTCTTGCTCGAAACATGTTTCATGAAACAGAGAACCGGGCGGCAAATATGGGTAGCCATATAGGCAGGTTGCTGGAAAAAGGCGATGTGAGCATGCATGACAACATCAAATTGCAGCAGCTTTTTGATAAAACGCTTTCCATTGTTCCGCTCGGTGCGCCGGATGCATTATCCTTGATAAATTCTCAATTAGGCCTGGTAGTTTCTGCAAAAGGTGAGCGCTTGGCAACGATTTCACTTCCCGAAATTCCGAGTGAGGCCCTTCGTAAGGCGGCTGCCAGTCAGGAGCCGGAGATCATTACTCGCCAAGTTCCGGCAGGCGAATTAATCCAGGCCATTGTGCCGGTCCAATCAAAAAAAACAAACAGAACTTTTCTTGTCACTACCCTGCTGATTCCGGCAAAGAAGCTTGCGCTCATGCAGTCGGTTTCCAAAGGCATTACCGATTACAAGCAGCTTGTTATGCTCAAGGCCCCGATTAAGCTGAGCATGATCATTATGCTGCTGATTATCACCCTGCTTATCCTTTTTGGAGCAATCTGGTTCGGTTTCTTTATTGCCCGTTCTATGACGGCCTCTATTAATAAACTGGCTGAAGGAACGCAACGGGTTGCAGGCGGTGATCTTGACTTTACCATTGAAAAAGAATCAGATGATGAAATGGGCCTGCTGGTTGACTCCTTCAACTCCATGACATCCGACCTCCTGAAAAGCAATAGAGAATTGGCAGAAACTCACAAGGCCCTCCAGGAATCCAACCTGATCTCAGAACAACGCAGACGGTATCTAGAAACCATCCTGAAAAATGTTGCCGCAGGTGTTATTGCTATTAATGAGCATAATGAAGTTACCACGATTAACCCCTTTGCGGAAAAATTGCTCAAGATTGATACTGCAAATTTTATCCATAAAGATTTCCATAAGGCTTTACCCCGTCCGCATGTGGCGGTGGTTGAGAGTTTTTTTAATGACCTGCTGGAATCGGGTAAACGCTCCATTGAACGGCATCTTAATCTCACAGTGCGTAAGGGCGAATCTTATTCCCTGCTGGTGAACATAACTCGGCTGATTGATGAACAAGAGCGCCCTATTGGCTATGTTATTGTTTTTGACAATCTGACCAAGCTAGAAAAGGCCCAGCGCTTGGCGGCCTGGCAGGAGGTCGCCCGCAGGATCGCCCATGAAATCAAGAACCCCTTGACCCCTATCCAACTTTCGGCCCAGCGGCTCCGTAAGCGTTATTTGACGACTATAGAAAATGATCGCGCAATCTTTGAGCAATGTACCGGCACTATCATCAGTCAGGTGGATGAAATCAAACGATTGGTCACGGAGTTCTCTGATTTTGCCCGCATGCCACGTGTCAAAAAACAGCAAGCAGATATTATCGCTATTGCCGCTGACACCTTGGTGCTGTATCGTGAAGGCCATAAACATATTAGTTTTCCCTTGGAATACGATGAATTTCCGCTGTTCGCCTTTGATCCGATACAAATTAAACGGGTGCTGATCAACCTGTTGGACAACGCGGTAAGTGTTCTTGCTCATGGCGGTTCGGTCTCGACCGAAATACGTCTACACAGAGACGAAGAAACGGTAAGGATTATTGTTCGTGATGACGGGCCGGGTATGTCCAATCAAGTCAGGCAGCGTCTGTTTGAACCCTATTTCTCAACCCGCAAATCCGGCACCGGGTTGGGGCTTGCCATTGCAAACACCATTATTACTGAGCATAACGGCGTGATTAAAGTGCATGATAATGCCCCCTGCGGTACTGTTTTTACAATTGAGCTGCCCTTCCATCCTGCAAACACGATAAATAGTTATTCAACCGCCTGAATTGCAACTATAAAAAGCTCCTATGCCATCAACTATTCTGATAATCGACGATGAAGCTCCTATCCGGGAAGTCCTGTCCGGCATTCTAAACGACGAGGGCTTTCAATCGCTCAGTGCCGCCTCTGCGGAAGAAGGCCTTGCCATGCTGGTGGAGCAGGATGTTCATCTGGTGCTGCTGGATATCTGGTTGCCGGGAATGGACGGCATAGCAGCCTTGGAGAAAATTAAACAGGATGGCAATGAAGTGCCGGTTATTATGATTTCTGGGCACGGCACCATTGAGACCGCTGTTCAGGCAACTCGGATTGGCGCCTTTGATTTTATAGAAAAACCACTTTCTTATGACAAAGTTATTCTTGCTATTAACCAGGGGTTGCGCGTAGCCCGACTTGAGCGGGAGAATAGGTTGTTGCGGGAGTCCACACCTGTGGGATCGGCATCAGCTATTATCGGTGACTCAGCGGTTGTTAAGCATCTCCGCTTGCAAATCGAGCGAGTTGCCCCCACAGATGCCTCTGTGCTCATTCTTGGCGGACACGGCACAGGTAAGGAGCTGGTTGCTCAGGCGATCCACAGTCAATCGGACCGGTCAGAGAGCCCTATGATCGAGGTCAATTGCGCTGCTATCCCGGAAGAACTGATCGAATCAGAACTTTTCGGCTATGAACAAGGGGCTTTTACTGGGGCAGATAAAGCCAAAAAAGGCAAATTTGACCAGGCTGATGGGTCAACCCTTTTTCTCGATGAAATCGGAGATATGAGCCTGAAAAGTCAGGCAAAAGTCCTGCGCATCCTCCAGGAGAGGAAGTTTGAACGGGTCGGTGGAGCTAAAACCATTGAGGTGGATGTGCGGATTCTAGCAGCTACCAATAAAAATTTGGAGCAGGAGATTGAAGAGGGTAATTTTCGAGCAGACCTTTTTTATCGGCTCAATGTGGTTCCCCTTCAGATCCCTGATCTGAAGGAGCGCCGGGAAGATATCCCGGCCTTGGTGGCGAGTTTTTTGAAACAATTTCGGGGCAAGGGGCTTGGCGAAAAACGTTTTGCTGGTGATGCCTTGAGCATGCTTATCCAGCATCCCTGGCCCGGCAATATCCGAGAGCTACGCAATATGGTGGAACGGCTGATGATCATGATTCCGGGAGAACTTATCACGGCCAAAGATGTAGCGGTTTTTCTCAATCCGGCCGCTTTTCAGCCCCTGTCCGGCAGTTTTGAAGCAGGATACAGTCATCTCGCTTTCAAGGATGCTCGCAAGCAGTTTGAACACGATTATCTCAGGAAAAAACTTGAGGAAAATGAGGGTAATGTTTCCAGAACCGCTGAAAATATCGGGATGGAACGGAGCCATTTGCATAAAAAGGTCAAGGCATTGGGGATCAAAGTTTGATCGTAGGGGCGAACCCCAGTGTTCGCCCGGAACGTCCTGTCCGGTATACAACGGGCAGGCGCAGGGACCTGTCCCTACCGTTCTGCATCAAACACCATCCCTAACCCTACCGAAATTTCATATTAAAAAAATATCTTAAAAAATAGAGGAGAAGAGACATGGTTTTTCCTGAATATCGTCCCCGCCGTATGCGACAAAATGAAAACTTTCGCGCTATGATTCGCGAGACCCATCTTGCACCGGACCAGCTGGTTTATCCGCTCTTTGTCATGCCGGGCAAGGGCAAAAAGGAAGAGGTCTCTTCCATGCCCGGTGTCTTCCGCATTTCCGTGGATCAGCTTAAAAAAGAAGCACAGTCTTGCCTGGAAGTAGGGGTACGTTCGGTGATCCTGTTCGGCCTACCAGAGAAAAAAGATGCTATGGGGTCCGGCGCTCATACCAGTAACGGCATTGTCCAGCAGGCGATCAAGGAGTTGAAGAACACAGCCCCGGACCTGACCGTGATCACCGATGTCTGTCTCTGCGAATACACGGATCACGGCCATTGCGGCTGCCTGAAAGGAAATGAGGTGGATAACGATACCACCCTAGAGCTGCTGGCCCGCACTGCCCTGTCCCATGCCAAGGCTGGTGCAGACATGGTTGCGCCTTCAGATATGATGGACGGGCGGGTGAGCGAAATCCGCACCAGCTTGGATGAAAACGATTTTCATAACGTGCCCATCATGTCCTATGCGGTGAAGTATGCCTCGGCCTTTTACGGCCCGTTTCGGGATGCTGCCGACTGTGCGCCTCAGTTCGGCGACCGACGCAGCTATCAGATGGACCCGGCCAATACCCGCGAGGCCCTGCGGGAGGCTACCCTGGATGTGGATGAGGGCGCGGATATCCTGATGGTCAAACCGGCGGTTGCTTATCTGGATATTATCAGCCGCCTGCGTGATGAGTTCGACCTGCCTATTGCGGCCTATCATGTCAGCGGTGAGTATGCCATGATCAAGGCGGCAGCAGATAAGGGTTGGATTGATGGTGATCGGGTTATGGCTGAGACCCTGCTTTCTATCCGTCGGGCTGGTGCGGATATTATTTTGACTTATTTTGCTAAGGATATGGCGAGATTGCTGCAAGGGTAATATCAGCACCCTGAACCTGTTGCAACTGGCAGGAAGTAGGAAGTTGTTGCGTGACGCTGTAACTAAGGTTGGTTTGTTTCGCTTGCAAGTGGCTAAGATAAAAAGGTTTTTTGATATATCGAATTGTGCTGTCGTTATTCTAGGCTGTCCAAAGCTCAAAAGCCTTGAAAAACGGGGTCATCAAGTTGAACAGCCTTTTTTTGGGGGGTCTAATTAGGCTGTTATGGCCTCTGTTTTTTCCTGATTGAGTGGCCGAGCAATAGCTCTGAAGAGCTCCATACAGAATCCGCAGGAGCTACAGCGGTTGTCGCAAACAGAGAGCATGTTGGCAAAATCAAAGGAAAGGGCCGAGTTCTCAATATAGAGCTGATTGCCTAGCCAGTTCATGGAATCAAGCAGCTCTAAAAGATTGCCTTCGTGGCTTTTCGCTATGTAGGCGGAAACAGTCTTTTTGAGGAAGTCAAGGCCCTGGGCGCGACCGCAAAGAAGGATTGTATCCGCTTGGCTGAGATAGGAGTCAATATCTTCGGGGCGGATAAACGGAGACTGAAGGAGGCGATACGGCTGTTTGTCCAGCAGCTGTCGGCAGCCGAATTTTTTATTGATATCAGAGCTGTTATCGTCTCCTTCGTGGTTACCGAGAGCGATATAGGCATCGTGGGAGTTCCTATACGGACAAAAAGGGAGACAGCCTTCATTGGCCAGCAGTTCTATCTTGATCTCAGGATATCCTTGGCGGCACCAATTGATTGTATCTGTCAGTTTTTCAAAATTTCGGTTAAGTGATCGGTCCAGCGTGAGTTTGCTCGGTAACTGGAAATTCGTTTCGCCTATATAGGCGAGGTGAGAGCTTATTTTTGCCTGGGAGTCGAGCATGGTGTTGGTGCCAGGGATGGCTTCCAAGGATTTGGCCAATTCAGGGGCTTCAGTAGAGAGTGACTGGAGCAGAAATTGGTCGCAGTAGATAATACCTTTGACCACGCCCGCATTGACGCATTTATCAAGACAGTCGATGAGATGGGTCAGATGCTTATTTTTTGTCAGCAGATCAGGCCCGTAGAATATACTGTTGAGCAGGAGATATTTGTTTTTTACCTTGACTTGCTCCACCATCTGAATGATCGTGTCAAGATTGTCGATTGATTGGGGATCAACGCGGTTATCCAGTCGCTTGGCACCCATG
Source organism: Candidatus Electrothrix laxa (assembly GCA_942492895.1). GTDB lineage: Bacteria > Desulfobacterota > Desulfobulbia > Desulfobulbales > Desulfobulbaceae > Electrothrix > Electrothrix laxa. The sequence goes on from OW818652.1 coordinate 3,918,950, forward strand.
AGGCTGAAGTGGATAGAGTCTATATGGTCGCTGTTGCTGTTGATAAAATGTATATAGGCTTTTTCCGGAAGAAAAGGGACATCAAGAAAAGGTGTCATAGTTCTCGTTGTATTATGTTTAGTTATGGGATCTTCTGGTCAAGCCTTTTGCGCAGAACTGCGTTTATTTCCGGGGCCTCAAGTGCTGGAGAGGTTGTCAGGATGATTCTATTTCCCGGATTCGCCCGTTCCTTGGGCTCGCCATCCACTGTTTTCATGGCAACTGCTGTACAGGTAATCGGTTCCAGTTCGCGGCCCAGATATTCAATTCTATCTCCTATTGTTAGCACATTGCGGGCTTCAATCAGGAGCGGTGTGCTCGCACGCACAATTCCGACCGGACTGTACTGCTGATTTATTCGTATTGTATCATAAAGCATGGCATCTGATGAAGGAGATTCATTAAAAAAGTTTTCAGTCTGTCCTCTTGTGCCTATCTTGCTCATTTCATTCCTGAAAGACTTGGGGAGGACGATCTGTTCCACCTCTACGCCCTTATCAATCTCCTTCTGGATAAAGTCAAGAGCAGCTCGATAGACTCGAACAGCTGCTCCCACATAGCCCATGGATTTCATTCTTCCTTCGATTTTAATCGTATCCACGCCAGCAGCGACTAACTCGGGAAGGCGGCCCAGCAGGCAGAGATCACGGGAGTTGAAGATATAGGTTCCTCGCTGGTCTTCTTCTACGGGAAAATAAACCCCTGGTCTCTTTTTTTCGACAAGGGCATAAGAATAGCGACATGGGTGGGCACAGCTTCCCTGGTTGGCATCACGTCCGGTCAGGTAGTTTGAGAGCATGCAGCGTCCAGAATAAGAGATGCAGAGAGCGCCGTGGACAAAGACTTCCAGCTCGGTATCAGTGCCTTGTCTGATTTCTTTAATTTCCTCTATTCCCAGCTCGCGAGCAAGGTTGATTCGTCGTACGCCTTGAGCTGCCCAAAAGCGGGCACTGTGGCTGTTGGTCACATTGGCCTGGGTGGAAAGGTGGACTGGCATGTCGGGGACGGTTTCTTTGCAAAGGAGCAAGATGCCGGGGTCAGCAACAATGAGACCGTCCGCTCCACTGTCCTGTAGGCTACGGAGATGGTCGGTGAATTGTGTGAGGTCGCGGTTATGAGCGAAGATGTTTACAGTAATATAGACTTTCACCTTGCGTTCATGGGCATAGAAAACAGCTTTGTTGATTTCCTGATTATTAAAATTGCCAGCCCCGGCACGCAGGCTGTAGTTGTTGCCGCCTAGGTAGACGGCATCTGCCCCGTAATGAATGGCTGTGATGAGTTTTTCCATAGAACCTGCCGGAGCGAGCAGTTCTGGAATTTTTAGGATGGTTCCGTTGTCAGTCGTGTTTGTTGTCATAAAGCTGTTCCTTAGCTGTTAAGTTGCTGAAAGTAAAAGATTGGAGAAAAAAACTTTCTCTGTTTTTTTTATTGTAAGTGGAAAGGAAATAGGGCATTCTATATTATTTATGTTACGTTGAGAAAGGGAACCAGGGAACCGGCAAGGTTTCAGCAGGCTAATTTTTACCTGCTGAGTTTTTTTATGTTCTGTTAAAGGGGTGAAGCAGATGTTGATAAAAAACTATACAAAAACAAAGAAGAAATGCAGGGTGACCTTCAAGTATCCCAATCAAGAACACGCAGGTTCAGCAATGCTGGCTGGTGAGTTTAACAGTTGGTCAACAACCGACACTCCTATGAAAAAGTTGAAGGATGGGAGTTTCTCGGTGACAGTCTCCCTGGAGGCCGGTTGCTCTTATACATTTCGTTATGTGCTTGATGATAATATATGGGTAAATGACCCGGAAGCGGATGAGTATGCGGCGAATGAGCACGGAGAGAGCAACTCTATTTTGACTCTGTAGATTTCGGCCCTTTTATTTTGGATTTATCCGCACAGTGTTAATAGCCAGACAACAGCTCCATTAAGAAGAGCCAGAAAAACCGCTGCCGAGCCTAAATCTTTTGCTCGGCCTGATAACTCATGGTGCTCCGGGCCGATGCGGTCAACAACTGCTTCCAGAGCGGAGTTGAGTAGTTCCGTAATCAGTAGAAGAAAGAGGCAGCCAGTCAAAACGGCGCGTTCGGTGCCGTTATCACCGGCCCAAATCCCTATAGGTAGCAGGATGGCAACAAGGATGAGCTCTTGGGAAAAGGCGGCTTCGTAGCGTAAGGCATCCTTCAAGCCTTGTATGGAACAGAAATATGCTTTGAGTATTCTTTTGGGTCCCATGCCGTTATGTTTTGTTGCGTTGTGTTTTATTGTCATATGTTGACTCCTTCCTCACCGATTGGTTAATAATCTAGTAATTGAATTAATTGTTTTACATGAAAAAACAACACCTTGAAATCTTAGTAAGTGAAATCAACATATTGGATGATTGCTTGTGAAAATAGGCTGTTGAGAAGTTTCCTGTTTAGGAATACTTATTATCTGGCCCAATATAGCGCTTAAAGGACATCTCTGCAAATACGGTCAAAATACCGGCATCTCTTATAACGTTATGATTTGTTTATGTTTAGTCAATTAATTATATACACTTTTTATTGACCAATCGATGAGTCCTTCCTTTGAAGTTTAATGAAATTACGATGGAGCTGCCGGGTGGGCCATTATTGCCGGGTCAATATAGCCGAAATGAGCAAGATCTGCTATGCACCATAGGATGTTTCCCCAAAGGTTTGGTTCGGGTTGAAAAAGGGGTTGTGGGGGAGGTTACGATGTGGTATAATAATCGTTTAATTATCACGTTAATTTAACCTGTCAGACTTTCATGATCTCTAATGAATTTTCTTATTATCGAAAGAAGCTCGGCAAGACACAAAAGTCGTTGGCCGGGCTTCTTGGTGTTTCCATAAAGGCCGTTCAAAGCTATGAACAGGGTTGGCGCGGGGTTCCTCTGCATATTGAAAGAAAGGTGTATTTTTTATTGGTGAACCGAAGGCGAAACGGTTCAGGAAAGAGAAAAGATTGCTGGACATTGAAAAAATGTGATTGCAAGAAAGAATGCCCGGCTTGGGAGTTTCAGGCTGGACATCTTTGCTGGTTTCTTAATGGTACCTTATGCACCTGCACTTCTGGACAGGAAGGGAAAGAGAAAATGGAGGTTTGCCGTCACTGTGAAGTCCTTACCTCCCAGCTGTAACTTTCCCCTTGTTCCTCCCTGCTTTTTTCATCTTTTTTATCGCTTGTTATCCCGGCCCGACGGGCCGGGATGAGATTTTATAGGGAGCCCGATAAGGGCTGTCCCGGTTTCCTTCCCGCCTTATTCGCACGTCCTGTTCCCACGCTCTTTTCTTCCTCTTGCAATAAGCCGAAACATCACGTATCTTGTTGCGGTCTACTGGTTCTGCCCCCTTATCCGAGTTATATCTCCTGCAACCTCACTGTTGAGTGAAATATCTTGAAGAAAATATTACGATGCATTGGATCAGCTTTTCTTTTTTGCTGGAAGGTGCTGATAACAGGAACAGCGCTTATCAGTACAATTCTTTTTCTTGCGGGCTTCGGGATGGTTCTCCTTCTCTTTGCTCAGCAGCCCGAGGTCGAGATTGAAAATGGTTCCGCCTTGGTCCTGGCGCCCCATGGCACTATTTTGGAAAAGAAATCTCCCCTGGACCCGGCAACACATCTCCTGCATCTTCTTGATGGCACTCTGCAGCAGGAAGAATTTCTTCTTCAGGATATTATCAGCGGAATTCGGGCTGCGGCCAATGATAAGCGTATTAAAATGCTTGTGTTGGTTCCAGATAGCCTTGAACAGGCTGGACTGAATCAATTGCAGGATATTGGCAGGGAAATTGATGCGTTTAAAAAAAGTGGGAAGATGGTTGTCGTCTATGCGGACTCTCTCAGTCAGGGGCAGTACTATCTTGCAGCCCGAGGTGATGAAATTTATCTCAATCCTATGGGAGAGGTGGACTTACATGGATTCGGGGTTTTTCGCCTGTACATGCGAGAATTGTTGGATAAGCTGAAAATCAGCTTTCATATATTTAGGGTGGGAACCTTTAAGTCTGCTTTGGAACCTTTTTTTCGCAATGACATGTCACCTGAAGCTAAGGAGGCCAATCTGCAATGGTTGTCCCAGCTTTGGCGTTATTTTTGCAATGATATTGCTGAAGGACGAGGGCTTTCGTTACAGGATCTTGCCGATGCTGTTGACCATCTTCCAGAGAATTTGCGACAGGCGGAAGGGAATACGGCGCAGATGGCCATGAATCTTGGCCTGATCGACGGGATAAAAACACGGGCTGAATTTCGGGAATACTTGGCCTCCTTGGTGGGGAGAAATAAAAAGAAAACCGGATTTAAACGGGTTGGTTTTACCGACTATCTCGAAACTTGCACGTTGCCTTATCAGGCATCTCTCTACCAAACGTCAGGTGCGAGAGAGGAGAGTGTCGCCCTTATTATTGCTCAAGGGGACATCGTTTACGGTGACGGAGAGATGGGGCAGATCGGATCAAGTGGTCTGACCAAGCTTCTGCGCAAGGCACGACAGGACAAGAAGGTCAAGGCTGTTGTGCTGCGTATTGACAGCGGTGGGGGAAGCGCCTTTGCTTCGGAGCTGATTCGTCAGGAAGTTTTGCAATTGCAGAAAGCGGGTAAGCCTCTCGTGGTTTCTATGGGATCAATGGCTGCGTCTGGAGCGTACTGGCTTGCAGCGGATGCGGATAAAATTTATGCCTCATCAAATACTATAACCGGCTCCATCGGGATTTTTGGAGCCTTCCCGACCATTGAAAAATCGTTAGCTGAGATCGGGGTATTTAATGACGGCGTCGGGACAACAAAAATGGCTGCCCAAGGGAGTCTGACCCGCCCGATGTCGGAAGATTTTCGCTCGGCTGTTCAGTTAAATATTGAACGTGGCTATCAACAGTTCATTCAAATTGTTGCTAACGGCAGAGGGATGGAGCCCGCAGAGGTAGAGAGGATAGCCCAGGGAAGAGTTTGGGATGGTGCAACAGCTCTGGAACTGGGCCTTGTGGACGAGCTGGGAGACTTGGAAGATGCAGTTGCGGCGGCAGCGGAAATGGTTGGTTTGCCGGTTGATAAAACCTATTATTTTCAGGGAGAGAAAAATCCGGCAGAGCTCCTGCTTCAACGTTTGGAAGGGGCCATGATGGGTGGAGCTGAGATAGATATCTTCACTGCTTCTGCGACGGGATTACTGCAAAATTTGGCCGGGAGTCAGTACTCTTTTTTGCCGACAGGAGATCCCCGCAATATGTACAGCCATTGCCTGCTTCCTTTCTCTGTTCAGTAGATGCGTGCAGAGGGTATAAGCTGCTGTTGTATTTATTTCGATTGTTTAGCTTATTTCGCTTATTGCACTGTATGTTTTTTTTGTAATGATGGATGAAAAATGGTTATTGCTGCTCTCATTGACACCCTCGGGCTCCTTTGGCGGGAGTTGGGCCATCCTCTGGTTCGGTTGCTTTCCTTCATCTCGATCGGGTTGATTGTTGCTGGTTTCATAGAAGCCATGAACTGGACAAGAAAAATGTCTGTGGTTGCTGCACCGATGATTCGTTTCGGCCATCTTTCCGATCTGACCGGCGCGGCTTTTTCAATGGCCTTTTTCTCGGGTGTTGCCGCAAATACCATGCTGTCAGAGGCCTATGAACAAGGCCGACTCAGTAAGAAAGAGCTGTTTCTGGCGAATATGTTCAATAGTTTGCCAGCTTATTTTCTCCATCTGCCCACCACCTTTTTTCTGACCCTTCCTTTGATAAAAGGGGCAACGTTTATTTATATCGGCCTGACTCTGGGAGCTGCATTGCTCCGTACTTTGGGAATTGCGGTGTTGAGTCATTTTCTTCTTGGCCCTGAGAATCTAACCGGGAAGCATGAGCAGAAGAGGGCGGAGAGCATCAGCTTTCGCCAAGCTGGCCAGCGAACCATTGCACGCTTTAAAAAACGCATTCGTAAGATTATCCGTTTGACCCTCCCCATCTATATTATATTTTTTGGGCTTTCCGAAGCAGGTATGTTCCAGCTGTTGGAAGGGGTGATGGCCGATCATCTTACTTGGTTAGCCTGGCTTTCACCCAAGGCGGTCTCTATTATTGCTCTCCAGATCGCGGCTGAATTCAGTGCCGGTCTGGTTGCAGCTGGTGTTTTACTTCAGGACGGAACCATGACATATAAGGAGATCGTCCTGACTCTGCTGATCGGTAATATTCTTTCTTCCCCTATTCGGGCTGTCCGCCATCAGTTTCCTTATTATGCAGGTATCTTTAAACCGCGTATGGCCATGCAGCTGATAGTGTTCAGTCAGAGCTTTCGAGCTTTTTCTATAGTTCTTGTTACTCTGCTGTATTTTTGGCTTGTGATGTGACGGTTTTTTTTCTGGCGTATATGGTGCGATGCGTACAGCGTACAGGAAAAGAGAAGGAACAGGGGATTGACAATTTTTTAAAATAATTTTACTGTGCCTTTACCCGGTTGTTCCGTGTAAAATTGATCTTTTGTCCTATTGACTGAGCTACTCTCCCATTGAGTTGCCTCTTGAAGGGGGGCAGAGGGGGGTCGATTTTTGAGGTAAATTCACGGAATATAATCTCTTCTTCATCTCTGGTATCATTTTTTATGAAACGGCCTCAGTTTTTCAAGACTCTTTTTTCTACCGGATCAATATGTTTTTTCGGTCTGATGACCCTTTTTTTCTGTTGTCTTCCCTTACTCCTCACCGGTTGCTCAGCTATGCAGACCCTGCCCTGGGAGACCAAAGAAGATCTGCAAATAGCGCTTTCCGATATTGAGCTTCAGGAAATCAAGGCGCTGGAGACAATTTTTCTTCTGAAGCTGCGTGTTGTCAATCCTAATGATATGGCAAGAGAAATTCGCAGCATAAAGTGCGACTTAAAAATCAACGGCGAGCCTTTTGCCTCAGGTATTAGCGATGGACGCCAAGGGGTACCGCCCTTTGGTACGGTTTCGGTCCCTGTGGTGGTGTATACTTCCAATTTTGCCATTGTTGGATCTGTTATTGAGATGCTCCAAAAAGATGTGCAGCAGTACGGCGGCAGGCCGGAAGAACCGCTGAATTACGAGCTGGCCGGACAACTCAATCTTGGTGAGGATGGTCAAGAAGTGTTCCCTTATCATGTGAGTGGTAAGATTGTCCTGAATCGCTAACGTCTTACATCACTAATAGCTGTGAATATGAAAGGCTGTGAATATGAAAGCATACCGTGTTTTGATTGCCAAGCCCGGCCTGGATGGACATGATCGGGGAGCAAAGGTTATAGCCCGCGCCTTAAGGGATGCCGGTTTTGAGGTCATTTACACCGGCATCCGGCGAACCCCGGAAGAAATCGCCGCCTCTGCTGTCCAAGAGGATGTGGCGGCTGTGGGGCTTTCTTCCATGTCCGGTGCCCATGTGCGGCTTTTTCCGGCAGTGCTTGAGGCCTTGCGCAAGGCCGGGGCAGGGGATATTCCGGTGCTCGGCGGGGGTGTTATCCCTGATGAGGATATTTCACTCCTGCAAGAGGACGGAATTGCCTCTGTTTTCACTCCAGGCACACCCATTGCTACTATTATTGAGGCCTTTACAGTGGCCTGTCAGAAGCAACATCAGACCCGCAGTTGAGCGTGCAATCGAGAGTGACATCAAGAGGGCAATCAGTGCAGCCAACTCAGCTCCTTGAACAGCTCCATCTCGGCGATCCCCGCTCTGTAGGTCGTGCAATTTCTCTGGTGGAGGATCAGGCTGATCTGGGAATAGGTCTCATGCAGGGCCTAGATCAGCAACGCCTAGATAAGGTTCTGACTGTAGGGATCACGGGTCCGCCCGGTGCTGGAAAATCCACCCTGACTTCTTCCTTGGTCCAGCAGTTGCGGCTACGAGGAACTCGGGTCGGTGTTATCGCTGTTGATCCCTCTTCACCGCTCACCCACGGCGCGTTACTGGGCGATCGCATTCGCATGATGGAACATGCTTTGGATCAAGATGTGGTGGTTCGTTCTATGGCGACCAGGGGCAGACTCGGCGGGCTCTGTGCAGCTGCCGGTGCAACAATGCGGATAATGGCCGCTTCAGGCTGCCGGGTTGTGCTGATTGAGACCGTAGGAATCGGGCAATCTGAGATGGATATCGCTTCCTTGGCCGATATCACGGTCTTGGTCTTGGCTCCAGGTTTTGGTGATGAGATTCAGGCCATGAAGGCCGGGATTCTGGAGGTGGTTGATCTGCTGGTTATCAATAAGGCGGATATGCCCGGTGCGGGCAAATTGCGTTTTGATTTGGGCAGAGAGGCAGCGCAGTCTGACCGTGTTTTGGAAACAGTGGCTGCTGAAAATCAGGGCATAGAGGAATTGCTTGATCGCATTTTGGCTTTGGAAACGGAGTTTCGTGCGAGCGATGAGTTTATCCTGCGCCGTCAGCGGTCATGGGATAAGGAAACTGTAGATCGCTGCCTCGATCTGCTCAAAGAGCATCTCACTGAGCAGATGCATAAACAGTCCCGTACGGAGCCGGACCCCGGAACAGCAGCCGAAGCGCTGTTGAAGCGTATTCTCCATGCTCCGGGTCGATAGCCCGTCATTATTTTCAAGAGAGAGGACAAAGTATGAGCGAACAGGACTCGCCCCTGAAGGGCTGGCAGGAAAACGAGTTGGCCAAATCTTTAGCCCGTTTTCCTGAACGCAAAGAAGCGTTCACCTGCCACGGCGGACGTGCAGTTCAGCGGCTGGCTTTGCCGGAAGAAGCAGATCAGGAATATCAGGACAAGCTCGGTTTTCCAGGAAGCTATCCCTACACGCGCGGGGTGCAGCCGACCATGTATCGAGGCCGTCTCTGGACCATGCGTCAGTATGCGGGCTTTTCCTCTGCTGTGGCCTCCAATGAGCGCTATCGCTACCTGCTGGATCAGGGGCAAACCGGCCTGTCCGTGGCCTTTGATCTGCCCACCCAGATCGGCTATGACTCCGATGCCACCATGGCTTTGGGCGAGGTCGGCAAGGTCGGGGTTGCCATTGACACCCTGGCGGACATGGAAATCCTCTTTGATCAGATTCCGCTGGATAAAATATCCACCTCCATGACCATAAACTCGCCAGCTATGGTGTTGCTGGCCATGTATATTGTGGTTGCGGAGAAACAGGGCGTCAGTGCTGAGCAGGTCATGGGCACGATCCAGAATGACATCCTCAAGGAATACGTGGCTCGTGGCACCTATATTTTTCCGCCTCGGCCCTCTCTGCGCCTGATCACCAATATTTTCCAATGGTGTTCTGCCAATGCGCCCAAGTTCAACACCATCTCCATCTCCGGCTACCATATCCGTGAAGCCGGTTCCACAGCAGCCCAGGAAGTGGCCTTTACCCTTGCCAACGGGCTGACCTATGTGCAGACCGCCTTGGATGCTGGCCTTGCGCTGGATGCCTTTGCTCCTCGTTTGGCTTTCTTTTTTAATGCCTCATCTAATCTGCTGGAAGAGGTTGCCAAATTTCGGGCCGCCCGTAGGTTGTGGGCTACGCTTATGAAGGAGCGTTTTCAGGCGAAAAAGCCTGCCACCATGATGCTCCGTTTTCATACCCAGACCGCAGGGAGCAGCCTGACCGCTCAGCAGGTGGATAATAATATTGTCCGGGTGACCTTGCAGGCCTTGGCAGCGGTGCTCGGCGGTACCCAATCCCTGCACACCAATTCCCGTGATGAGGCCCTTTCCCTGCCCACTGAGGAATCTGTGCGCACGGCCCTGCGTACCCAGCAGGTTATTGCCCATGAATCCGGGGTGGCTGACACGGTTGATCCTCTGGCTGGATCTTGGTATGTGGAGCAGCTCACTGATGCTGTTGAGCAGGAGGCCTTGGAGCTGATTGAGCGGGTGGATGAATTCGGCGGGGTGGTGGCCTGTATTGAAAATGGTTTTATCGCCGGTCAGATCGAAGATGCCGCTTATCAGTATCAGCAGGAAGTTGAATCCAAGGAACGGATTATTGTCGGAGTCAATGCCTTTCAGACCGAAGAAGAGAACTCTGTGCCCTTGCTGCGGGTTGATCCGGCTGGGGAGGATCAGCAGGTAGAAGCGCTGGCACGGGTCAAGGCTGAGCGTGATCAGGAAGAGGTCAGGCGATGCCTTGCAGCCCTAGAGACAGCGGCCCAGTCAGAGTCTGCAAACCTGATGGAACCGGTGCTGGATGCCGTGCGTTGTTATTGCTCACTGGGTGAGATCTGTGATGTGCTGCGGGGGGTGTTTGGGGAGTATCGGGGGCGGGCTTGGTGAATTTGCCCGATTCAAGTAAAGTGGAGCCCGAGTACCGCTCACATAAGATTTTTTTTCTTGGTGCCTCCGGTCAAGATATAGATCAAAGGGCTGCAAGTAAGCTGGCAACCCTTTTTGGCTTTTACATGATTTATTGCCATTGAAATATTAAGGAGATAACGATTTGTTTTGTTGGGTGCGGCTTCAGTATAATGTATTATGCTGTTTGATACCGGACTCCAAACTGAATAATCTTGTCCCAAAATTGTTGCCACCTGTCTGTCGTCTGAACTAATGCTCGTAAACTTAATATGACTTTGGCTCCTTTCGTTTTCCAGCGCATACCGGACCCGCAAAGTCGCTGTTTAACCAATGTTTTGCAGGCGGCTTCGGTAACACCTGAACCAATCGGTAGTTTTTCAGCAACATGCTGAGCATAATTCATTCTGTTTTTTGCAATATTATTAGAAAAATAAGTTATTGTCGCCTCAAAATCTTTCTTAATAGTGTCAGATAATTTAGAAGCTGTGACGGCCTTTAATTCATCTAAAATGGTTTGAGCTGAATTTTTCTTATGCTTAAGCAATGAGCAACGCTCCGATAACCATTTTTTACGTTCAGCTTTTGTCGTTTTTTTCGGATAAACAGCATGGGAGGCTTTGGCTAGGTATTCAGTGACATGATAAAAATCAAGCAGTTGACGTTGAGTATGCGGCTCTAAAAATGTCCAGTTATCTTTAGCTCCGTCGGCGATACCGAGATAAAGCGCATCGGGGTAAAGTGCTTTAAGGCGTGTAATTTCATCTTCGTAGCGTTTCTTAAAATTTGTTTTTCCGTACTCCGGTGCCTCACCTAAATAAATGGTGTGCCGACGTTCACCGTCGCAGTCGTATAAAGAAAGATTGCCAACCATCGCTTCACGGTAACCGTCATTCGCCATCAGGATATACGCTCCGTCCAAGCTGAAAACAATCGTGCTAATCGGCTCGTCTGGTGCAGGGGGCTCATATTCCCATTTTTCCTCCTGAGCGCATGCGATACTTCCGATCCAATCCGTCACGTTCTGCACTGTTGATCTGGCGATTGAACGATTATGATTTTCTTTTAAATCAACACAAACCGACTTTGCATTGCCTTGTGAGTATTTGTGTGATAATTGCTGTGCAAATTTGGGGGTCGCCGCAAAAATTGTACGTGCCGAATCTTCCAACGGACAAAAAACACGCCCTCCTTTTGAGGTTTGATAAACATAGCGCTCAATTTCTGAAACCCCGAAAGGTGTTTGATATTTTTTATAATCTTTATTTTTAGAGGTTAGCTTGATCCCATTCAACATGATAGGTGAACCGTCCGTATCGAAGCGTTTAAGTGCTTCGCCCGTTGCCGCACACCCGACCTCATTTACGGCATCCAATATGATATTTTCCATCTCAAGCATATCGCCTTCAAGAGTGAGAGTCACGGACACGGTGATACTGCCGTCAGGATTTCGAATAACAGTTGACATAATTTTCTTTAGCGGAAGGAATGGAAATCAATTCTGAAAATAAGTATCATATACTGTATTATAAAATAAAACATCATATTTAAGCCTCACCCGTTTTGTTTCACTGGAATTCGGAAAGCATTACTTCCAGATCATACTTACATCTGTCGTACATATCTTTTTCGGCATTATGTCCAGGAAAATATGTTATACGGTCTGGGTAGGGGTGTAGCCACAGCACAAGCGGAAAATAAAAAATATTTTCTGGTGTTGCTCCATGTAACTCAATAGATTCAGGCTCGTCGTTAATTGTCCCGCTGATATTGAAGATATACCAATTAGTGTTTTCAGACTTTGTTACGCGTAATTTTGTCTAGATAAAATTTTAACCATGTCGAATTGAAAAAGTAAACAAAATAAAAAGGCTCCCAAGCCTGAGCTTGGGAGCCTATGTAGTTTTACAGATCCTCTATTCTATGGCTGAACAGATTCACGCTCCTCGCCCACACCTAAGAGAAAATTGATAATAATGCTGATCAAGGTGACCTTCTTCTCTTTAACGACCTCCTCCTCATACCCTTCTCCGCCAGGTTCGTTTACGGCGCTCAGGTCAAAGGATACACCTTGCGGGTCAGTATAATGATTCTGATTATTCAGGTACTCCTGTAGGTCGGTATACCCGTCCTGATCAAAATCGCTGGTTTCATCCGCTGTGGTGAGGTTGCCGAAAAAGAGCAGCTCCCAGTAATCATCTATACCGTCGTTATCTGTGTCGGTAAACATGGCTGTTGCCGTGTCATTAATCAACGAGACTGTGCTGTCACCGTAAGCCCCCATATCAACGGCTTCACCAGCCAGGGACTGCCCGCTACCGATACAGGGCGAATCATCTGCCAGCTGGTATCCCTCGGAAAAGAGCGGATCAAGGGAGATGTCGCCCTCACCGGCCTCAATATTGACGTAATCGCCGCCTTCATTATCAAACACATCATTACGGGCCAGTTCGTCGATGGCCTTGCCTGTCTTCGTAATCCCGTCGCCTTTATTGATGACCACGATATTATTGAAGATAGTGGCTGGGCTGTTGCCGCCTGCACTGATACCGTCGCCTGTATTGTCGGCAATGGTATTATTGATCAGCAGAGGCATCACATTGCCCTGGAGCCGGATGCCCTGTAGGTTCTCTGTGATGATATTCCGGGCGATCAGAGGCATCTGCTTATCGCCGGTGATATTGACGGCAGCGGCATTGCCTTTGCTCTTACTGTTGCGCAGGGTGAAACCCACTACCCCACCGACTCGTACACCTTGGAAGGTAATAACATCGTCCTTGCCATCCCCGTCAATGATGGTTTCTGCCGGGTCATCGGATAGGGCCACCAGATAGACACCGTCCTCCAGTTGCAGTTTGGATTCTGTATAGGTTCCGGGCTGGACACAGACATTGCCGCCGAAATCGGTGATAACAACATAGTCGGCGGCGGACTGGATGGTGGTGAAGTCATCCGGGACTGTGGTGGCGCATTGGATCGGTGTAGACGAGGGATCTGTCGGATCAGAACCAGCCTCATATTCCTCAAGATTGCTGTAGCCGTCCCCGTCATAATCCTCAAAGGCTTCATGGGAGAGATCGCCGAAATACTGTTCTTCCCAGTCGTCGGGCAGGCCGTCGCCGTCGGTGTCGTCCGGGGTGATGGTGCGGACGGCGGTTATGTTGCCGTTGGCATCGTAGTCGTAGCGGATCGATTCGTCGTTCTCGCCGCTCTCGCTTGTGGTCAGCTGGTTGAGGTCGTTATAGCTGAAGGTGCTTGCGGCGCAGAGGGGTGGGGTGAGGGTTACGGTGAGCAGGATTAATATAATACAGCCTTTATTTTTCATTGAAGCAGACCTTTTTGTTTTTATGTAGGTTGGGGTGAGCTTTGCGAACCCCAACATCACCGGCGACAACAGCTCACATCAAGATTCCGATACCGTTAATCGGGGGACATTTCAACATGTTCGATAAAATACCGTTCATTATCATTCATTATTTTTGTTGGGGTTCGCTCCTCTCACCCCAACCTACGAAATATCGGTTCTTCGGACCAATCAAGCGGGTATTGACCGTTTTTGACGGCCCGGTGGAATGTCGAATACGGCCAATCCGCAACGCGGGCAACGTGACCGTGTTTGACCGGGTTGTAATGGATGTAGTTTGCATGGTTTGTGTAATCTTGCTCGTCCCGGATCAGGTGTTCCCAATACCGCCGTTGCCAGATGCCCCGTTCGCCCTTGGCTATTCGGCTTTTGCTCCGTTGTTCATTGGCAGGGATGCAGCGTGAAAATCCGGCCTTAATCAGGGACCAGCGCACGGGATAATTTGCATCGCCCTCCGGCAAAGTCCAGATTGCATGCAGATGATCGGGCAGCACGACCATCGCATCAATGCGGAAGGGATGTGATGTCAGTACCTTTTGCACGGCATTCCGTAAATCGTCAATGTGATCAACGAGCAGCGTCCGGCTCCGATCCGCCAAGTTCACCGTGAAGAAATATGTCCCGCCCGGCACATCCGCCCGTCGATATTGCATTCAATTCCCCGCATCCCCCAATCATCCATATCCGTCATCCGTAATCCGTAATCCGTAGGTTGGGGTGAGCTGTGCGAACCCCAACATCACCGGCGAGAACACATCACGTCAAAATTCCGACACCGTTAATCGGGGGGACATTTCAACATGTTCGATAAAATACCATTCATTATTTTTGTTGGGATTCGTGCCTCACCCTAACCTACAGAGCTGTAAAAAATTAATGGTATAAATTCAATAAGGTCATAGACCCTCTTATAACCGCTCTTCTAATGGATCTTTTTGTATGATCTATATATCCATCCCAAGCACCTCTGCGTCCCCATTTCATTTCACTGTAAGTCGCCTGTGTTCCGTATGGAGTTCCATTACATTGTAATGATGCTTTTGCTCCAGAGTATCCGGGAGTAGCTACTTCGGAATACCATAACGCTCTTACCCCAGTAGGAATCCAGCTGTCTTTCCCTACTTCAGCTCGTGCATGGAAATAATGCTCAGTATCTCTTAAGCCTAAATTAGGCTGTTTACTTGTCCCTTTCAGATCATTTCTTTCGTTGGTTCTATCCGTTGTTACTAGAGAAAAAGCAAAATCAGATTTTGTACGCTTGTTCGGAACAGGTATTTCAGAGTTCATGTAACCAGCAATTCTATTTTGGACATCTTTATCGTGCCTACTGTTACTATATTTAAAAAATTCTGATCCTAATCGCTTAACCCCATCAATCCTTCTATCAAACCGTTCTATCGTCTTTCTAGGGTTTAACACAAAAGCAGTGGACAAAGTGACGGGGTTATAGTCAACAAGAGAGCCAGCAAGGGATTTCAAGAAGTCAAAAGTAGTTAACCCACTCGGATCAATCCCCACCACAGGATTATTCTCCACATAAGCAAACAAATTCTTATTCCAAATCGGATCTTCACCAAGAAACCGCCGAATCTCAGGCTGGTAATACCTCGCCCGCATATAATACAACCCGTTCCCCTCATACATCACCCCATACTGCCCCACATAGCGAAACGGATTAAAATCCTCCTCCTGCACTACATCCACCTTCCCGTAGGCAGTATAGGCATACTGATGCGTGATCTTGCCAACCTCATCGGTCATGGCCACGGTGCTGCCCCGGAAATCATAATGAAAACTCCGATAAGCCCCGTTCTTCTCCTGCCCGATCAGGCCGATCCCGTATACATAATAGATCTTTTCCCCGGCCTGATCCTCCCGGATCAGCACCTGACTCAGCGAGGCATTGGGATTAACAACATACTGGGTTTTCGCATCGCCATCTGCCACGGCAATGCGCTGATTCTCCACATCATAGGTATAAACCGTGCTACCGACCTGAGTCAGTCGATTGCGGGAATCAAAAACAAAGGAGGCTACTTCTCCATTCAGAGGCCCCTGTACCATATTCCCGTCTGCATCGTGCTCCACAGCCAAACCGTTATAACTCGCCAGCTGATTGCCTGAGCCGTAGGTCATAACTGCCGGGCTGATCGCTACCTGCTCCTGCGTCGGTGTCGCCGTTTCTTCAACAATATTACCCACCGTATCATAGCTGAAGTCATACTGAATAATAACCTCACCGTCAGCCTTGGCATCAACCTGTTGGGTTAATTGCCCGGCATCGCTGTAGGTACGGGTCACTGTGCTGCCGTTGGGCCTCGTGGTCTCGGTCAACCGTCCTTCTTTATCATAGGCATAGCTTGTGGTGCGGTTGTTCCAATCGGTCACGCTCACCAGCCGATCCGCTGCATCGTAGTCGTACTCCACCTTTTTATCGTCTGGATAGGTCAGACTGCTCAGGTTGCCTACAGCATCGTATACATACTGCATGACATTACCTTGACTGTCCGTGTACTTGTTCACCCTGTCCAATGCATCATATTCACGGGTGATGGTGCCGTTGGTATCGCTGACCGTGAGTACATTGGAGTTGGCATCATAGGTATAACTGACTGTGCCATCCGGGTCGCTCATCGTTGTGATCCGTCCCAGAGCATCGTAGCTGAACTGACGCTCCTGGCCCCGGCCATTGGTCAACTTATCCAACAGATCACGAGCTGTATAGCTGTATTGCACCGTACTGCCTGCTGCTGAGGTCTCGCTGATCCGGCGACTATTATTGTCATAGGCAAAGGTCGTCTTATTGCCTGTGGGATCGGTAATATCAATAAGCCGACCGTCCTCATCAAAGGACTGCTCTGTGGTTCCACCCAAGGGATTAACTGTGGATACCAGACGATCAAGGGCATCATAGTTCATCTGTACCACCCGGCCCAGAGGATCAGTGCTCTGCTGCAGCCGGTTCAGTTCATCATAGGCCAGATCGGAGCTGTTCCCCAGGATATCGGTAATTCCGATGAGATTATCCCTGCTGTCGTAGCTCAACGATTGTATCACCCTGCCGTAGGCATCCTGAACAGCGGTCAGGTTGCGGGTGTTATCATAAGTCAGTGTCCGGGTATTACCCAGTGGATCGGTCAGAGATACCATGCGGCCTTTGGCATCATAACTCAGAGAGGAGCTATTACCCTCGGCATCAATGAGCCGGACAAGACGGTCTTCACCGTCGTACTTATACTCTGTTGTCTGTCCGAGAGCATTCACGGCTCGGACCATGTTGCCATTTGCATCATACTCAAAACTGCTCTCATTGCCCTTGGCATCAAGGAGCGTAAGCAAATTACCCCGGCTATCATAGGCCATTATGACCGTGTTACCCAGAGGATCGGTTATTGAGGAAGATCGGCAAGAGCCAGAGCAAGGCAGATCATGATTAAAGGTGGTGGTGTTTCCCTCACTGTCGGTCACAGCGGTTAGACGTCCGGCAGCATCATAACTCATTTCCCGGCTGTTGCCTTCAGGCCGGATCACCTTAGTTGGCAAGCCGCTACTGTATTCGTACTGTGTCACTTTGCCCAGCGGTGAGGTTACGGAAATCAGCTGCCCATCATCGTCATAACTGAACGTTACAGTTCGGCCCAGTGAATCAACAGCCTGAGTTATTTTGCCTTGGTCATCATAGCTGAAGGTGCTGTTTTTTCCCAAGGCATCAGTCAAGCCGGTCAGATAGTTGTTTTCATCATACCCCATGGTGGTGGCCTTACCATCAGCATCCGTGACCGAGGTCATATTACCGTTGTCATCATAGGCAAAACTGCTGCTATGATCGTTAGCATCCACAGCTTCGGTCCGATTGCCTTGCTCGTCATAACTGTAGGTCGCACTCAGGTTGCCCAGTTCATCAACCTTCTCCAGCATCCTATACTGCCCGTCAAAGGTGTATTGGGTGGCCCCCCCGTTCCTGTCCGTGACCGTGGTGATAATTCGATCCGACTGGCTCTCGTCATAGGTAAGGGTGATTTCACTGTTATCCGACAGACCGTCATCCTGGACACTGATTCGGCCCTCGCTATCAAAGGTGTTGGCAAAGAGCTGATATCCTTCCGAGCTGGTCCCGGTGAGAATCTGATCCTCATCACTCCAGGTAAAGCTGACCGTGTGTTCGTAGGGATCCGTGATGCTTTGCAAGCGACGATCATCGTCATAACTCAGGCTTACCTGACGTCCTGCGGGATCAATGACGCTTGCCAGCAGTCCATCGCTATTATAGGTATACTCAAGAAAAACCCCGGACATCGGCTCGGTAATCCGATTCAGACGATCAGAGCTGTCATAACTGAATTGCAGGGATCGGCCCTGTTCATCACGAACTTCAGTGAGCAATCCATTAGCATCAAACACATATACTGTCTTGTCCTGCCGGTTAAGGGTGTAGCTATCATCGCTATTTTTGACCAATGTATCGTAGCGACAGGCTTCGTCTAAAGAAGAGTAAACATTATCGCCGTCGTGATTGAAACGGTTGCTTCTGTTTTCTGCCCACTCAACATTCATAGCCTCGTTGTCAGCAGCCTGTATCCTGGCTCCAAAGTCGTAGTTCAGACTCCACGCCTTACCTGCTATCCCCTCCTGATCAACAACCAGTGAATTATAGGCCAGATTAAAGGTAATCGGTACAAGCCCCTGCACCGATAAAAGACGGTACTCCAAAAATTGGGCACCGGTGGACGTATTGATGGGGTCACCGCAGTTCGTTTCACACTTTCTACAGTCGCTGCATCGCGTACTGTTGCTCCGGGAATAGGGAGTGCTCCAGTTTGATTCCCTTACCGAAACCGATGCAGAACGACCGGTGCGCGGATAATAATCCCCGTGAACCGTATTACCTGATCGGTCCGAGGTAACTGTGGAGATGGTATCGCTGTCGAATTTATACCCTTCTTTTGAGGCACTGATGGTACCGCTCCAGCCGTATTCAACATCTTTCTCATAATAACCGTTCGAGTCGCTGGTAACTGAAGACTCATCTGAAAAAGAAACCGTGACTGATGGAATCGGCGTACCGTTATAGCGTTGTGTATAGCCTGAAATTTTGTATTTGGGCGATTCGCAGATCAGATCAATACCGGATGTATCAGCTGTTACGCTGGCAACAGAGACGCAGGAAAAGTCGCAGCTGCTCGCGGTCGCACAGACTTCTCCGCTCCAGCCATTAGGCACGGTTTGACTGTATGCGCCGTTGCTGATGCTCTGTACAGAGGAGAGATCGGTGAAAGTGACGGTGGCGTTGAGTATCGCGGTATCATCGGCCTTCCTGGTTCTGCCGGAAAGCGTGTAGCTTTCTGGGTCGTCTGCTAGGGTAGTGGTAGTTTGGCAGTCAGTAAAGTCGGAGCTACCCTCGGAACTATTTGCCCGCACCTTATAGCTGTAGGTGGTCTCTGGCGTTAATCCGCTGACAAGATAGGAGGTCTGGTCGGTGTTGGTAACAAAACCATCGGCACAGGTGTATACATCGTAATCCGTAGCACCACTCACAGCACTCCAGGACAGGTCAATGCCGGTCGAATTCTGAGCGGTCGCCGTGAATGAAGTTGGTGTTCCCGGTGATGAGCCCGATGGAAATGACAGGGTAAAATAATCATATTTACTATTATAACTGTAGTAGTCGTCAGTCCAAACCTCAACAGCGTATTCATTACCATTATAGCAGCAAGGAACAGTCCAGCTGTATGATCCGTTGTTCGGTGCATCTGATGTAATGGTACCTTTTTGTTCACCACTCTCATATAAATAGATAGTAACTGTAGAGCTCATCGATTGGTCAATAAAAAGTGTATATAATTAATTGACTAAACATAAACAAATCATAACGTTATAAGAGATGCCGGTATTTTGACCGTATTTGCAGAGATGTCCTTTAAGCGCTATATTGGGCCAGATAATAAGTATTCCTAAACAGGAAACTTCTCAACAGCCTATTTTCACAAGCAATCATCCAATATGTTGATTTCACTTACTAAGATTTCAAGGTGTTGTTTTTTCATGTAAAACAATTAATTCAATTACTAGATTATTAACCAATCGGTGAGGTAGAGCTTGCACTATCAGTATCCCACTGGATCGTGTATGTTTCTCCGGTATACCATACATCTCCTACGACCGGACTGGTGATATCAATGCCCTCTGCCCAAGAGTTCAGAGGACTAAAAACGGCAAAAAGGAAAAAGAAGAAAGGAAGGGGGAGCCGGTAAAAGAAGGAGCTGGAAAGCGTACCTTGGCAAGGTACATTTTCGGATGGTTGCATAACAGTACCTTGGTCGTTAGAAGCAAAAAGCAGGCAACCCGGCTGTCTCGTTTCAGAGATCTGTGGCTTTATCAACTCTCCTTTTCTATCCAGAAAGTCAAGGCACCTGCTCAGGAGATAAGCATTTCTATTTATTATAGTAAAAACAACATAAACTTGTTATTTCATGACTGTCAAGTTCTTTTTTTTTAAATTGTCCTTAAAAGGAGAAAAACGAGAAGCCGAGCCGAAGCAATCACCCCTGATCACGCCTTGATAGGGGAAGATTCTTACACCGATCAATCAAATTTTCTTCCCCTTAATCTGCTCAAGAGCACAACCGGGTTCGGCCAGTTCATTGAACTTGAATCCAACAAGATCCTCTCCGTTCGAAAGAGCTTTAAAGACACTCCCCGCCTTCAGGATAAAAGTCCTCCCCAAGAATCTCCTCAACAGAAAATGGACTCTCCGCAGGAAACCTGCTCTTATCAATCCCTGTCTCATTCTCCGCCATAAGCCTGCTCCGCATATAGGCTTTTGCTATTTTCTTCTCCAGATCATGTTTCAGGCTGGGACTGTCCTCCAACAAATCCATGATGTCTATTCGCTGCGCGGCAATGGTGTTTTTCCAACTTCGAGTCCTTCGTGCAGACTGAAATGTCCACTTCAAGAGATGCGCAAGTAAAACAGCCAATCGGCTGACCAGCTCTCTCTGTTCTTTCTTCCCCATAGCTTCCAGTTCCTCTGCGATATGCTCGGTATCGGCTTCTGAAAAATTTCCTTCGCGCAGCAGCTTGGCGTTTTTTATCAACCATTGATAAAAATCCTGATCATATTCAACGGCAGCGTTCATTTTTTTCCTCGTCTCATTCGTACTTCTTTTACTTGCCGGGAAATCGGGCCTGACAGCCTGTAACTTTTTAAAACCACGTACATTTGTACGTGATAATCGCACCATAGTCTTGTTATTCCGAGTAAGCAGGTCTTCCAGAAAGGTTTCCTCCGCCAG
The DNA here is from genome assembly GCA_942492895.1 of Candidatus Electrothrix laxa. GTDB lineage: Bacteria > Desulfobacterota > Desulfobulbia > Desulfobulbales > Desulfobulbaceae > Electrothrix > Electrothrix laxa. Next base: position 3,939,902 of record OW818652.1, read on the forward strand.
GTTCAGGCTGTAATCAAACCGAAACCAATCCTCGAAGACCGAATAATCCATAATTTCTTGGATATCAACCAGCTCCAGTAAATCTTCAAAGCTGGTCCTGCGAAACGACATTTTTCTTTTTGCTGTCATCCCGACTCCTTACTGTTCATCCTGTCAATTTATCTCATCCTGCTCCACCAAATCAGCTAAAAACTCCAACGCGCCGTACAGCCGAGCAAGATGATCAACTGTAAAATTCTCTGGATTCCTCGTGAACACATCCCTTCTCAACCGCCCGAACTGCCAGAGATTGCCGTCAGTCACCACTCCGTACACAGGCCGTTCCGTATCCTTATTGATTTTCTGAGCAGCAACTAACTCTGCCAGGCACTGACCCCAGCCCTGCTCAAAATCATTCTTTTTCGCTTCAACAATAATAACCAACGGAACTTCGAGGACGGTTTTTCCCAAGGAAGATTTTTTGGAAAACATATAATCCGGTGTGCCGGTCAGCACCTCATCAAAAGAAATGCCCTTCTGAATCCAAAAAGAATATTTCTCGCAATGCTTCTTATACATCTCCCGCAACAAGGGTGATATGATGATTTCACTCCGGGAAGACTCGGACGTAAAGATATCTATATTTTCTTTGCTGAATTCAAAATCTTCCAAAAAACCTACCGAAGGCATTTGTTCCGCCCCTGAAAGAAACAGCCCCTCTTCGTATTTTATTTTGTAGAGCGCCTGTACTTCTGCAATATTTTTAAACTCACTGAATGACATATACTTCCTCGTTTATCGTACTGAATGGTAGAGTTACACCTTCTCCCGCCCAAACCGATTGATATTCCGCTCCGTCCTACTGAACTCAACACCGATCAACCCAGTACAACAGGCTATCTCCAATCTTTAAGAAGGCCTATCCATTTTCCACACTAAACACCCGAAATCCCTGATTGCCGATACAGTAGATCACAAATAAGGAAACCCGTGCCTCCGGGTATTCCTGTCGTAATCCCTCGGCATAGCCCTTGATCTGTTTTGTATCTTCCTGTTGCAGCTGAAAATCATTGATGCCGGTTGTGAATTTTTTGAATTCAGTATTGGAAAAATACTTAAATTCGATCACCCAGCGCAGACCGGCGTAGATTTCATTGTATTTACCCACGAATTCGAGATCGCTACGGCCTTGAGGGTAGGAGCGTTCCACATGCCAGGTGAACCAGCGGGAGAGATAGCGGCTGCACAGTTCGTAGAAGGTGGTGCGGTAGAAGTTCTCGTTGACCTGCTGGAAAATTGCTTCAGGCAGCTGGGATACATACTCCCGCCAGTAGCCAGCGAACAGGGGTTCCAGCTCGGGCTTGTTGGAAAAGGACTGCATATACTCGGTATGCCGAGTAGAGACATCGATTCGGTGAACCTCGTTGAAATATTGGGTAAAGATTCTCCGCATATTCAGATTGGGCAGCTGGAGATAATAGGAGTCTTTCAGCGTCAGCATGCCCAGGTAAAAAAAGGAGATAGGAAAGAATCCCTTGTCAAAGAACTGGTGCATGTTGAATTTTTCTTCCAGCATGACCTTATCGTAAGGGATGGTGCTGTGAATGGTCAGGCGGTTAATGAATTCTTCTGTGAGCTGCGGATTGGAGGCGGTCAGACGCTTAATCCAGTGCAGGTCGGTTTTCAGATTCAAATCGGTCAGGCGTTCCGGGATGGTTTTATAGCGGTAAAGCCAGTCGAGGAAATACATGACCAGGGTGGAGTTATAGAGAGTTTCGCCTTGGGCGCTGACGAGGTGATATCCGTTATATTGGTTTTTCATCACCGCGCCCACATCCTGCCGGGTGACGGGATCAATGGCGCAATCTTGGTACACCGCATCAAGGAGCTGGTCCGCTTCTTTCTGGGTGAAGCCCAGCATATGTTCAAATTCAGGGTCCAAGGTGATAAACCTTGCCACGTTGAAACCCGAGGCCATGTCGTCAATGGCAATGGGCAACACCCCGGTGATAAACACGTTGTGGATCGCGCCTGTTTCTCGACCCTGCTTCAGGGTTTTGAAAAAGGTCTTGAAAAAGCCGTCGTCCGCAGTAAGTTGTTGATACAGTCGATCTCTGTTGGTGATGACCAGTTGGTTGGCAAAATTGTCGTATTCATCAATAATCAGATAAATGGGAGGAAGCTGCCTCGCCTGAATATACTGGAGCAGTTGGGTCAGGTTGTCGGCAACCGGAGCGTCCAATGGAAGATCAGGCATGTCACCAAATAATGGAGCATAGATATCTCGTAGGGAACGCAGGGCCGTGTTGCAGTGATTTTTGAAGCTGCTTTCTATCTGGCTGATATCAGATCCGATAGATATTACAGAAAAATTCAGCGAAACAATGACGAATTGATTCCGATCCGTTGTGGGATGCTGGCCTATCCAGGTATGCCCGAAAAGCTCTTCAAACTGATCGGCATGGTTAAGGTCGTAATAATAACGCAGGATGGAGCAGAGCAGGGACTTGCCGAAACGTCTTGGGCGCAGAAAAACGGGATTGGTAACGGTTTCCAGTTTCTCCAGATAGTTTGTTTTATCGACAAAATAACCGTTTTTGCGAACGATTGCCGCATAGTTCGCTTCGCTGTACAATACCCGTTTTTTCATAACCGGCTCTCCAATTTTTGCTCCTGAGTTTATAGAGGGCGTTGAAGTAAGAATGCTCTGTGCATCATACCCGTAAACTAACAGGGTTGTCCCCTTTTTCTTTTTTTCGTTCTGTCTTGACAATACGCCACAAGGTCGCATAAAGTTTTTTTATATCTTTCTGTTTATAAGACTGTTCCTTGAGTTGTTGAAGTGTCTTGCAACTATTTGTATGAGTAGCTTGTTAACAGCTGATTAAAGTTCATTCAAAAAAGGAGGAGTGAAAAATGGAACCGATGTCAAGTATCATAGGGTTTATCGTTATCGTTGTCTTCTATTCCATTTTCGGGGTAACGATCGGTCTTGGATCTATCTATCTCTCCAAGCTCTTTTCTGATCTACGGATGGAGCAAGTATTTTTCGGGGTGCTCTTTGTCTTAATTGCCGCCTTTTATCTGGCTTTTACCATGTATTTTGGCAATACAGAAGCATGGTCGGTTGAGGTGATCGCCGTTACCCTGTTTGCCGCCCTCGGATTGGTCGGCATTCGTTTTACAACCGTTCTCATTATCGTCTATGTGTTGCATGGATTCTGGGACGGAATCCACGAATTCAATATGCATTTCAACGAGGAGGCATGGAGTCTCACTTCTCTTCCCTTGGCATATGGCTTTCTTTGTATTGCGTATGATTTTTTTATTGCAGGATATTTTTATACCCGCCGGAAAGAATGGCATGCAGCTTGGGTCGGTGTGGAGGACGCTTCATCCTGATGTGGCGTTTTATGGATCCGCAGGATGATATGAATAAGGGATTCAACAAGAATATTCTATCCGTTATTTCGGGTGCCGTAGGGGCAAATCTTTGTGTTTGCCCTTTTTTAAAAAATCAAGGAGGAAATTATGGCTGATATAATTGTGAAAATTCATTCGTTATTTGATCTCACGGACAGCAGAGAAATTCGTCCGACAGAGAAGTTCTCTTTCAGTGTGACTGCAACCAATTCATCTGAGGCAGACGCAGTTCGGCTGGAGAATGTCCGCTATCATCTTAAGGTGGAAGACCCGACAGTGGCAAAACTGCTCGTTCCTCCGACAAATCCTGATGCAGACGGTATCGGTTATAAGGGGATAGATCCTGCTTCCGGCGATTTGGTCGAGTTGGCAGCAAACGCAGAGGTTGATGAGATGGTTCTCTTTCCCCGTGCTACTGTTCGTGATGACAGTCCGGTGATTTTTGACCAGGCTGGTGATCTAGACATCGGAGACAGCGATAAGCTGACCCTGCGAGGACAGGCTCTTGCTGTTGGCAGCACCCGGCTGACTTGCCAGGTAAGCGGTGAACCTGATGTGGAAATTCCTTTGGCGACAAAGCCGCTGGACATTGTCTGACCGTATTTGTCTGATAGGTAAGGTAAGCAGGTTTCTCATATACAGCGTAGGGGCGACCGGCGGTCGCCCTGTTTACCTATCCCCACCGCTTATCTGCCTCTGCTCTCATCGTCTCAGAAACCGTAGGAGCCCACAGGTTTCGCTGTTTTTCTTCTGCCTTTTGCGCTCGTTAAAACTGGCCTCATAGACCGCCTTGCGCAACCGGTTCAGTCCGCTCAGCGGGCGATGCTCTTTGAGCGCCTGCCACGGATTGAAGGATAGAGCCTCGCAACGTTTCTCCAACTCAGTGCTGTTACTTTTGCTGCTGACGAGCTGTTTGCTGATTCGCAAGGTGGCCACTTTGACAGGCACTGACTGGTTTTTATCCCCGTTTTCGTTCCCGTTCTCGTCCCAGTACACCGATGCATCCTCAATCGGCATCTTTGCCGGATCACCCTGCCGCTGCACCTTGAAGTCAAACACTACTTCTTCCTCAGCTAGCTGCTTGGCAACCGCCTCTCGCAGATAGTCGTCAGACAGCTTTTTTGGATCAGCAGGACCAGCTCCAGAAACGGGCGGGGCAGGCGGAACAGCCGAATATTTCACAGCCTGGCCGGTTGTTCCGGCAGCATCGCCGAGCCAGTACGGCACACCGCTCCAATAAGTGATATTAAGTGGGCTGGCCACGGTCTTCTTTCTGATCTCATGAACAATCTTCAGCTGGTCATGATCAAAGAGCAGGAGATGGCCTAAGACCAGAAGATCCCCGATTAGCGGGACGCTCTTGTATTTGATAACATCCCGGTACTCCTTCGGATTAGGAAAGGGAAAGACGGGATGATCCACAAAAAGGAAGTCCTGACTTTGATCAGTGTCTCCAGCCATTGCTCGCTGCCCTTCGACATTGAGCAGTTTGATGGCCAGCCCTCGTGCTGTCGGGTCGCTGTCAGATTCAATCGTCCCTTGGGCCGTGGAAAAGCGGACAATGGCCTCAAAGACCTTGTCGGGTTGGCTGAATACCCCGTGTTGGAGATCCTCCGGGATGTCTGAAGCAATCTCAAAGGTCGCTGTCACGCAGGCATTGGCCTTGGCGTGCTGGACACGCAGCGGGCAGCCGTTTTGCGATTTCTCTATCATACCGATGGTCAGCTTGATCATTTCCTTGAAAATGTCCTCTTCTCCTGGAAGGGAAAAGTCTGGGCGCAGTTCTGGATTCATCGGGTGCTCTCCTTCACCTTGTCGGTGATCAGCTTTGTTATGCTCGGGGTGTTCCCTGAGCTGATTGTGTTGAACCCCTTCAGGGTTCTTTGCTTCGGAGGGGGGACGGGGGGAGAAAGCTACGCCTCCAGCACAATCACCTCGATACCCTTACAGATCTCTGTTGCCAGCTGCCCGCGTTCTTCCCAGGGCCGCTTGTCGGAGGGATCAAAGATGACCAGATAGCCGCGATCCCGACAAAGCCGGGTGGCATAGCGGGCCACCTGCTCCACCCCTTCCGGGCGGGTGTAGGAACCGCGCAGCAGTTTGAGTTCGATAACATCCTGCCTGTTCTTGAAGTCAATCACAAGATCGGCCCGGCCTGTGCCGATGGCGAATTCCCGCTCAATAGAGCCGCCGGAGTTGATAATCCGTTGCAGATAGGCCATAAAGACAAGATGGGGTGCCGCCTCATGATAGGGCATGCCGCGCAGCAGGACTTCGCCGTTTCGTCGCCAGAAACGGATGAAGCCGTCAATCAATTGCATGATGTCCAGGGTCCCGTCTTTAGCCACAAACCAGGCCGGTTCATCAGGAATAGCCATCTGGATAGGGTAGGTTAATATTCTGGGGATAATTTCCTGATAGATGGGATTGGCAATCTCGATCCTGCCCCGCGCATCCGAGACCAGACCGAGGTTCTTGGCATAGAGGAAATCATCATTAAAGGCCTGATCAAAGTCCCCCTTGCCCACCATGATCGGTTCAATGACGGCCCGTACCCGTTTTTCCCGCAGTTTGTCGGTCAGGCTGTCCAGATGGGTGTCCCGTCGTTCGATGAGGATTTCCCGCGTCTTGCTGACAGTTTCCTTGGTAACAGGGCAGGAACGGTCTTTGACCAGGGCATCGTAATCCGTCACCAGCTGGGCCGCAAGGGCATTGGTCAGCCACGGCTGGCCCTGGGTCAGGCGGAATATTTCTGCTGCGGCCTCCGCTGTAAAAGGCTGCCCTGTTTCCTGGGTATGCTGATCAAGCAGGGCCTGCACCTCGTCTTTGCTGAAGTTGCGCATGAGCAGGGAGCGGGCCTTGATATTAAAGGGGCTGGCCGTGCCCAGGCTCTCCGCATCTTGGCGGATGCTGATTTTGTAATCACGTATATCCTTGAGCCCGACCAGGGCGATACTCTGGGGAAACGGGGCAGGGCGGCAGCAATAGCCGTCCCGAAGCTGGCGGAGAAGAGACAGCAGCACAACGCCCGGTAATGAATCAATCTCATCAAAGAAAATGACCAAGGGGCGGTCGATGTTACTGCTCCAGTCTGAAAGATATTGTGTCAGGGAGACGGAAGATTTAGAGGTAAAGGCGTCCGGGGATGGTGGACCAAGTTCCGGCGGCAGCTGAAATCGGGAGTCATATTCCAGCTTGTCCAGGAGTTGCGGCACCATTTTGTCAATGTCAGGCAGAGTAAGGCTTTCCAGCGAGATCGTCATGGCCGCATAGCGACCTTCTTGGGTCAGCTGCCGGGAGAGGTTACGGAGCAGGGTGGTTTTGCCGGTCTGCCGAGGGGCATGGATCACAAAAAAAGCCTGATCGTCGATCAAATCCCGAACTTCGGCAAGGCGCTGCTCCGGCGGGAGCATGTAATGGCGTTCCTGGAGACAAGGGCCGGTGGTGTTGAATTTTTTCGTCATCACTTAATATCCTTCAATAAATTATGCATTCGTATACAAAGACCCCTGAAAACCAACAAAGAGCTGCCGGATTTCAGCAATACTGCCCAGAACATCCACTGCATCGCCAAGGGAATGATATTTGAGTTCCAGCAGATCGGGCAATTTTTCCTGATCCAGCTCACTGACCCCTTGGGCGATATAATGATCCAGGATAAAGCCGAGAAACTCGTTTTCCTGGGCAGAACAGGAACGGAAGATGGCCGGACGGCTGTTCTCCACCCGTTCTGTGCGGGTGATGATTGGCAGGGCAAAGGCGATATAGGCCAGCACGTCAAAGAGGTCGCTGTTTTCCGCTTGAATATGTTTTTTTATTTCGTTGAGTTGCTCTGTACCGTAGCCCTTTTCCTCCAGTCCGGCCAGCAGTTTCTTGCGGGTGTCCGGGTTGCTCCACAGATTGCGTAACTCATCCTCATCCTGAAACAGGGAGGGCAGTTCTCCATAGAGTTCGGTGATAAACTGGGCCGCTGAAATGGGGGTGCCGCCGGGGCTCCAGAAGGTGGTGGCGGACATGCTCTTCAACACACGTATCTTACCATCAGCTAGCCGAATCCGTGTTATTTCTGGTTTTTCCGGGTGGTCCGAGGAAACCTTGTAATCCGGGTCAGGTTCTGCCGTGCCAGGATCAAGGCCGGGGTCCGGGGATGTATCAGGCTGTTCAATCAGTATTTCCTTGGGATCACCGTCCCATGCCGAGTCGTTGAAATGGTGGTAGGCTTGGACAAAATCATAGATGGTGAAATGATCCTTGCCCTCAAACAGGCGGGTGCCCCTGCCGATGATCTGCTTAAACTCGATCATGGAGTTGACCGGGCGCATCAGGACGATATTGCGGATATTGGAGGCATCCACCCCGGTGGACAGCTTCTGCGAGGTGGTCAGAATGGTGGGGATGGTCTTCTCATTGTCCTGAAAGGTCTTGAGCCAGCCTTCACCGATGGCCCCTTCATCGGCAGTGACTCGGACACAGTAATTCGGGTTAGGATTGCTGCTCTGTTGGTTGATTAGGTCCCGGACCGTCAGGGCATGTTCCTGGGTGGCGCAGAAAACCAGGGTCTTTTCCTGGGCACCGATCATCTCCATGAAGAGCCGGACCCGATACTTTTCCCGCGCCTGGATTTTAATGACCCGGTTGAAGTGTGCTTCCGTATAGCGTCGTCCCTCTTCAATTTCCCCTGCCAGCACCTCGTCATCAGGGGTGTAGACATAGTCGTCCAGGGTGGTGGCGATCTGGCGGACTCGAAAAGGGGTGAGGAAGCCGTCATTGATGCCCTCCCGCAGCGAGTAGGTAGAGACCGGTTCGCCGAAATAGGCATAGGTGTCCTTGTTCTTTGCCCGCTTGGGGGTGGCAGTCAGGCCCAGCTGCACTGCCGGGACAAAGTACTCCAGAATCTTCCGCCAGCTGCTTTCGTCCTTGGCTCCGCCCCGATGACACTCGTCAATAACGATGAAATCAAAGAAATCCGGCGAGTATTCGCCGAAACTGGGCAGCGGCTCGCCCTCTTGATCCCTGCCGCTCATAAAGGTTTGGAAGATGGTAAAGAAGATGCTGCCGTTTCGGGGAACCCGGCCTTTTTTGCGGATGCTTGCCGGGTCGATGCGGATCAGGGCGTCCTCGGCAAAGGCGGAAAAAGCATTGAAGGCCTGATTAGCCAGGATATTGCGATCAGCGAGAAAAAGAATCCGGGGTCGGCGGCGGGGTGGAGTGGTTTGGTGGCGGTCCCGCAGATTCCAGCGGCTGTGGAAGAGCTTCCAGGCCAGTTGAAAGGCGATACAGGTCTTGCCGGTGCCCGTGGCCAGGGTCAGGAGAATGCGGTCTTGTCCGGCGACGATGGCCTCAAGTACCTTATTGATGGCGTTATGCTGGTAATAGCGGGCCTCCAGCCGCCGCCTCGGTCTTCAAAGGGGATTGCGGCAAAGCGATCCCGCCAGATGTCCGTTTCTTGAAAGGTGGCGTCCCAGAGCTGTTCTGGAGTCGGGAAGGCTGCAACATAGTCCTCCTGCCCGGTTTCCATGTCGATTTGGTAGATGCCCAGGCCATTGGTGGAAAAGGCAAAGCGGGTTTGGAGGCGGGTGGCGTAGCTCTTGGCTTGGCCCACACCCTCGGTGTCTGGGAGGTTGCGGCGCTTGGCCTCGATCACGGCCAGTTTATGCCCTTTGTAGATGAGGACGTAGTCGGCGATCTCGGCCTTGCCGCGTTTGTTGCTGCCGAGGATGCGGCCCGGCGCGATGACCTCCCGCCGGACGCGGCTGCCTTCGACTCTGCCCCAACCGGCTTCGGCCAAGGCCGGGTCGATCAGCTCTGCTCTGGTTTCCGCTTCGTTCATGGCATCGTATCGTTTTTTTTTGTAGGGGTAGACCTATGTGTCTACCCGGATATGCAACGCCGGTGGCGGTGGCATCATGGGCAGGCACGGGGACCTGCCCCTACGGGGGATCGGTTCAACGGTTTTTTTGTAGGGGTAGACCTATGTGTCTACCCGAATTGCAACCGCCCGGTGGTAGCAACAAGGGCGGACACACAGGTCCGCCCCTACGTGATTTTCCTGTCTCAGCACGCCTCTGCAAGTTCCTGTTCCGGGGCCTGAGTGAGTTCTCCGGTGAAGGCTTTTTGGAGGATGGATTGTTTGAGTTCCGCCAAGGCGGTGAGCTTTTTCTGGTAGATGGATTCGAGATGCTTGTTTTTTGCTGCAAGAGCATCAAGTTGGTCGGTAATTCGTTGTTGTTCCGCAATGGGCGGAAGAGGTATTTTAAGTGATTTGACGAATGGTAGCTTAACCCCTTTAACTGTCGCCCCAGTTCCTTCCCGTTCAATACGATGAGCGACACTTTTCAGCCACCAAAACAAATATCTTACACTGAGCACTTTGGTACTCTTAGGTACAACACCGCGTAAATCTTGATTGATCGCAGTGTCTTGTTCGATAAGACAAATTTTTCCTAAGCCAACACGGGTGGCTATCACAACATTACCAGCTTTGATAATATTCGTAGAGCTGTTTTTTACGGCATCTTCCGTGATTTTGAAATCTGTCCGGGTGATGACATCATGTTTCATGTCCCTGACTGTAGCCCAAGGGATATCACCTTTATAAAAATCTTCGTTTTTCTTGGATGGAGTTCCACCACCGATAAGCTGGCAAATATCACCAAGCGAATGAATTTCCCAAGCGGAAGAAGATATATTCGAATCATCCTGTCCAATCCGTTCCAAAACCGCCGCACTCTCCAGATCCAACCCAGCAATCTCCGCCAAAATATCCTGTGGCTCCCGCAAGGGCACCTTTTCCGCCGCATTGGGATTCCTGACTGACAGGTCAAACCCCTCCTGATCAAGATCGGCCAGCCGCACTGACCAGGATTTTTCACTGTCCGCAAACCCGGCTTGCAGCGCAACAAACTCCTCCAAATCCCCATCATTGAGCGGGTTGGTCTTGCCCATATTCCGCCCCGGATCAAGCTGATAATACCAGATTTTCCGGGTGGGCTCCCCTTTTTCAAAAAAGAGCACCACGGTCTTCACCCCAGCCCCAAGAAAGGTGCCGCCAGGACAGTCCAGCACCGTATGAAGATTGCAGGATTCCAGCAGTTCCCGGCGCAGGGCCTTGGCCGCATTATCCGAGTTGGAAAGAAAGGTGTTCTTAATCACCACCGCAGCCCGTCCCCCGGCCTTGAGGAACTTGATGAAATGCTGAAGAAAAAGAAAGGCGGTTTCGCCGGTCTTGATGGTGAAATTCTGCTGAATCTCCTTGCGCTCCTTGCCGCCAAAAGGCGGATTAGCCAGGATGATGTCGTAGCGGTCTTTCTCCTGCACATGGGAGAGATTGTCGGCCAAGGTGTTGGTATGGAGGAGATTTGGCGTGTCGATCCCATGCAGGATCAGATTCATGATGGCGATCACATAGGCCAGACTCTTCTTTTCCTTGCCAAAGAAGGTATGGGTCTTCAGGGCAGCCAGCTGGCCCGTGGTCAGTTTCGCTGGTTTGCCGTCCTGATCATAGCGCAGATAATCATGAGCTTCACAGAGGAAGCCAGCAGAGCCGCAGGCCCCGTCATACACGGTTTCGCCGATGCAGGGCTGGCAAACCCGGATCATTGCCCGGATCAGGGGCCGTGGGGTGTAATACTCGCCCCCGTTGCGCCCGGCATTACCCATGTTTTTGATTTTACTCTCATAGAGATGGGAAAGCTCGTGCTTTTCCTGCTGGGAACGGAAGCGGAGCTGATCGATCAGATCCAGGGCATCCCGCAGAGAATAACCGCTCTGGAATTTATTACGGATCTCGGAAAAAATCTCCCCGATCTTGTACTCAATGGTGTCGGCGGAAGCAGCCCGTTGCCGGAATCCCCGGAGATAGGGGAAGAGGATACCATTGACAAAGTCGATCAGGTCATCCCCGGTCAGGGCCGCATCTGGATCAGCTGTCTTGTCGGCTTTTTTCGGGGCTGCCCATTGGGACCAGCGGTGCTGTTCTTCCAGGATGAAACTGTAGTCCCGGCCTTGCAGCTCGGCAGCCAAGGCTCGTTCCTGCTCCAGATCATCCAGGTATTTGAGAAAGAGGAGCCAGGAGGTCTGCTCGGTATAATCCAGCTCTGAGGAGCAGCCGCTCTCTTTCCAGAGCACATCATCGATATTTTTAAAGGTCTGTTCAAACAAAGTTTTTCCTTGAATATATTAGCTGTCGTGATTTTTGTCTCCGGCCGCAGCCGGTCCGCAGGCAGGTCCCTGATAACGAAAGAGCATCTTCAGTATTTTTCTGGTCCGGTCAGAGAAGAGCTTCGGCGAAAGCAGAGAGCCTGCCACCCGCTTGTTGATTTCCGCGATTGTGGGGTAGGGGTGGATGGCCGAGGCCAGGGTGGAAAGTCTGACCTTACCGTTCAGGGCTGCTACCCATTCGCCCAACAGGTCACCGGCATGGGGGCCGAAGATCTGGACGCCAATGGGTTTTTCCTTGTGGTTGAGGAGCAACTTGATCTTGCCGTGCCCCTGTCCTTCGGCAAGGCTGCGGTCGTTGTCGGCAAAATCTTCAGTTTGGACAGTATAATCGATTCCGGCGGCTCGGGCCATGTGTTCGTTCATGCCGATGCTGCCCAGGGAGGGATCAGTGAAAGTACACCAGGGTAGCCAAGTGTAATCCGTGCGTCGGGGGAGATGAAAGATGGCATTGCTGATCACGATGCCGCCCTGATAACCAGCAGCATGGGTGAACTGCGGCCCTCCGGTGACATCGCCGGCAGCATAGATATGAGGTTGGCTGGTCCGCAACCGCCTGTCTACGGTTATGCCGTTGCGGCTCGTTGCCACCCCGATCTGCTCAAGCCCCAGCCCGTTGATGTTCGGGCTTCTGCCCAAGGCCACCAGGATGGTTTCTGCCTGGAGGCTGATGGTTTTGCCGTCCTGGTTTGTCAGCACGACCTCCTTCCTATCCCCCAGATCTTTGACCGACAGGGTGGCGCTGTTGAGGTGGAAATCAATCCCTTCGCTCTGCATCACCTCCATAACCCCTCGGGCCATGTCCGGGTCTTCTTTACTGAGGATTTGGCCGCTCCGGTTGATCATGGACACCTTGGTGCCCAGCCGTTGAAAGGCCTGCCCCATTTCGCAGCCGATGGGGCCACACCCGAAAATGATCATGGACTCTGGCAACTTATCCAGAGAAAAGATTTCGCGGTTGGTGAGAAAGGGCGTCTGCTCCAGCCCCGGAATGGAGGGGACGGCAGCGGCAGAGCCGGTGGCAATGACCCAGGTTTTTGCGGTGATGCTCTTGCCATCCAGCAGGACCGTGTGCTCGTCAGTAAAATGCGGGTCGCCAAAGAGAATCTTGGCTCCGAGACTATTGAAGCGTTCAACCGAGTCATGGTGCTGAATACCAGCAATAACCGAACGAATCCGGTCAGCCACCTGTTTGAAATCAACCGGCGGCACCTCCACAGCTGGCAGCCCGAATTTTTGGGTGTTGTGGAGCTGATGATAGACCTGGGCCGACTTAATCAGGGTCTTGCTGGGAACACAGCCAAAGTGGAGGCAGTCACCACCCAGCTCTTGTTCCTTTTCAATCAGCAGGGTTTTGGCACCCAACTGAGCAGCGCCGGAAGCGATGGTTAAGCCTGCGGCTCCGCCGCCGATAATGCCGATATCGTAGTCGTGCATTGTGTTTCACCCTGTTTATTTGGCGACCTTGCCGGATTGCTTGTTTACGCTTATTCGCTTACTCCTTGGGTCGCATCAGTTTTCGAACATTTAACTCGGTAAAGGAAATCAGGCCGTGGGGCCGGAAGATCAGTATCAGCATAAATATTTGATTCATTTGAGCAGTTCAATAATCTCAGTGTACAAAACCAAGCCGGGGTATGCAACGGTAGACTCGAAGTAATTGGGGGGTCATTTCTTTTTCCCCAGTGATAAATCACTGGGCTATCGGCGAATGTCCCTCCGGGACGAACCGCTCATAGTCCACCGTTTTAACGGTGGGAAGAAGATGAAAATTCAGGTTATTTAAGACGCATCACCAACTACTTCGCTTGCCAACGTCTGTTTCCAGCCCAGTCGTTTTACGATTGCCATCTGAAGAATACCGGGATACACTGATACTTGTACAATAAACAGAACATGTATAAAGGGAGGCAATAATGAGAGTAGTGAATTTCAGTGAAGCAAGAAACAACCTGAAGGCTGTGCTGGACCGGGTAGCCGATGATGCGGATTATACAATAATATCAAGACGCGACAGCGAAGATGCCATTGTCATGTCGTTGGATGTCTTCAACAGTCTGATGGAAACTTTTCATCTTCTTAAAACACCGGCGAATGCCGAGCATCTGGCGAAATCAATCATGCAGTATACAAACGGTCAGGCAAAAGAAAGAGAGCTGATCCGTGAATAGACAGCTTGCCTGGACCGATGAAGCATGGAAAGATTACGTTTACTGGCAGTCTCAGGACAGAAAAACGCTGAAAAGGATCAACAAACTTATTGATGCGATCAGGCGTGATCCTTTCAGGGGGATCGGTAAGCCGGAATCGTTAAAGGAGAATTTGTCCGGTTTTTGGTCTCGCAGAATTGATGAGCCGAACCGGTTGGTTTACGCTGTGACTGATCAGTATATTACTATCGTTTCATGTCGTTATCATTATTCATAAACAGGATGATGGCTTGTCCGGCGTCGAAGAAGTCCTGGGCCGCATCAGTTTTCGAACATTTAACTCAGTAAAGGAAATCAGGCCGTGGGGCCGGAAGATCATGATCAGAATAAGGATCAGGGGGATGATGATCCACTTGAAGAGTTCCAGGGGGCGGAGGGCTTCACTGAGCACAGAGATGCTGACCGCGCCGACAATGGAGCCGACAATGGAGTTGAGTCCGCCGAAATACACCATAGCCAGCATTTCAGCCAGTCTCCTGATACCAAAACCGCCCGGACTTATAAAGCTGTAAATATGAGCATACAGGCCCCCTGCCACCCCGGCCCAGAAGGCCCCGAACATGAAGGAGGTCATCTTGGTTTTACGGGTGTTGACGGTCATGGCGTCGGCAGCAGCTTCGTTATCGCGCACTGCATTGAGGGCCTTGCCCATAATCGAGGTGGTGAAATTATGGATGATCCAGATGCAGAGGACGGTCCAGATAAAGACCATAGGTAAGGAAGAATACGTAGGCTGGCTGCTCATCCCGCGCGGCCCACCGATGACCTCCATGTTTTCAATAGCGCTTTTAACGATGAACATGAAGGCCAGGGAAATGATGGCCAGGTAATCGCCTCGGGTGCGGAAAGAGGGAATAGCGACAATCAACGAACCCAGCGCAGCGATAGCGCCTCCGGCAACGAGGACCAGCGGGAAGAGCCAAGGGCCGAGGGCGGGATTGAGCAGGGCAGGGCCGAACAGCTTGTCATCGGCAAAGAGCCAGAGGGTCAGGGTGGAGGAGGCGTAGGCACCCAGGGCCATGAAACCCGGATGGGAGCAGGAAAATTCGCCCTGGTAGCCGTTAATTATATTGAGGCTGATGGTCAGGATGATGGCGATCAGGGTCAACTTGACCACCAGAACCCGGTAGTCATTGATCCCGGCCCAGAGATGGAGGATGCCGTAAAAGGCGGCCAGATGAAACAGGGTGGCGGCCCAGACAGGGAGTCGGGCAAGTCGTTCGGCAAGTCGGTTGGTTACTCCGGCGGATAAGCGGGCGACCAAGAGGGTCGGGAGGATATAGATCAGCAGGTCATAGGCCAGTACCGACGGGATGAGCGTGGGATTCTTCAGCATCATCAGGGTGCCGAACATGACCGGTATCTTGGGCAGGTAGAGGTGGTAGGAGAGCGGGTCGCCCAAATAATATTCCAGTAATGCAGCAACCAGTCCGCCGAGGAACCAGCCCACCAGAGGGATAAGGGTGAAGGTTTTGAAAAAGTTGCGTATTTTTTGCAGTATTTTTTGCATAATGCGGGGAGATAAATTTAATAAGATGATAAGGACTTTCCCGAAAAACAACGTCCCGTTTTCGGTACAGCACTGTAGTAGGGGCAGGTCCCAGTGCCTGCCCGGATAAATGCATCCAGGCTGGTTGCTCGGGGTGTTACCCCGAGCTGGATAAATATAACCCCGTTGGGGTATGTGTATGCATAAACTTAGCGTTTACATACATAACTGTCGAGCGCTATTTTATTCGCTCCTGTACCAGCAGCGGGTCGATCAGGATATGCTAAAGACTACGCTGGATTTTTCCCGGAACCCTTCACCTGCCGCCTTGCCGCATCAAATTTCTTCAATGTCTTTTCCGAGGGGATGTCCGTGAACGCGCTGACAATGATAATTGTCAGGAAGGCGATAACAAATCCCGGCAGCAATTCGTAAAGATATTCCCCTTCAACGGTGATATATTTTTTTACAATAAAGATTGTGATCGCCCCGGCCAGCATCCCGGCCAGCGCACCGTATTTGGTGGTTTTCCGCCAGATTAGGGAGAGAATGATCACAGGTCCGAAGGCGGCACCAAAGCCTCCCCAGGCATAGCCAACCATCGTCAGGATGGTATCGTTGCTGCCCGAGGCAAGATAATAGGCAAGCAGGGCAAAGCCGACCACCCCCATCCTGCTTATCCAGGCCCGTTGTTTGCTGCTGAAGCGTTTGAACAGGGGAAGATCCTCGGTTAGGGCTGAAGTGAGGACCAGAAGCTGGGAGTCTGCTGTGGACATAAGAGCTGCCAGGACCGCTGCCAGCACAAAGCCTGCAAAAATGGGATGAAACAGGGCGCTGACCAGGGCCAGGAAAACGCGTTCATTATTGCCGCCCGGACTGGTAATTCCGTCCAACGGGGCAATGGCATGATACCCGATGCCGAGCAGGCCGATTTCAACCGCCAGCACAAGGCAGACGATCATCCAGCTCATCCCGATCCGGCGGGCGGCAGCGACGTCCTTAACGCTTTTAATGCCGATAAACCGGGCCAGGATGTGCGGTTGCCCGAAATAGCCCAAACCCCAGGCCATGAGCGAGGCCCCGGTGAGCCAGGTGGTTTTGAGCTGAAAGGCTTCCGGCCTTACTGCGGTGATATCCACGCCTGAACCGGCAACGGCGAAAAAGGCCATCAGGGAGCAGGCAGCCAAGGCGCAAAGCATGAGCAACCCCTGGATCAGGTCTGTCCAGCAGACAGCCAGATAGCCGCCGAGAAAGGTATAGGAGACAATCACTAGGGTGGTTATGAGTAGGGCGGTTTGCTCGTCAGCCCCGAAGCTGTGGGCAAAGAGCAGGGTGCCGCCTTTGAGTCCTGACGCAACATAGAGGGTGAAAAAGATCAGGATCACCAGGGTTGATACCGTCTTGAGGAGGCCCGTGGTGTCGTCAAAGCGGTTGGCCAGATAGGTGGGCAGGGTGACAGCATTGAGCTGCTCACTAGAGGCTCTGAGCCGTGGCGCAACAATGAGCCAATTGCCGTAGGCACCGAGGATCAGGCCGAGGGAAATCCAGACCCCGTCGACCAGGCCGCCAGCAAAGACTGCTCCAGGCAGGCCGAGGAGCAACCAGCTGCTCATATCCGAGGCTCCGGCACTGATGGCCGTTGTTACTGGCCCTAGGGTACGCCCGCCGATAAGAAAATCTTCATTATTTTTGGTTCGGCGCATGGCGTAAGAGCCGATGCCCAGCATGAGCAGCAGGTAGAGACCGAATTGTATTGCCAGTACCATGAAAGATTTTCTCCAAATCCTGGGCTTGGTTAAGCTGACCAGGATTTTTTTGTATGTAGGGTGCCGTAGGGGAGACCGGTGGTCGCCCTGCAATTTCGGGTAGACACGCAGGTCTACCCCTACAGTACTCCGTCGAAAAGATGAGTCTTATTTGTTGAAAAGTTCGTAGCCTTCATACCAGCAACTGATAAAGCACCGGCAAGGTAGCAAAGCTGAGGATAATCCCTATGCCGACCAAAGCAGCAGTCAGGGCAGGCGACAGGTTCGCGAGGATAGCTAAAGCCCCTGCTGACACCATAGGCGGCATGCCAGCCTCAAAAATCGACACCTGAACCGCCTCTCCTTCCAAACCGGATATTTTGCAAACGAATAATGCTGTTAAAGGCGCGATAAGTAATTTTATGGCAAGTCCTATACTCAGCTGAGAAACGACTTTTCTGTTTAGCCGGAGGGTGAGCTGAAAGCCCACTGCCACCATGACCAAGGGGACCAGGGTGGCCGCCATCATGTTGAGCAGATTGGTAACGGTAGCAGGATAGGTGAAGGACTTCAAAAGAAAAGCGAGGATCAAGGCAATAAAGGGGGGGAAGGTCACAATCTTTTTTATTGCGCTGTGTAAGCTGGGTTTGTTTTCACCTGTTCCATACAGGGCAAGGATAAGGGAGCCATAGGTTGCCAAGGCCAGGAAAGAGCCCAGCTGATCATAAATCAAGGCGTAGGGAAGAGCCTCTTCGCCAAAAAACGCCTTCACCATGGGGATGCCCAGAAAGGAGGTGTTGCCCAAGGGGATAATTAGCAAAAGGCAGCCGGTCGTTGGCCGATCCCAATGGAAGAGCTTGGAGAGCACGAGAATCAAGGCGCTGGAGAACAGGAGCATGGCCCAAGGCATAATCGCAGGAACCAGAAGGTCCTGGGAAAAAGCTAGCTCCGGGATTT
Source organism: Candidatus Electrothrix laxa (assembly GCA_942492895.1). Taxonomy (GTDB): domain Bacteria; phylum Desulfobacterota; class Desulfobulbia; order Desulfobulbales; family Desulfobulbaceae; genus Electrothrix; species Electrothrix laxa. Next base: position 3,957,922 of record OW818652.1, read on the forward strand.
TGAGCAGAACCAGGGCTGGGAGAGATATGTAGATAACAAAGAGATTGAGGGCATTTCCTGTCTCGTCGGGGAAGTTCGGCAGGCGTTTTATGAGCATGCCGATGAGGAGAAAGGTTATGGTGATTATGAAGTTTTCCATAGGATATTTTTCGACAGTGGTCCTTTTCTCACTTTTTTATAATAAAATAACATTACCATCCAACCTGAAAAAATCAAGACAAACTAACCCGCTACTAGACGTGCTCTTTGGGAAATACTGTTGTGCCGGATGAGGCAATCATTGTTTTTTCCCGGAGCTTATAGACGGGACCGGATATTGACTTTTCCTCTGCTTTGTGTTCATCTAAAAAGATAGAGTCGAGCTGTTTTATTGCTCAAAACCTGACAAGTTGAGAACACAACAAAGCCCGCTAAAGGATGACAAGCGATGAATGAGTATCGTCAAGCTCACAGTGTAGCTCTTTATGATGCCGGTATTATAATAACCAATTTTACCGTGCAAGATGGAGAGGAGGATGAGGCGTATCCCTTGGCAACAGGAATACCTCCGGGAAGCTTTCGTATCCCGGGAAACGACATTAGTGCCTTGACGAGTGAACTTAAAACTAAGCAGCGTTCCGCCCTGCCCACAGGGAGGAAGCAGAGCTCAGCAGTTAATATTCATAAAGCGCTTTCCTCGTATAACGAGACCTTGGGCGACCATGCACGGGTGAAAAATCTTCTGATACGGGTCGATGATCCGCAACTGCTTTCCATTCAGATTGTTGAAGAGCGACATAGTGCAGAGGGGAAGCATACCGAGACTAAAGAAATAACCTATTGCGGATTTTTTGCTATTGAATGGGCAACTCCAAAACTCTAACCTGAGTTTTTACAACCTTTATGCCCATCTTTCGACTTCCTGACGAAATTATCTTTCCAGATACGCAGCTTGCTGAGCCGGACGGTTTATTAGCTGTGGGCGGTGATCTTGCCCCGGCCCGTATTCTTGCAGCCTATCAGCAAGGCATCTTTCCCTGGTATTCTGACAGCGAACCCATCCTTTGGTGGTCTCCGGCACCGCGACTGGTCTTGCTCCCAGAAGAATTTCATCTCCCCAAACGACTTGCTCGTACAATTCGGAAAAAGGTGTTTGAGGTTCGTGCAGACACGGCCTTTGCAGAGGTTATTTCCTCCTGTGCTGCAATACGTCAGGACGCGGGAGAAGGAACCTGGATTACCGAAGAAATGCTGGAAGCCTATATTCATCTGCACGAGTTGGGCTTTGCCCATTCCGTGGAATCCTGGTTTGAAGGGGAGTTGGTCGGGGGGCTGTACGGTATTTGTCTGGATCGGTTTTTCTTTGGCGAGTCTATGTTCAGCCGCAAGGACAATGCCTCAAAGGTTGCCTTGGCTGCCTTGATGGAGAACACGGAGCGCTTGGATATCCGTGCTGTTGATTGCCAGATGACCACAAAACATATGCTCCGTTTCGGCAGTCGGGAAATGAGTCGGGAAGGATTTGATGATCTGCTGGAACAGTTTATTCAGCAGATTGTTCCGCAGCAACCGTGGCGGTTTGCTGGATAACGTGTAGGGCTGTAGTAGGGACATGGCATGCCGTGTCCCTACGGTTCTATAGGTTTATTGCTCAAAGTCAAAGGAGTAGCGCAGGTCCGAGCGATCCAAGTGGCGGATGATCCTTTTGAGCCCCTGAAGATTGGTTACTGTAAAGCGAATCTCCCAGGAGGGGATGGCGGTTGATTTCTTTCCGGTTCTCAGTACATCAGTGACTTGTAGGGCATCCGGGGCAATAGAAATGAGTTTGAAAATACGTTTTGCCGTTGCTGCAATAATAGTGATCTTCTGTTCTTTTTTTACCGGAGTAGCAGAGAGCTTCCAATGAATTTCAACAGCATCTTCACGTTGGAATTTCATTTTTTTCAGCTGAAAACAGTCTCTGCAATGAAGAGAGATTCCCCGCCTGCTGAGCAGGCCAACGCTTCCCTTATCAAGGGGGGTTGGTTTGCAACAGGCTGATGATTTAACCACAACCGGATCAACCGTGGTCAACTCAATGCGGTTGAGAATGCCAGTGGGTTGCGGTAAAATGTCATTGCTTCTCATGAGCAGGCCGTTGCGGATTTCATAGATCAACTCCCGTAACCGCAATTGGCCTTGACCGACCTCCTGGAGCAGCTCTTCTCGGGAAGCGAGATTGAAATAGACCAGAATGTTCTCCATGCCTTGCTGCTCAAGCAAATCGTAGGAAAGACCGTAACGCCGCATTTCTTGCCCCAGTACGGAACGACCTGTTTCAACTGATACAGCCTGAATTCTTTTGCGAAAGACCTTGGTCAACTCGCTTCTGGCCTTCGGGGTCTGGCAGCAATGCTGCATGCTCAGGTCAAAATTGATCGGCTGGTTCCGGCGAAGAATCCTAACTACATTGCCGTCCTGCAACACCTCGTTCGGTGCCACCCTTCGGTCGCCGATAATTGCCCCTGTACAGGTGTGGCCTATATCTGTATGAATACGAAAGGCAAAATCCAGCACCACAGAATGCACTGGCAGGCAGATAAGATCCCCCTGAGGCGTATAGGTGTAGATTTCTTTGCGTCCGCCAGCAGCGATCATATCCCGGTAGGAAACAGCCTCGTTATTGCCGAGAATTTCAAACATTTCCTGTATTTCTCGGACAAAACGACCCTGTTTTTTCTCGTTCGGATTCCAGTCTTTGACTAAGCCGCGCTGGGCACTGCGGGCCATGCCTTCGGTGCGGATCTTAAAGAGGTATTTATTTCCTTCAATAATCGCTCGCGCATGCAGCCCCTGATATCCCGTGGGTTTGGGGTTGGCGATAAAGTCGCGGATGGTTCTGGGGATAGGGGGATAGAGTTGGTTCAGGATACCCAGTGTCTGGTAGCAACTGGTCCTTTGTTCTACGGTAATCAGGATCTCCTGGGGCACTTCCAGCTCTTTTTTGAGGATCTGGTTCCTAATATCATAATAGCCCCAGAGCCCCTTGGTACGGACGGCTATTTGTACCTTGACACCGGCAGCGTCCAGAGCTTTGCTCAGAGCGGCTGTGAGGGTAACCAAGTTAGGATTTTTTTCTAACCTGTTGATGTACTGTCTCAGCTTCTGCCCTTGTTTGGGGAATTTATAGGCAAGTGCTCGGGTGTAGAGCTCTCGTTTTAGAGCAAAGAGGCCGAGGATAGTGGCCAGAGGAGCGTAGAAATCCAGAGTTTCTTCGGCAATACGTTGTCGTTTATAGCGGGGCATGGAGCCGAGGGTGCGCAGGTTATGCATCCGGTCAGCCAGCTTGACCACCATTACCTCTGGTCGGACCGCTGCACCGGTGAAAAGTTTGCGATGAACGAGTTTTTTCAGGGCCTGCTTATCCCCGCTATGGTGTTTAACCTTAGTACAGCCCACCACAATGGCCTCCACATTGGGGCCAAATTTCTCTCGGATCACCTCAGGCGTGATATCCTCCACATCCTCGATAGTATCATGGAGCAGGCCAGCAGCCAGGATTTCGCAGTTATGGACATCCATTTCTTCGGCAAGAATACGGGCTGTTGCACAGGGATGGATAATATACGGGTCGCCAGACTTGCGCATCTGGCCGTCATGGGCGGTAAAAGCGAAATCCAAGGCTTCATAGAATACTGAACTCCCCTCTCCTGAGCCTATGAATGATGACATCTCCTCACGATACTTTTCTATATCAAACCGCCCCATATCTCTTTCCTTTACTTAGACGTTGCTTTTTATTTGCCGAAAAGTAATGTACACTACTCTTCAGGATAAGCAAACCAAGATAACTGAAGCAACCATGGAGAAAATTTGTTTTCCCTTGTCTGAAAAAACGAAGGATCAGGGAAAAACAGAAGACGAATGGCAAAAAAAAGAAATAGAGGGTCCAGGAAGACAACTGGCTTCCCAAAGACTCGGCAGCACAACGATCAAGAACATTCCCTGAGCAAGACCCTGCTCTCCTTTTTTCAGAAACAGACAAAACCTGTCTCTCTGGATACAATCATAGACGAGCTGGCTTCAGCCCCACCTTCCCGAAAGCTCCTCAAACAAACGCTTGCTGACCTCGAAAAAGACGGCAAGCTGTATAGGCGAAGACAGCGCTGGGTCATCGCGGACAAAAAAGAACCGGTTCGAGCAACCCTTTCTTTGACGGCGAAGGGCTTTGGCTTTGCTGTGCTTGAGGGTAATGTGGCCAGGCAGCAGAAGGATGTCTTTATTCCTGCTACGGCCTTGAACGGGGCTACCCACGGCGATACGGTTCTGATCCAGCCTTTCGGCTCTCCCAAACGTCCCGAGGGCGAAGTCGTGGAGGTGGAAAAACGGGCTTTTACCCATGTCTGTGGGATTTACATGAGCGGGAAAAATACCGGTTATGTGGCCCCGGATAATGATAAGCTGCCCACCAGTATCCAGGTCCGCCGGAATGATGCTATGGATGCTGATGACGGGATGGCGGTGCGGGTGGAGATCCTTGATTACGGTGCCAAACAGCGGATGCCGGTGGGTAAGGTCGTGGAAATCCTCGGGTCGGCGGAATCGGTGCAGGTGCAGATCCGTATGGCTGTGGAGCGGTTTAAGTTGCCCCGTTCTTTTCCAGAAAACGTGGAGCGAGCAGCAGCCAATTTAGTGCCGTTGACCGAGCCAGAGCCCGGCAGAAAAGATCTGCGCTATCTCCGTCATGTTACCATTGACGGGGCCACGGCCAAGGACTTTGACGATGCCATTGCGGTTCAGAAAACCAAGAAGGGTTTTCGCCTCTTTGTCTCCATTGCGGATGTCAGTCATTATGTCCGACCGGGATCTGCTATTGATCAAGAGGCTTATCAGCGCGGCACCAGTGTGTATCTGCCGGATCTGGTCCTGCCTATGCTGCCGGAGCGGCTTTCCAATGATCTCTGCTCCCTGGTTCCAGATCAGGATCGTCCAGCTTTTACCGCTATTCTGGAATTTGATCAGCAGGGTCGCCGGACCGGGGCGAAATTTACCCGGAGTATAATCCGCAGTCATCAGCGCTTTACCTATGATGCGGTTCATCAGGCGATCTATCTCCGCGAAAAGGAAGCGCGTCGGGAGTATAAATCCCTGCTGCCCATGTTGGAGAAAGCGAAAGATCTTTCTGATCTGCTCAACAGGCAGCGTATGCAGCGAGGGGCCTTGGGCTTTACTGTTCCAGAGAGCAATATTACGCTTGAAGGAGACAGCGTCAGTTCCATTACCCGGCTGAAACGCAATCAGGCCCATCTGCTGATTGAGGAGTTCATGCTGGCTGCTAACGAGGCTGTGGGCGAGACCCTGGATCAAGCTGGCGCGTCAGTTTTATTCCGGGTGCATGAAGAACCGGATGAGGTGAAGGTCAAGGATTTTGCTGAGCTGGCTTGGTCGCTGGGACTCAAGCTTCCTAAAACGGAACTCACGCCTTCCTGGTTTGCCGGGGTTTTGGAAGTTGCCAACGATTCTTCAACAGAATACGTGGTCAATAACCTCTTGCTCCGTACCATGCAACGGGCTAGGTACACGCCGACAAATTACGGCCATTTCGGACTGGCTGCGGAATACTATATCCATTTCACCTCACCTATCCGGCGTTATCCAGATCTGGTGGCTCATCGGGTCATGCAGAATCTGCTGCTCAGGAAAGCCGGAAAAAACGGCAAAGGCACTGGAGGGAAGATTTTACCCGCCGGAGTCAACGCGGAAGCAGCTGGAACCTTTCTTTCCGCCCGTGAACGGGTGGCTGTTGAAGCTGAACGTGATGTCCAAGCTCGGCTGGCTGCCCTGTATCTGCGCGATAAGGTGACTGAGCAGTTTGAGGCGATTATTTCTGGAGTGACCTCTTTCGGCCTTTTTGTGGAATTGGCTGACTGTCTCATCAGCGGTGCTATTCCGGTCAGTGAGATGAAGGACGACTATTACCGTTATGATAATAAGGGCCATAAACTGATCGGTGAGCGGACAGGAAAAAGCCTTCGCTTGGGTGACCGTGTTCAGGTGCAGCTTGATCAGGTCGATATGTTGAGCAGGAAAATTACCTTTTCTTTGGTTGATCAGAAAGAGAAATAAGCGAACCAGGACGCGGGGCCATCTGTTCTTTTCTTGACGAACCCGACGAATTCAAATAAGAATATTCCTTTTAGGACTCAATAATAAATATTCTACCCATTAATTATTTCGGGTGCTGTAGGGGCAAACCTGTGTGTTTGCCCTTTTATGCCGGGCAGACACGCAGGTCTGCCCCTACAATTCCATACCTGAAACGTGTATATATCCCCGCTGGCTCGAAGAGAAGGGCGGGGGAGCTTCGCAATAAAATAACTTTTCGTCTACGAGGTCTATTATGGAAGAATTAGCAAGTATTTCTGAGTATCCTTTTTTATTCGGCTTAGCGATCGGCGTGGTTCTGGCTGTGATCTTCTGGGTCCGCTCTGTAATTAAGGCGCGGGTACTTAGTGCGGAGATCAGAAAGCTGCGTGATCATCTGCACACCAAATTTGAAATTGAATCCGCAGATAATGAACGCCGCAAGGAAGAGCTGAAGCAGCTCAGGCAGGAACGGGACAATCTCCGCAACATGATTCAAGTTTTGAACCAAAAGCCAAGTAAACAGGAAGTCCGTCAGACCCAGGTCTATCAAAAGGCTATCGAGACCATGTTTGAAAAATCTCCTGGTTTTGCCCCGGCTTGGCAGATTACCCTGAAAGAGGCAGAAGAAGAGATGCGCAATGCGGAAAAAGGTATTCTGCCCTTTTTTAAACGGATGACCGGATCTTCTCCGGCCTCGTATTCCGTTTCCTCACCTGAAGAGAAAAAGCCCCGCAACCGGCATCTGGAGCTTGAAGATCCGGCCAACCTGTAAGGACTTCAACAAGAAATACCCTACCCATTATTTCGGATGCCGTAGGGGCGAACCTGTGTGTTCGCCCTTTTATACTGGGCAGACACGCAGATCTGCCTCTGCAATTCCGCACCTGAAAACGGGGGGATTTTTTGTCAAATCTCTAAGGAGTATTGATACCTTGTCTCAACCAATTAACACCCTGTCCGGCAGCGGCCTGATCATGGTTCGTCCGAAATACCCGGAAAATATTGGAGCCTCCGCCCGTATCGCCTGCAACTTCGGCATTGAACAGCTGACTGTGGTTGCAAAGGCAGCTCCAGATCAGGAGCGGATGTTAAAGATGGCCACCCATAAGGCGGCCCATCTTATTCATGATCTCCGACTCGTTGATAACACTCGGGAGGCCGCAGAACCCTATCATTTCATAGTCGGCACAACGGCTCGGCAAGGGAGGCACCGGGTTCTGGAAAAGGCCCCGCACGCGGTTATGACTGAGCTGGCTTCGCTGGCTGCCGGTCATCGCATCGGTCTGATGTTCGGGCAGGAAAGCAGTGGTCTGACCAATGAAGACCTTGATTTTTGCCAGTTCACCTCCACCATCCCCACAGCGGATTTTTCCTCGCTGAACCTGGCCCAGGCGGTTGCCATTCATTGCTATGAGCTTTCTATGGCGATCAGCACCTTGGATGAGCAGGCCAACCTGGATGGTGGAAGTCAATATGCCAATTCCTATGATCTGGAAGGGATGTACGAACATATTGAAGATGCCCTGACCAAGACCACCTTTATTCGCCATACCAATAAGACCTACTGGATGCGCAATATTCGTCAGTTCCTCAGCCGCACCAAAATCAAAAAGAAAGAGGCCAGCCTGATTCGCGGCGTATGCAGGAAATTTCTCTGGCACAGCCGACAGGAGGAGGAGCAGAAGGGACTGGAGAATAAAGACGGTGAGTGATCCGGCTGTTGTTTGTTGCGTAGTTCGGATTGATTTTGATGCACACCCTTCATCTCGGTTTTATCGGGTAGGATATTGAGATAGGTTATAACAGGAAGAAAAACTTGATCATATGCCCTCTTTAAAACCTCGATACTCGGTCAGTATCACCGAAAAATCTCTTCAGGTTGCTTGCTGGGGAGAGGAACGGGCCATAGTCTCAAGAGCTGCCCCAAAGCTTTTCCCTGAAGATAGAATCGTCCTGAAAGGGAGTGAGATCTCCTTGGCTGATCTATCCCAAGCCTTCATCAATTATGATCAGGAATGGATAGATGAACAGCTTGACGAGCGGGGCCAGCTGGAGGTAGGGCAGTATTTTTACCAACAGATTTTTGCCAAGCTCACGCCTTATGATCTGGCCGAGGACGGTGCAGGTGTTGAGCTGCGAATCATCACCAAGGATGAAAACATCGCCCGTCTTCCCTGGGTGTTGCTTGCCCATAATGGTACCTTTCTCTCCATGTCTGGTTGGACTGTGTCACTGACCACGGACCCCCAGACCGTTTTTTGCGAACTACCGCCCCGACCGAAAATACTTGCGGTTGTGCCGCAACCCAAAAAGCTGGAAGCAACCGGAGCAGAAGAGCATCTTTGTGAGATAAGGGAGCTGCTTACTGCGGCTGATCTTGTCTATGGCGATGATGCCCGCTTCAGGGTTGTTACCGATCTCTCCTCCTTTTATGAGGAACTGAATGCTCTGCAACCGGATATCCTCTATTATTACGGCCACGGCATCGGTAATCAGCATACAACCCGGTTGCTGTTTGCTGATCAGAAAGGTCGAACCGTGGCAACCCCTCTGCCGGATTTAGCAGCGAGTCTCCATCTCTTATCCGAGCATAAGCGGCCAAAGCTGGCCTATATCAATTGCTGTCAGGGGGACAGCGGTGGCCTGCTTGGTGTGGGCAGACAGCTGCTCAAGCATATTCCGGCAGTGGTCACCAATCGCACCACAGCCTTTATTGATGCGGCTCGTCCCCAGGCCCTTGCCTTCTGGGAATCTCTTCTGCTTAAAGGAGAGGCACCGCACACAGCTCTGTCCACGACCCACACCTGCCTCGGTAGCCTCGGCCTGACCACGGCAGATATCCGCTGGATGACTCCGGTGTTGCACTGCCGCTATGATACCTGGACTGCCAATCCGCCAGATCCGCCCAGTCGATTAGAGCGTGACCCGCACTGGCGGCTCAAGGTGGATAGGGTCAACCAGTTCAGCAAGGTCTTTTTTCAAACCTATCAGATGCTGATGGAGCGGAAACCGCGCGGTCTTGCCTATCTCTGGTACGGTACCCCGGAGCAGGGTCTTGAGATTTTTCATCGTCGGCTCTCTGTGGAGCTCCAGGAAAAACTGATCGATACCGCAGTCTATCCAAGACCACTGGAATGGCCCGATGACCTCTATGATCCGGCCCGTTCTTTTAGCGACATGTTCTGTCAGGCCTTTGAGGTTGAAAGCCTCGACCATATCCCAGCCCGTATCCGTACCTTTTCCCGTGGCATCAGCGGCAGGAAGGTGCTTGTTTATCTCTGCCACAGGCCGGTTACCTCAGAGGATTTCTTTGATCCGAAGAATATCCGGCTTTATCTGGACTGGTGGAATCGAACTTTACTTCCCCTAATTCCGGAAAATGCCCATGTCCTGCTCGGGATTTCCTACCATGCGAAAAATCCAAGCAAGTTTCATGACTCTCTTGTAAAAAAAGAAAGGCTGTATGATTTTTCCATGTCCGATGCCGTGCTTGAACTGTTGGATGAATTGGAGCGAGTTACCCGGCGTGACCTGATTGATTTTATTCGTACCCATAATATAGCAGTGCCCGCAGATTTAGATCGTCGGGATAAGGCTCTTGATGATATCCTGATCCGCAGCAAGGGCAGTTATGACCGGATCATTGATGAGCTGGAGCATTTAGAAACTCGCATCTGGCAACAGGGGGCGCAGGAAAATGGAGCTGAGGAGGACGATGAAGAAGATGATTATGGATTATAAGGAGACCTGATGAGCAACTACACCTTTCGTCTTGTTAATCATGATCGTAAAGACCACTTTGTTGATCCAGCCATGTTGCGGCAGCGTCCGGCCCGACGCCCGGAGGGGGTAAAGAAAAACGGGACTGGCACGGAAAGCTCTTTAGTCGCTGATGCTCGACGTTTCGTCCCTGGACAGGAGCTGGAAGATGCCATTAATACGGCCATTGCAGTCAACGAGCCTTTGTTGATTACCGGGGAGCCAGGCACGGGCAAGACCACAGCAGCCTATTACACGGCCTGGAAGCTTGGGCTCGGCGAGGTGCTTCATTTTCAGGTAAAATCCGAGACCGTGGCCCGAGACCTGCTGTACCATTTTGATACGGTGCGCTATTTTCATGATGCTCATCTGACCAGCAAGAACGACAAGGCATTGCCGGAGAAAGGAAAGTATATTGAACAGCGTGCCTTATGGCAGGCCCTCACATCGGATACGCCGAGAATGCTTTTGATTGATGAAATCGACAAGGCTCCTCGTGATTTTCCCAATGACCTGCTCCACGAACTGCATGAATGGGAATTCAAAGTAGCTGAAACCGGCCAGACCGTGCGCGGCAATCCGGAGAACCGGCCAGTTGTTGTTATCACCTCCAACAGTGAACGCCGCTTGCCCGAGCCCTTTCTCCGTCGCTGTGTCTACCATCATATCCGTTTTGACCACGAACTGATTCGGCAGATTGTCGAGAGTCGCCAGGATGAATATCCGGCCCTGGATGAAGGATTCCGTCGGATGGCGGTGGATCGTTTCCTCCGCCTGCGGGAGAGCGGCCTGCGCAAGCGTCCGGCCAGCGGCGAGCTGCTGGTCTGGCTGCGTATCCTTGGTCTGCGGGTTCAAGAATATTCTCGGCTTGATGAAGACCTTGCCAAGCTGCCGCATCTTGGAGTGCTGATCAAGGATCATCAGGATATGGAGGATATCCAGAAACGGGGTCGGTAGAGGCACGGCGTTGCCGCCACCGGAAAAATTATAATCAACAGTAGGGGCACGGCATGCCGTGCCCCTACGAGATATGTAGAAAAGGAGATTCTCATGGGCGATTTACCCATCTATATCGAAGAGGAAGAAAAACCGTATCAATCAGGCACCTTGGGCGGTCCGACCCGAGGCGGCAGCGAGAAAACGAACATAGGCAGCATTTCAGCGGAAAAGTTGCGGGATTCTATCATTGCCCTGTCCGGGGAATTTGCCACCATTATCCAGGACACCAAGAAGGTGGGTGGTTTCAAACTCAAAGAGGTGCAGATCCAGGCCGGAATTGACGCTAAAGCGGGAATTGTTCTGATCGGCAGCGCCGAGGTCAAGGGTTCCATCACTCTGACCTTTGCCGAGGAGTAGGGGCAGGTCCCTGTGCCTGCCCGGCCACGTCGTTGCATCAATCCAGGGCGGACACAGGGGTCCGCCCCTACAATAGGTTGATTGATTTACCATGTTCCCCCTTACGTCCTTTCTCCATGTTTTGGAAGGAGACGGCTTCCGTCTGACCGTCCGGGATTACGACCGCATCGCCTTGGTGCTGGCAACGAGCGGCGACTGGACCTTGGTACGGCTTCGTTCCGTGCTCTGCGCCCTGCTGGCGCGGAATGAGGATCAGCGGGATCTCTTTGAACGCCGCTTTGACGAGTTTTTTGCCGATCTCCCTGAAGCGTCACCGTTTACGGCTGCGGTCGATTTCAATGCCGTCAGCAAAGAACTTGGGCAGCTCAGATCGGGCAGGCACAGGGGCCTGCCCCTACAGCATCTATCGAAAACGGGGAGGGTATTTTTTGGAAAATCCCTAACAGAAAAGAAACCGGCTTGGTTTCGGAGCGGATTTTTCCTCAGCCTGATTCTTGCTGTTTGTCTCGTTATTTTCTGGTCTGACCAGCTTCAGGAGGATGTGGCTCTGCCAGAAGCTCCTTCTTCTCAAGAAACCAAGGTGGAGAGGCCAGAGTCGGCAGCGGATATCGACAACCTGCCTCGATACGTTGTTCAGCCCAGACGCCCGGTTATTGCCAGCCGCGAAAAGACCCCTGTTCTCGGTAATGACAGCCTGGAAACAATCTGCCCTGATTGCGGCTGTTCTCTTCCTCCTCTGTCTCGTTTACGGCCTGTATCTCTACCGGGCGCAAAAGGTGCCCAAGGATAAACCGGCGTATTGGAAGAGAGATGATCCCACGCTTCCTCGTCTTTTTCCCTTAGACCGGGTGGGCGGCAAACCCGCTCCTCGTCTGGACCGAGAAACCTTGGCTCATCTTGCCGACTGCCTCGGTTATTTTCAGGGGGACCGACCGGATCGAGAGCCGGATATTCCCAGCTCTGTCCTTGCCACAGTGGATAATGGCGGTCTGCCGAGCCTGATTTTCTCTCTCCGTAAGGAACTCCGCCGCCTGATCATCCTAGTCAACCATGCCGATCCAGAGGCCCTCCGCCTGAACCCTCTTGCCGATGAGTTATGCACGGGCATGGAGCGTCTCGGGGTTCGGCTTCTTTTGGGTCGATATTATAACGACCCGGCAATCTTTTTTCCACAAGACAGACGCCCCAGGTTACTGGCAGACTATGAGTCCGAGCGTAACGGCTATCTGCTGCTCATCTTCAGTCGCGATGGCGCGGTTGATGGGGACCGTTACGGTCACACCCTGGAAGAATTGGCCCGCTGGCCCCATATTGCTTGGATGCAGTTGCGGACCGAGGGTTTTCAACAGAATGCCACGGTGACCTCTAGCTACGGCATTGCCAGCTATCCGGCCTCCAAGGCAGGACTGCTTGCCGCCTTTACCCGTTTTCTCACCGAGAACTGCTCTGTTCAGAGCAACGAATCTTCGTCCGGCCAAGGGGCTCTGCTCCGGGGTGATGTCGATTTGGGCATCCTACTGGAGACCCGGCTCGCTGATGCCCTGCCTTGGGCCCAGGCCTGTTCCCTGTTGCAGCCGACCCCGCTGGGTCTTGCTGATTGTCTGCGCAGAGAGTTTTTTCCTCATCTGGGGCCGGAAAGGATTGAGCGTTTTATGGATTTGCCTGGCACCAGCTTGGGTAAGGGCGGATTTTCTTTTTCCCGTTCCGTTCAGGAAGCCTTACAGCAAGGCTTTTTTGCTCGTTTCGAAGAGGCACGACAGCAAGCGATTCTTCAACGTATTCTTGCAGCGTTGGAGGAAACCAAAGACAAGGAGCTTGGTGATTGTGCTGGAACCGAGGCAAGTCTGGCCCATCTTGCTTGGCAAAAGTATTATCAGCTGGTTAATCTCCAGCTTGAACCGGAGCAGGCCCTTAAAGGATTAGCCGAACTTGAGGGCACCCCGCTTAAATCCACCCTCATGGCTGATTTGGAGGTGGTTAATCCGGCTTCCCTGTGTGCGAAGGTAGGGGACAGTAAGGACAGTTTGCAACGGATCGCCCGCCTGTTCGGCAAAAGGAGCGGGCTTTCGTTGTTGAAACGGTATCCCCTGAGCTGGTTGCAATGGGCCGGGGCCGCAGTTCTGGTGCTCTCGTTGCTGACCGCCTCGGGTCTGAGTGTGCAGGGATGGCTGGGGGCCGGACAGGGAGAGGCTCGTCTTTCCGTGTTGGCGGAATCGGGAGGAGGCAACGGTTGGGTCGGGGTGGAGGAAAGCGGAAGTACGCTGGAAAAACGCTCCAGTACCGAAGGGCTACTGCGCCTGCCTGTAGAAACCAGACTGCCTTTGCGGAAAAAATGGCAGTTGGTGTTTTATGATGATGCCTTGCAATCTGCCCATACGGTGGAACTTGGTCGCATCAGTGAGAATCAGCTTGTCCGGTTGAACTACGAAAAGGCAGAGACGCAGGGAAAAATCGGTGAGTTGGTTGTTACGGACAAGCAGCGCAATGTGCTTCATGATGCTGAGGTGACCTTGCGCAGTGCTCTGTTCACAGGCACGGCTCGGGCTGATCGTACTTTGGTGCTGCCTGTGGGTGCATATGAGGTGCAGGTGGAAAATAGCAAGGGGGTTGGTTTAGCTTGGCAGAGGATTGAGGCCGGGAAGAAGGAGGTTAAGGCGTTGGAGCTGAATAGGTTCCGTGAGCCGCTCACCGGCATGGAGTTTATTTACATTCCCGAGGACTGTTTTCAGATGGGTTCTCCTTCTGATGAAAAAGATCGTTATGATGATGAAGGTCCGGTGCATACGGTCTGTGTGGACGGTTTTTGGATGGGGCAATATGAAGTCACCCAAGGGCAGTGGCAGAAGATTATGGGGGAGAATCCGGCTAAGTTTCAAAAGGGTGCTAATTATCCGGTGGAAAGGGTATCTTGGGAGGATGCGCAGAAGTTCATTGCCGAACTAAATAAAAGATCCAGCAGGAACTACCGCCTGCCCACTGAGGCCGAATGGGAGTATGCAGCCAGGGCTGGAACGAGCACGGCGAGACATTGGGGGGATGATATCTCCTGTGATAAGGCCATGTATGAAAATGACGAAGGCAGCAGCGAGGATAGCTGCGTTGAGTATGTCCGTAAAAGAGGATTGATGCCGGATTCAACCGCGCCGGTAGGGAGTTACTCGGCGAATCAGTTCGGTCTTCATGACATGCTGGGCAATGTCTGGGAATGGTGCGCAGATTGGTATGGTGACTACCCGTCAAATTCGCAGACGAATCCAGTCGGTCCTTCTTCGGGCTCGGACCGCGTGATTCGCGGTGGCAGCTGGTACTTCAATCCCTGGCTCGTGCGTTCGGCGAACCGTAACAGGAACACGCCTGTCAGGCGCAACTACGACCTGGGCTTCCGGCTTGCACTCCCAGTTCAGCAAAGCAGGTAGCGGAAGGCTGGAACGGGGGCGCATCAAGGCCGCATGCCCCGTCGCGGAGCAGGGGTGCGAGCCGCAGATCGCCACCGGGCCTGCCCGGAGCAATAGTTTAGGGCGTAGCCCTGACGATTTTTTTGCCCCAACGGGGCTGTATATAACTAGCCCAGGGTAACACCCTGGGAACACTGCCCTGTTTGAATTTCCTTGGTGCCAGCTCGGGTACACACACAGGTGTCCCCCTACAATAACGACGATGGCACCATGCCCCCAACGGGGCTATATGTAATCAGCCCAGGGTAACACCCTGGGAACACAGAACGCCTATATCCGGGAGTACTCGGGGTGTTACCCCGAGCTGGCTAAATATAACCCCTTCGGGGTATGTGGAACCGTTGACCCTCTGTAGGGGTAGACCCATGTGTCTATTCTGTTTGAATATCTCCGGTGCCGATTCGGGTACACACACAGGTGTCCCCCTACAATAACGACGATGGCATCATGCCCCAACGGGGCTACATGTAATCAGCCCAGGGTACCACCCTGGGAACACAGAACGCCTACATCCGGGAGTACTCGGGGTGTTACCCCGAGCTGGCTAAATATAACCCCTTCGGGGTATGTGGAACCGTTGACCCTCTGTAGGGGTAAGCCCCATGTGTCTGCCCTGTTTGAATATCTCCGGTGCCGATTCGGGTACACACACAGGTGTACCCCTACAATAACGACGATGGCATCATGCCCCAACGGGGCTACATGTAATCAGCCCAGGGTGGTAACACCCTGGGTACACAGAACGCCTACATCCGGGAGTACTCGGGGTGTTACCCCGAGCTGGCTAAATATAACCCCTTCGGGGTATGTGGAACCGTTGACCCTCTGTAGGGGTAGACCCATGTGTCTATTCTGTTTGAATATCTCCGGTGCCGATTCGGGTACACACACAGGTGTACCCCTACAATAACGACGATGGCACCATGCCCCAACGGGGCTATATGTAATCAGCCTAGGGTAACACCTTGGGCAAAGAATCACCTCTGCATTCCAGACCAAGAATCCATATCATGGCAAAATACTTCAACACCACCGGCCCCTGCTTTCCCCGCCTCCACTACATGCTGCCGCCCAAGGACCGCCTGATCGGGGCCAGCCTGGACCGCTACATCCGGGATGAGTTGTACTGGGTTTTGCACGCCCCCCGTCAAACCGGCAAGACCACTTTTCTTCAATCCTGGATGCACGAGATCAACGCAGGCGACGAGGCCGTGGCCTGTTATGTCAGCTTGGAGATCTGCCAGGAGGTGACCGAGTTGGCACGGGCCATGCCTGCAATGGTCGACGCTATCCGACAATGGGCAGAAAGTTTTAATGTCCCTGTGCCGGATTACCCGTATGACGTTTCACCGGAAAATATGCTTTCTGCCATCCTGGCCGATTGGGCACGCAAGGCAGCGCCGAAAAAAATGATTGTCTTCTTTGATGAAGTTGATGTGATCGCAGGCCCGGCCATGGTCAGCTTTCTCCGTCAGTTACGTGGAGGATTTGCGCGGCGGGGAGCCGGAGAATTTCCTGTCTCTATTGCCCTGGTGGGCATGCGCGACCTGCGGGATTACCTGGTGACCAGCAAGGATGGTCAGCTCCTTAATCCGGGCAGTCCCTTTAATATTAAGCACGGTTCAGCTACCCTGACGAACTTCAGTCAGGAGGATATCAGCGCTCTTACCCACCAGCATACTCAGGCAACCGGCCAGCACTTCAGCCCGGATGCGTTGCAACGAATATGGGCCTATTCTTCAGGTCAGCCGTGGTTGGTCAACGCCCTCTGCGAGCAGATTGTCTATCAGGTTCTCCCGGATTCTCAGGAAACCATATTGCCGGAACATGTGGAGCAGGCCAAGAAACAGCTCATCGTCTCCCGAGCAACCCATATTGATTCACTCAGTGTGCGGCTCAGAGAACCGAGGATACGCAAGGTTGTCCAACCCATCCTGACCGGGGCTTCTGATCCAACTATGGCTGATGGGGATGATTTTATCTTTTGCCTGGATCTGGGCATGGTAGCCTTTGATGAACACGGCACGCCGGGCATTGCCAACGCCATCTATCGGGAGGTGTTTGCCCGCGAATTGAGCTATGGTATGCAGGTGGCTATTCCGGCTCCGGAATTCACATGGCAACGTACAGACGGCGGCCTGGCTATGGATGCTCTGATGGACGAGTTTCAGAAGTTTTGGGCCTGGAATTCGGAAATCTGGGAAGAAAAGGCCGACTACACCGAGGCCTTTCCCCATCTCCTGCTCATGGCCTTTCTCCAGCGCATTATTAATGGCGGTGGTACGGTGGATCGCGAATACGCTGCTGGCCGGGGCCGGATGGATCTGCTCATCCGTTTTGGCGGGGGAATTAACCTGGTGGAGATTAAGTTGGTTCATCCCAGGATGGGCAGGGATATGACCTGTACTCAGGGCCTGCAACAGCTGGAACGCTATGCTGATCAGACTAACCCGGATACCTGTCATTTGGTCATCTTTGATCGGCGTCCTGAACAGCGTACTCTCCCTTGGGAGGAACGGCTCGCCCGCGAAACCCGAACAACACCGAGCGGACGAGCCGTGGAGGTGGTTTGGTGTTGAAGGTAAATATTCGGGGTATGCGGAACCGTTAACCCTCTGTAGGGGTAGACCCATGTGTCTGCCCTGTTTGAATATCTCCGGTGCCGATTCGGGTACACACACAGGTGTACCCCTACAATAACGACGATACCACCATGCCCCAACGGGGCTACATATAATTAGCCCAGGGTACCACCCTGGGTACACCATGTACAATGCATCCAGGTCGATTACTCGGGGTGTTATATGTTCAGCTCGCTCACACGCTGCCAGGGAACAACAGTCACCCCACTACGCTCGTAGCCTTCTTCGCCGCCGTAGCAGAGGCAGGGATGCTCGGCATCCTGCTTGGCAAGTTGCAGCCATTTGCGCAGACCTGCGAAGGCATCTTCTTTGAGGGTCCAGCCGGATTTAATCTCAACCGGGCATAAACCGGTGCTCCGCTCAATAATCACGTCCACCTCATTGCCGGTATTGTCCCGCCAGAAATAAATATTTGTTTCAAGTCCCTGATTATACTTTTTCTTGATCAGCTCGGTGATCACCCAGTTCTCAAAAAGCGCACCACGGGAAGCATGGATGGAAAGCTGATCGGTATCATGGATGCCTAGCAGTCCGGCTGCAAATCCGGGATCATGAAAATAGAGTTTCGGGGTTTTGACCAGCCTTTTGTTGTAATTGCGATAATGCGGCTGAAGCAGAAAAATAAGGTAGCTGGCTTCAAGCACGGAAATCCATGATTTTGCCGTATTATGGGTAATTCCGCAGTCGCCCGCCAAATTACTCAGGTTAACCAGTTGACCAATCCGGGCGGCGCACATCCGTATAAATCGCTGAAAGGTATTTAGATCCTTAATATTGACCATCTGCCGAACGTCCCGTTCAACATAGGTCTGCATATAGCTTTTATACCAGAGGGCTGGGGCCAGTTTTCTGTCGTACAGGGGTGGGTACAGCCCCTTGAGCAGGAGATCGTCGGCAGTGGCTGGGGCGCATTGTGCGTTTTGTAATTCATGGAGGGAAAAAGGAAGGAGTTCGAGCAGACCGGCACGACCGGCCAGGCTCTGGGTGATACCGGACATAAGACCGAACTGCTGCGATCCCGTCAGGATAAACTGACCCGGCTGACGGTCGGCATCAACTCTAGCCTGCAAATAGGAGAAAATTTCCGGGCACCGTTGCACCTCGTCCAAGATGGCTCCTTGGGGAAAGCGGGCCAGAAAACGCTTCGGGTCCTGATCAGCGAATTCTCGCTCATCCGGGTTTTCCAGAGAGACGTATTCTTTTTCGGGAAAAACCTGTTGCACCAGCGTGGTCTTGCCCGATTGGCGGGGGCCTGTCACCACAACGACATAATAGCCCTGTGCCATTTCCAGCAGAATATGGTGCGCATCTCGTGAAATCATATTCCGAGGATACAGCGTTTTTACAGATTGTCAATTCAATTTACAATCTGTAAGCGGCAACCGTGTATGGTGCTTGCCAATAATAATCTCGGTTTGACGGGATATTGTAAGGGCACGGTGGGCCGTGCTCCTACAAGAATAACGATGGCACATCATGCATCAACAGGGTAATGTTTAACCAGCTCAGCGTAACACCCTGAGGAAACTGTGACGGCGCGAAATATCCCAACATTATGAATTGGGCAATTACGGGGGGTTGCCCCTACGATACCTTAGCAAATGAAAACAACATCATGGCAAAATACTTCAACACCACCGGCCCCTGCTTTCCCCGCCTCCACTACATGCTGCCGCCCAAGGACCGCCTGATCGGGGCCAGCCTGGACCGCTATATCCGGGATGAACTCTACTGGGTTTTGCACGCACCCAGGCAGACTGGCAAAACCACCTTTCTTCAGTCCTGGATGCACGAGATCAACGCAGGCGACGAGGCCGTGGCCTGTTATGTCACCCTGGAGATCTGCCAGGAGGTGACCGCCGTTGAACGGGCCATGCCCGCAATAGTCGAGGCTGTCCGGCAATGGGCGAAACGCTTCGGTGTTCCTGTACCGGTGTATCCGTCTGAGGTTTCTTCGGAAAATATGCTTTCAGCGGTCTTGGTCGATTGGGCCCACAAGGTAGCTCCCAAAAAGTTGATCGTCTTCTTTGACGAGGTGGATGTGGTCGCGGGTCCGGCTTTGGTCAGCTTCCTGCGTCAGTTACGAGGGGGATTTGCTGGCCGGGGCATGGGGGAATTCCCCGTGTCGGTTGCGCTTGTGGGCATGCGTGACCTGCGAGATTATATGGTGTCAAGTAAGGACGGCATGCTGCTCAATCCGGGCAGCCCCTTTAATATAAAAGAGGACTCGGTCACTCTGGGTAATTTTTCTCGCTCCGATATCACTACCCTTGTTGGCCAGCATACTGCGGAGACCGGACAAGTCTTTTCCGAAGAGGCTTTGGACCAGATCTATGCCTGTTCTTCAGGCCAGCCTTGGTTGGTCAATGCCCTGGCCAAAGAATGCGTCCTGCGTGTTGTCCCCACAGAAAGCGGGGAAGCCGTGTTGCCAGAGCATGTGGAGCAGGCAAAGAAACAGCTCATCGTCTCCCGAGCAACCCATATCGACTCGCTCAGTGTACGGCTCAGAGAACCAAAGATACGGAAGATTGTGCAGCCGATTCTGACAGGCGAATCAGACCCGACCATGGCCGACGGCGATGACTTTACCTTTTGCTTGGATCTCGGCATGGTAGCCTTTGACGAACACGGCACGCCGGGCATTGCCAACGCCATTTATCGAGAAGTGTTTGCCCGCGAGTTGAGCTATGGTATGCAAGTCGCTATCCCGGCCCCGGAATTCACGTGGCAACGTACAGACGGCGGCCTGGCTATGGATGCCCTAATGGACGAATTTCAGAAGTTCTGGGCCTGGAATTCGGAAATCTGGGAAGAAAAGGCCGACTACACCGAGGCCTTTCCCCATCTCCTGCTCATGGCTTTTCTCCAGCGTGTCGTTAACGGTGGCGGCATTGTTGATAGGGAATATGCTGCTGGGCGGGGGAGGATGGATCTGCTGATTCGCTTTGGTGGCCGTAGTAATCTTGTGGAGATCAAGCTGGTGCATCCCAGAATGGGCAGGGAGGCCACCCGTGATCAGGGGCTGCAACAGGTTGACCGCTATGCCGACCGCACCGGGCCTGACACCTGCCATCTGGTGATCTTTGATCGGCGTCCTGAACAGCGTACTCTCCCTTGGGAGGAACGGCTCGCCCGCGAAACCCGAACAACACCGGAGGGACGAGCCGTGGAGGTGATTTGGTGCTGAAAGGATGCTTCGGGCTGTGCAGGACTACCCAAATACAAATCCAGGAATAAAGAAGCGAGGCTATTTCTTTTTTATCACACGGTACAAACTCAAGAGGATAATAGCGCCTCCGATAGCCAGTAAGAGACTCCCTATATTAAATCCTGTTACTGTCCCGAGCCCCAAAAAGGAACCGACATAACCACCCACGAAGGCACCTGCAATTCCTATCAGGATAGTAACAATAATCCCTCCGGGATCTTTTCCCGGCATGATGAATTTTGCGAGCACGCCGACGATCAGTCCCATGACGATCCAAGATAGAATTCCCATTGTTCTTTTCCTTTGTTGATTTTACGTTCAATTTTATAATCGAACGCTGTCGCTCTATGAACCCCAATTTTTGAAAGGGTTGTTCAGGAGATTGGAATTATAATATCTGCCTTGGCCTGTAACTTCTTTCATTACCCAGGCCGGGATGGCTACGCTTTCATTCTCATTTTGCATCTCAACTTCCGCGACAATGAGCCCCTCATTATCTCCACGAAAGATATCAACTTCCCAAGTATGACCGCAATGCTCAACAAAGTATCTTGTCTTGTCAATGATAGGGCCGCTACAAAGTTCTGCTAACATTTCGTTTGCATCTTTGACGGGAATTTCATACTCAAATTCAGATCTGGTTGCACCGGTGTTTTCACCTTTCAGGGTCAGGAACGCCTTGTCACCTGATAAGCGTATTCTTACTGTGGAATTATCAGTTGTAGAAATATATCCTTGCTTTATTTCTACTCCAGATTTCAACTCCCCGAGTTGAGAAATGTCAATTATAAATTTACGCTCTATCTCTTTTGCCATGAAGAAGTTGCTCAGTTGTTTTGAATATAACGTTTAAAGCCACTTACTGGCCTTCCCTCGGATGAGTTTTCTTGAGAAAATCCTTGCAAGGCGCTCCCCTAATTAATTGCCATGGACTTGTTTTGCGTAATCGGTAAAGTCAATGGGTACATTGGGATTTCCCTTGTCATACCCCTTACCCTTAATATCGTCTTTTGCGGTTATTGTTCTCACAAAATCGCCTGGACTGCCGCTGGAATTATCATACACCTCAATAACGCTTGAGTTGTCAGAATTGGCGATACCTTCATGTGCATTCAACGACATAATTAAGCTGGCATTTTCGATAGTCGACGATGAGGAAATAGAGCTCAGGTCAGCACTGAAATATCCAGGTCCTCGTGTTTCTTTAATCAGCAGGGAACCTGATTGTGAACTGGTAAATGTGCCATCGCTGTGCTCAATGACAAGGTTTGCTGAATCAAACCATATGCCGCAGCTGTCGCAGGGCATGACGGTCTGGATAAAAACCAGACTGAACTCCTTTGTGCCTGCAACAAGCATTTCTTGAGCTTCTTCGGGTGCCTCTGATGTTTCGACTTCGGACGCCTCGGATGTTTCGAGCACCCCGGATGTGGTTGCGTGAGCGGGAAGAGAGCCGAATTCCAGAATCGGCGCTGTCCATTTCTCAGGTAGTATGCTGCATCCGGCCAGAGCGGCGCTTCCAATGGCAAGTTTTCGTATTACCGTTCTTCTGCTTATGTTTCGTTCTTGGTTAACGGATTGTAGACACGGACTGGTTTTATTATTGCTGGGCGATTTTATTTCGTTATTAGACATAATTAATATAAACCTCTTCTCTGTTATTGAATGGAATGAAAAGTTGTCGTAGACAGTATACTCTGTTGTCAAATAAGTTGCCAGTGAGTTTGGAGCTACGCCTGCTCGAAGAGGCCTGCATTCAGGCGGATGGTTCAGCCTAAGGGGAAAGTGCCAGGCAGGTGAGGGGATGCCTCTGCGAGAATGGCACTATCATATCCTGAAGGGGAACGAGCCAGCTCAGGAGGAAGATTAAGGGTAATCTTCTTTAATTTTTTTATATCGTATGAACGGTCGATATTACAGCAATCGCAATAATTCCCCCGACGACAAAGATTGAACTGCCGATAAAAACTGCGGAGGCAGCCGCAACATAGCGAGGTCCGGCAGTCATCATATAGCGCATACTGAGCATCATCCCTGATGCTCCGATGCCCACCATAGCGACCGAGATAACCAGAATCATCTTCTGGAGAGCGCTCAGGTTATCAAGGGTTTCATGTTTTGACATTTTCAATCCCTCTTTGTCTTCCCTGATCCGTAGAGTTTGCTTTTCAACCCGGAGGCCAGCTCAGGCTGCGTCCACCGAGGACATGCATATGGATATGAAAAACTGTCTGCCCGGCTTCTGCTCCGTTATTAAAGACAAGGCGAAATTGCTCAATTCCTTCTTCTTTGGCAACCTGATTGCCGATTCGTATTAGCTTGCCGATGAGTTGATCATCCTCTTCTGCCACAGTAGAAGGGCCACTGATATGCTTTTTTGGAATAACGAGAAAATGCACGGGCGCTGTGGGCGCGATGTCCCGGAAAACCAGTACCTCATCATCCTCATAGAGTTTATCTGAGGGGATATCTCCCTGGATAATTTTACAGAACAGACAGTCTTCAGCCATAGCTTGCTCCTTTTTTATACTTAAATTATTGCAGTGTTTTTCTGCGGGTTTGTTTTTTTTCGGTTTTGGCTGGGCCGATTTTACCAGCAAGAGGACGGAACTGGAGCACCAGCGAATCCCCGTTTATGCGAATATCCACCGGATCAAGCTGGACAAAGATCGGAGTGATACCCAGTTTTCCGGTCAGCGGATCCATGTTGCCTAGGGGGAGGGCATATTCTTTATTCAGACCATCCAGCAAGGGAGCTAGGGCGGCGGCGCTAGGGGCCTGTTGCTGAGATTGATTATAAAATGTCGGTCTGAGAAAAAGGGTTTTTCTCTTTTGATCATAACGGAGCGCGATGTCACAACTGATCGGAAGGATCATCTGGCCCAGTTTAATCTGGATAGTCTGGCCTCCGACTTGGGCATTGACGGCCATATTTCGGCCGCTGAGCTGCCCCTGTAGGGCAATGGTATTCTTTTTTACAGCAAGCTTGCTAATGGAATCTATGACAAAGGTTCCTCGGAAATTGCGATTTTTCTTCTGCTGTTCAATGGGGAGCGGCAGGAGGCTACTCAGGGCCTGATGCAGGGTCGCGATAGGCAACGTCAAGGAGACCGGCGGTGTTTGTCCGGCCTTGACCGAGACTGTTATCAGGGGGAATGCGCAGAAAAAAAGCAGAAAAATATATTGACGATGGCTAGGGGAGATCATGTGTTTAACCAGAATAAGAAGCTGTTTATAGGGGCTGATAAATTCGGAGATTTTTTTATCAGTCTTGTTTCATTGTTTCACTTATCCTACTATGTTTTTTCCAGAGTGCAACTAACCAGGCCGTCCCGATGAAAAATATTCCAATTTTGGAAGCAATATCACGGAAACGTTGATGGATATGATAGTCCTTGATAAGGAGGGTATGATTGTCAAGGAATTGACCTCGCAGGGAAAGAATGCTATTTTGAATAGGGAGCTTGTTCCCTTTGAGCTGGAAATTTTCACCGTTATAGGAAAGAATACTTTGATCGCTGCTGCGATAGGATTTGCGATCAAACTGGATCTTCATGCCTCGGCGTTGGTTGCTTTTCAAAGTGGTCACGTAATGATTGTTGGCTGCCACAGGGCCGGTAAAGAAGAAAAAGGGGAGAAGGAAATAGCCGAGAAGAAGACAGGCGCTCAACAGTCTTTTGTTCTGAGATATTTTTCCAAAAAAACGATTTTTGTTTTCCGCGCAGGGTGGGGTTACGGTGTAGGGTGGTAGGGACTGGCCTGCGCCACCTGGTGAAACTCTATCCCGCCATGCAGCAACAGGGAAGACCAACAGGCCAAAAAGCGTCAGCAAGAGGGACGGCCATTCTTCCGGCCAGAACCAACCGAAGCTGGTGAGCTCCCAGGAAAAGGGGGCCAGCAGCAGAGAACCATTAGCCCATTTTATCTGGCAGGCATCCAGCAGGAGATGGAGCAGGCTGTTTAGAGCCAGGATCAGGAAGACTTTCCGACTTTTTTGGGTCAGCAGGGCCATGGCGGCGGAGAGCAGCAGGCAAAGCAAGAGGCTCGACTGAATAATTGTGTAGATCCTCAAGTCAATTGGGTCAACCGGAAGAAAGCTGCGTGCCAACCGTTGCAGAATCCAGGGGAGATCTGGGAGCAGGCAGCCGAGACCGATCCACTTGCTGTTCGCCTGCGGGATGGCTGCCTTGGTCAGCAGGGTTTGTACTCCGAGATGGGCTAGGGTGTTCGGCATAATTATCGGCATACCAGAGAAGGGATGTTCACTGCTTCTTTTTTAAGCATGGAGCACTAAGAAAGTCAACAGACAGAAACAGGACGCGGTATTTTTTCCAGCTGAGGATCTGATTGTATAGATCTGGCAATAAAAAGGACAAGGGGGGAGACATGGAAGCACCGCAGTTGTCCGTGCAATTAACTGTGAAATCCGAGTGCGTTCTCAGTGGAGCCCCGGAAGAACTCCAGGCCGCGATCCGAGAGCAATTGACCGTGGATAATCCTAAATATTTGGCTGCTCAGCGCTATTCTCGTTGGCTGGGCAAGCAGATCAAACCGAAATTGTATTTTTATCGTGAGGAAGGGGATAATCTTATTTTTCCCCGAGGCTTCGGTAACCGGGCAGTGCTCATCTGTCGTCGTCTGCTGGGTGTTGATCCGGCGCTGGTTGATCAACGAAGGAAGGTGGCTCCTGTAAGCTATGATTTTGTCGGAGAGCTGCGCCCTTACCAGCAAGAGGCTGTTCAGGCCCTGACCGGGCATTCCTTTGGGGTGTTGGAGGCAGGGACCGGTTCCGGCAAGACCGTTATGGCTTTGAAAATGATTGCCGAGCGCAGGCAACCTACCATTATTCTTGTTCATTCTCGCGAGCTGTTGGAACAATGGATGGCGCGGATCGCGACCTTTCTCAATATACGGGCCGGGCAGGCAGGCGGCGGACGTTATGATCCCCGGCCCGTGACCGTGGCCATTGTCAATACCGCCCGTAATCGTTTGGCAGACCTGGCTCCGCGCTTTGGTCATCTCATTGTTGATGAATGCCATCGGGTTCCGGCCACCCTTTTTACCGAGGTGGTGAGCGGCTTTGATAGCTTTTACATGCTGGGCCTGTCCGCTACGGCCTTTCGCCGTGAAATTGGAATGACTAGGCTTATCTACAGTTATATGGGGGATCGGGTCCATGCGGTGGATCCAGAAGTGCTGGCTGAAACAGGGGCTGTTGTCCGACCTGATCTTATCCAGCAAGAGACCGCCTTTTTCTACCCGTATTCCGGGGAATATCCCAAGATGATCAAGGCCCTGACCCAGGATCAGGAGCGCAATCAGCAGATCATCACAGATGTGGTCAAGAAGATTCAACAGGGGGATGAAGGCACAGTTTTGTTGGTTTCTGACCGGGTGGCCCATTGCCAAGAGCTGCTTGACGGCTTGCAGCAGGAGGGCATTATCGCGGAAATGCTCACCGGCAGTATTTCGATGACTGCCCGAACCGAGATCGTGCAGCGGGTGCAAAAGGGCGAGGTCCAGGTGCTGCTTTCCACCTTGCAGCTGATCAGCGAGGGCTTTGACTGCCCAGGCCTTTCCACCCTGGTGCTGACAACCCCGATTCGCTTTGAAGGCCGTCTTCTTCAGGTGGTCGGGCGGATCATGCGTCCGGCAGAGGGCAAGAAGGCCCTGGTTATTGATTATGTTGATACTAAGATTGGGGTGTTGCATCGGTCCGGTCTTGCTCGGGCTGAGATGTTTGAGCGTTGGCAGTAGGGCAAAGAGGCAGAAGGAGAAGCAGAAGCAGAAGCTGCACTCGCCCTTTATTTCCTCCTGAGCAGGAGGTACACTGTAACGGAATGCAGAGGCTGCCTTTCATGAATCACTCACCCACTCTTTTATCCTTCCCAGCAATAGTATGAACCTAACAGACAACCAACTCCCCCCAGCCACCTCCCTTGTCAGCGCAATTATTCGCTTCTGCCTGCTCAACAAGATGGTGATGGCGCTCCTGCTCTTGGCCGTGACCGGCTGGGGTCTGATGGTAGCTCCCTTTGACTTCAACCTTGGCGAGCTGCCCCGCGATCCGGTGCCGGTCGATGCCATCCCGGATATCGGCGAAAACCAGCAGATCGTGTTCACCAAATGGGCAGGCCGGTCGCCCCAGGATATGGAGGACCAGGTCACCTATCCCCTGACCGTGTCCCTGCTCGGACTACCCGGCGTCAAGACCGTGCGCAGTTATTCCATGTTCGGTTTCTCCTCCATCTACGTCATTTTTGACGACTCAGTGGAGTTTTATTGGTCGCGATCCCGGCTCTTGGAAAAGCTGTCCAGCATGCCGCCGGGAACTCTGCCCACCGGTGTGCAGCCAACGCTTGGCCCGGATGCCACCGGCCTGGGGCAGATCTTCTGGTACACCCTGGAAGGTCGGACCCCGGAGGGCAAACCCGCAGGCGGCTGGGATCTGGCCGAACTGCGTTCCGTCCAGGATTGGTATGTGCGCTACGCCCTGATGGGGGCTTCCGGGATCTCGGAAGTGGCCTCCATCGGCGGTTTTGTCAAGGAATACCAGATTGACGTGGACCCGGATGCCCTGCATGATCGGGGCGTGAGCCTGGAGGAGGTTTTTGCCGCAGCGCGTCAGTCCAATATCGACGTGGGCGCACGCACCATCGAGATCAACCGGGTGGAGTACGTGATCCGAGGCATCGGTTTTGTCAAGAGCATCAAGGATCTGGAGCAGTCGGTGATCAAGGCCGTGGATAATATCCCTATCCGGATATCAGACGTAGCCACGGTGAGCCTCGGCCCGGCCTTGCGACGGGGCGTGCTCGACAAGGCTGGGAGCGAGGTGGTGGGCGGGGTGGCAGTGGTGCGCTACGGCGATAACCCGCTGGCAGCCATTGAGCGGGTCAAAGACAAGATTCGGGAGATCTCACCGGGCCTGCCGAGCAAGACCCTGGCCGACGGCACCGTGAGCAAGGTCACCATTGTGCCTTTTTACGACCGCTCCGGCCTGATCCATGAGACCTTGGATACCCTGAAGACCGCTCTGAGCGAGGAGATCCTGATCACCATCATCGTGGTGCTGGTCACGGTCATGCACCTGCGCAGCTCGATTCTCATCTCCGCTCTCCTGCCCCTGACCGTGCTCATGGCCTTTGTTGGTATGAAGCTTTTTGGCGTGGATGCCAATGTGGTGGCCCTATCCGGCATTGCCATCGCCATCGGCACCATTGTGGACATGGGCATCATCATTTGCGAAAACATTCTCACCCGGCTGGATGAGGCCGGGCCGGAAGAATCCACCCTGCGGATCATCTACGATGCCTCGGTGGAGGTGGGCGGCGCAGTGCTGACCGCCGTATCCACCACCATCGTCAGCTTCTTGCCGGTCTTTACCATGCAAGCCGCCGAGGGCAAGCTGTTCAAGCCCCTGGCCTACACCAAGACCTTTGCCCTGATCTCCTCGGTGGTCATCGCCCTGACCGTACTGCCGCCTTTGGCCCATGTTCTGTTCCGGCGCAAAAAAAAGGGCAAGGCATCCAGGAAGATCCGTTTCTTCCTACCTGCGCTGTTGATCCTTGCCGGGGCTGTGCTGGCCTGGAAGGTTCACCTGCTGGCCCTGATTCTGCTCGGCCTGGGCCTCTACCGCCTGATCCTCCAGTTTTTGCCCGCAAAGATTCTGCCTATCCTCAGCCGGATAGAAAACTGGATCATGATCCTGCTGGTCATGGTGCTGTTGGCCCGCAGCTGGCAGCCCCTGGGGCTTGAACAAGGGGCGTGGAGCAATTTCTTCTTTGTCGGTCTACTCATCGGCGGCTTATTAGGCTTTTTCCAGCTTTTTCAGTGGCTCTATCCTCATCTTCTTCGGGTGTTCCTACGCTGGAAGTTGATCTTTCTGATTTTCCCTTTGTTCATTGTTTTAGTCGGAGCATCGGTCTGGCTGGGTGTTCCAAAGCTTACCGGCTGGCTACCGGACAGCATCCGCCGGACCCAACCGATGATGAGTCTGGCGCACAGCTTTCCTGGGCTGGGTCGGGAATTCATGCCATCTTTGGATGAAGGTTCCTTCCTCTACATGCCCACTACCATGCCCCATGCCGGTATCTCGGAAGTACAGGAGGTGTTGGCGGCCCAAGATCGAGCCATTACTGCTATCCCGGAGGTGGAATCCGCCGTAGGTAAGCTGGGCCGGGCTGAGACCCCGCTGGACCCGGCTCCCCTGTCTATGATCGAGACCATTATCAATTACCATCCTGAATACTTGAAAAACGAGAAAGGAGAACGCCTGCTCTTTCAATGGCGGAGGGATCGTAAGGATTTCTGCCGCAGCCCGGAAGGAGTGTTGCTCAAGGCCGGGGACGGCATGCCCTACTTGGTTCAGGGTCGCTTTGAACGGGATGAACGAGGAGCCCTTATCCCTTCCGCTGAGGGTAAACCCTTTCGCCTCTGGCGACCAGCCCTTAACCCGGCCATCAACCCGGACCGCGAGCCCTGGCCCGGCATTGAAAATACCGACGATATCTGGAACGAGATTGTTGTGGCTGCTGAGATTCCTGGTGTAACCTCGGCTCCCAAGCTCCAGCCCATTGCGGCCCGCATCGTTATGCTCCAGAGCGGCATGCGTGCGCCCATGGGCATCAAGGTCAAGGGGCCGGATCTGGCCACCATTGAAAAAGTAGGTCTAGATCTGGAACGGCTGGTCAAACAGGTGCCTTCGGTCTCGCCGCTGACCGTGCTGGCTGACCGGGTGGTTGGCAAGCCCTATCTGGAAATCGTCATTGACCGGGAGGCCATCTCCCGCCACGGCATCCGGCTGGGCAAGGTCCAGGAGGTCATTGCTGCGGCAGTGGGCGGCAAGATGATCACCATGACCGTGGAAGGCCGAGAACGTTATCCGGTCCGGGTGCGCTATCAGCGGGAACGGCGGGATTCCCTGGAGGCCCTGGAACGAATCCTGGTCACCGCCTCTACGGGCAAGCACATCCCGCTGGCCCAGCTGGCCGATATCCGCTACGTGCGCGGCCCGCAGATGATCAAGAGCGAGGACACCTTCCTGACCGGCTATGTGCTCTTTGATAAGAAAAAGGGTTTTGCCGAGGTGGACGTGGTCGAGCAGACCCGCAGCTTTCTACAGGAGAAGATCGACAGCGGCGAGCTGCGGATTCCGCCCGGTGTCTCCTACACCTTTGCTGGCAATTACGAAAATCAGATCCGGGCCCAGAAACGACTGTCGGTGATCCTGCCCCTGGCTCTGCTGGTGATCATGGTGATCCTCTATCTCCAGTTCCGTTCTTTGGGCACCACCATGATGGTCTTTTCCGCCATCCTGGTGGCCTGGTCTGGTGGTTTCCTGATGATCTGGCTCTATGGGCAGGACTGGTTCCTGGATTTTTCCCTCTTTGATACGGATATGCGCAGGCTTTTCCAGGTCCAGAGTATTAATCTTTCTGTAGCCATCTGGGTGGGCTTCCTGGCCCTCTTTGGCATCGCCACCGACGACGGCGTGCTCATGGCAACCTATCTGGATGAATCACGGGCCCGTTTTACAGGGAAAACCCGGCAGGACATCCGCGACATGGTTCTGCACGGGGCCCAACGCCGCATCCGTCCGGCCCTGATGACTTCGGCCACTACTATTTTGGCCTTGATTCCTATCCTGACCTCCACTGGTCGGGGCTCGGATATTATGGTGCCTATGGCTATTCCTTCCTTTGGCGGGATGATTATTGCTATGCTGACTGTTTTTGTGGTGCCGGTGTTGTATTGTTGGGTTGAGGAGGGGAAAGCGGGATGATCTTGAATTTGCCTCTTTACCTGCACAGAATGATTGCTGTATAGTGAGATTATGATGAAGATATATCTTGATAGCATATCCGAATGAGGCCAACATGGAAGCGATTCGAAAAATCCAGACAGTAAAAAATGGGCGGGTTCATCTGCATCTTCCTAAACAATTTTGGGGACAGCAGGTGGAGATTATTGTGCTCTCTGCGGCGCATCAGGAAAAAAGTACAACCCCTAAGAGAAGTCTTCAAGGCTGCCTGCGCCGATACGCGGATTCATCCCTGATTGCCCGTGAGCATGAGGCTTGGCAGGATGCTGTAAAGGAAAAACATGACCCTTGTTGATGCAAATATTGTCCTGCGCTATCTGCTGGATGATCATCCCGACCTGTCGGCAAAAGCAGCGAAAATCATTGAGGAGAAAGACACGCTTCTTCCGATGGAGGCAGCATGCGAGGTTGTTTATGTTCTGCAAAAAGTCTACAAAGTGGATAGAGAGCAGATTCAGCAGCATCTCAGTGAACTTGTCAACAGGCAGCTGGTTGCAGTCGAAAAACCTGATGTGTTCCTGAAAGCCTTAGAGTGCTATCCTGTAACATCATTTGATTTTGTTGACACGTTGCTCTGGGCATATCATGCTGTTGAACAGCGGGAGGTTCTGACCTTCGATAAAAAACTTCGCAGGTATATTGAGAAAACGGGCAGCAGCTCCGGTCAATCCGGGCGGGAAGGGAGCTGATAAAATATCAGCTCCGGTCAGAGAGGGAACCGAAGCTCCCGTTTACCCACAGAACCGTGCGTACGGATCCGTACACGGCTCCTCATGTTACCCCTTATCCACTGACGAAGAGAAAAACAACCCTGTAGCCCTTGTAGGGCGTGCAAAACGTTGAGGGGTGATCCGCTATGTACGCGGCCCCCAGATGATCAAGAGCGAGGACACCTTCCTGACTGGTTATGTGCTTTTTGATAAGAAAAAGGGCTTTGCTGAAGTCGATGTGGTGGAGCAGACCCGCCAGTTTCTCCAGGAGAAGATCAATAGCGGTGAGTTACGGATTCCGCCCGGTGTTTCCTACACCTTTGCGGGTAATTACGAAAATCAGGTCCGGGCTCAGAAACGGCTGTCCGTGATCCTGCCCCTGGCCCTGCTGGTGATCATGGTCATTCTTTATCTCCAGTTCCGTTCTCTGAGCACCACCATGATGGTCTTTTCCGCCATCCTGGTGGCCTGGTCCGGCGGTTTTCTGATGATCTGGCTTTACGGGCAGGACTGGTTTCTGGATTTCTCGCTCTTTGATACCGATATGCGCAGACTCTTTCAGGTCCAGAGCATCAACCTCTCTGTGGCTATCTGGGTGGGCTTCCTGGCCCTGTTCGGCATTGCCACTGATGACGGGGTGCTGATGGCTACCTATCTGGATGAGTCCAGGGCCCACCTCAAAGATAAGGAGGAGAGAACCCGGCAGGACATCCGGGAGATGGTCCTGCACGGGGCGCAGCGGCGCATTCGCCCGGCCCTGATGACCTCGGCCACCACTATTTTGGCCCTGATTCCGATTCTGACCTCTACGGGTCGGGGCTCGGATATCATGGTACCTATGGCTATTCCCTCTTTTGGCGGGATGATTATTGCTATGCTGACGGTCTTTGTGGTGCCGGTGCTGTATTGTTGGGTTGAGGAGGGGCGGGTGAAAGATCGGTGAAGAAAATATCTCAATTTTCTGGTAAGGTTGTACTTTGCTGATTAATTTCAATTAACGGCGACAGCAGAAATCGCCGCATGGCATGTGTGTAATTGTGCGAGGTAAGAGGGGGCACTCAATGAGTTGTTCATAGTATTGACGAAGTATAATCTACAATAAGACGGCAACCATTTAGAATGTTACAGAAAAATACTCGAAATAATATCGGCTATACTTACACTGCATTTATCAGCTATAGTCGCAAAGATACACGCATTGCCAAATGGTTACATAAAAATTTAGAAAATTTTGCTATCCCAAGGGCCATCAGAAAAGAACTGTCGCTCAAGTCAAAAAAGCCATTCTTTCCAATCTTTCTTGATGAAGAAGAGTTGTCTGTATCGGTTTCCCTGTCTGATGATATAAAATCGGCCCTTGAGGATTCCAAGTTCCTCATTGTTCTATGCTCACCCCATTCCGTCGTTTCTTGCTGGGTAAATGAAGAAATACTCCAATTCAAACTTCAGGGAAAATCTAATAATATTATTGCAGTTATCATTGACGGTGAACCTGATGCTGTTGCCAAAGGTTTGAGGGAAGAAGTTGAATGTTTCCCTGAAAATTTATGCTGCCATGTTAATGACGAAGGACTGCCAACAGACAATAAAATTGAACCGCCGTTAGCGGCTGATCTTCGTCCTTCTTGTTTAATAGAAGGAAAAAACATATTGTTGACATATAGTTTTTGGCTGAAAAGTTACCTGAGCCGCAGGGATGGATTGCTAAAAATCGCATCAGGGTTGCTCAGGATAAAGTATGACGAACTAAAACATCGTGATAAAATTCGTCAGCGTTGGCAGGCTGCTATATTTACATCAATAAGCGTTATACTCGCTTTAATTGGCACACTACTTGTTAATGCTTCCCGTGAGGCTAGAGAGGAAGCAAAGACTGCCCGGTACGCAAAAAACTATGAGACCCTAAACTACTTGGAGCAAAATGCAGCTTATTCAGGGAGATATATCGATGCAGCTTTATGGAATATAGAACTTTGGAACCTATCACACGATAGTAATGGAAAAATAGATAATGACAGTCTATTGTCGAGCATAAGTTTTTATCTACAAAGAAGCCCTCAGCTTGAGGCATATTCTTATCTTACTGCTCACCGATTGGTTAATAATCTAGTAATTGAATTAATTGTTTTACATGAAAAAACAACACCTTGAAATCTTAGTAAGTGAAATCAACATATTGGATGATTGCTTGTGAAAATAGGCTGTTGAGAAGTTTCCTGTTTAGGAATACTTATTATCTGGCCCAATATAGCGCTTAAAGGACATCTCTGCAAATACGGTCAAAATACCGGCATCTCTTATAACGTTATGATTTGTTTATGTTTAGTCAATTAATTATATACACTTTTTATTGACCAATCGATGAGTTACTGATAATGAAAAAGTTGTTTTATGTGACCAAGAAAGTGCAAGCTGCCTAATATATGACAACAAGACTCTTTTCTTATTTGATTTACTAACTTTCAATAGAAAATTAATTCAAAAGCATAGGAATTTCCATTTTTTAATCTTAATTGTCGGCAGGTTATATTTTGTTGTTGATTGTAAACGTGGATGTCCTGTATTTTTATGAAATGCGATTGTCCAAGACTGAAAAAATAGATAAAGAAATATTCACCAATATTTTCTTAGACAACTGGGACGATTTTAAAGATCTTCATCCAAAATACGCAGATTCACAATATGAAGATCCTGTTCAGAAAATGTTGGGCTGTGGCAAAGAATCGAATGGCTACAGTGAGCATATTTGCATGGATTGTGGTCAAGATGTCAGAAGAATTGCCTTTAGTTGCAAGAGTGGTTTTTGTTTATCCTGTGCGAAAAAATATGTAGACGATTTTGTGTGCCAGGTGAGCAATATGCTGCATCCCGGAGTAATTTACCGTCACATCGTTTTAACAATACCAGAGCAATTACGAATAGTCTTTTACCATCAGCGTCATGACGGCAGCCTGCTGTCGATGTTTATGAAGGTTGGTCATGAATGCTTGGAAGATGTTGTCAGCACAGTAAAACGTTTTCTTTTGAAAATAGGATGTATTGTTGTTGTTCAAACCCATGGTCGTTCCGGGCATTATAATCCGCATTTGCATATTATAATGACAAGTGGCGGGGTTGATACTGAGACTGAGCGGTGGGTTGATTTGGGCTATTTTAACTATGAAATTATTCATAAGAAATGGCAATATCACTTGTTCGGCATGCTGAAGGATTTTTTTGCACGTGCGGAGATTAATCAATTGATCAATGAGTTGTGGGAGAAATATCCTAATGGTCTCGTTGCGAATGTGAGCAAGGGTGATGTTCCGAATAACTGTAAAGGATTAGCGCGTTATTTGGCGAAATATGTTGCGAGTCCACCGATTGCAGTAAGGCGTATTGTTAGTTATGACGGAGAAACAGTAAAGTATTGGTATAAAGATCATAAAACGAAATCAAAAGTGTTCGAAGTTGTAGATGTCTTTACCTTTATCGGGCGAATGGTTCAGCACATAATGCCTAAAAATTTTCACAGGGTTCGCTATTACGGCTTGGAGAGTACGAAATCTTTTAAGAAGTGGGCGGAAGTTATCAGGCAGGGAATAAAAAAACTCGGCAGGATGGTTAAGGGTGCCTATGAAATCGTAACAAAAAAGAAGTATCGTGAAAGATATGAAAAGATTAGTGGATACGATCCAATGAAATGTCGTTGTTGTGGCGGCAAAATGGGATTATGGAAAATATGGCATCCTAAATACGGACTTATTTATGACGAGTCGGAAAATATTAAATCAGGAAAATATGAACCATATCCAGCCGATGAAGGAAGGGGAGGACATTCCGTTTGGTCCTCCTCCAGAGGAGTACAATTATCGTTGTTCGCATTGCTTTCATGAAATGCAGGTTAATGAGGCAATCATAGATGTAGAAGTTGCTATGGCGGAATATAACGGAACGTACCATGAAGGATTTATGCCTGTGCTTGGCTGTCCAAATTGTAACCACGAAACAATGGAATATGCTGAGGACTAAAAGCCCGCACGCAGTGCGCTAAGTTCAACGGTAGTGCAAAAGGAGTTGTCATGCCCCCGACTGCCAAAGCTAGGCCTCCCCAGCACTGACCTCTGAAATACGAGGGTTTGCTTTGTGTTTCAGAATCTTGGCGTAAAGTTACAACACCGGGCATTCGGCGACCTTCCTTGGGGACATATGTGTGGTCTCCGAGTGTAACGACACGACCTTGTGAGCAAATGGCTTGTTGTTGATAGATGGCAAAAACAGCCCAGTGCTCCAATAAGCCACTTAATTCCCAAGCTGAAGAGCGAAAAAAACGCAGTAAAGTATGGTACCCTTGGTTGTCTATCAGCCAAAAACGACAGAAAGAGGAAACACCTGTCATTTCACTGCTGCCGATGAATCCTAAAACTATCATCACAAATATTAACCATGTGCGATGACGGGAAAATACTTTACGAAAACCGTAGAGTGAGTCATATAAGTATGTGAGCATACAAATTCCTTCATTGTGAAGATTAAATGTTTGGTAGACATTTACAATTTGTATGCTCTTTTATGTTTTTTCTTTAGATAAGTCTCACATTGAGCGGGTGCGGTTTTATGAAATTTGATATATATTAGCCACACCATCACCAAAGAGTAACAGTATTCGTTTTTTCAGCTCGGTAATGCCGTCAAAAACATATTTAACCCGGTTTCCAACAGTGATTTTGATACGACTGATTCCGCCCATTAACTGAAAAATCCAGCGCAAAGTAGGTGTCTGAGTAGGCTGATTAATTTGATTAGGAACGGTTTCCTGCTGTTCAGCTAACCGATTACGCATTCGTCTTTCTGCTATCCCGTAAACTAACAGTGAAAGCACCATGACCATAAGTAATGCAGAAATTCGAGACGGCTTTTTTAAAAATAAGGAGGAAGCAAAAAATAAAGGATCCTTCAGAAAACGGAACCCTTGTTCCGCATGGTTTTGTTCCTTATAGGCATCAAGAACTTCCTGTACAGACAGATGTTCTTCATGGATATTAGTGCCTATGATATAACATGCAGCTACTTTTTGCAGTCGATCCACTTTGTCGCTGTCAAGCTGTGCTGCTAAAACTATCTGATAATCAATTGCGACAGGTTGTTCACCTTTTTTCGGACGTCCTTTCCCTTTGTACTGTTTATGTTCTATGATTTCATACGATGATAGGCTGTGGGTCTTCCATCTGCTGGCTAATTTCTCGCCTGCTTTGATTGCATCTTCTACGCAGTGAAAGCGATCCGCTTGCAGGTGAAAAGTTGCTTTCTGGATCTTAACTCTTTCTTTTTTTGCCTTTTTTTCGATTTTTTTGACGGATTTTTGACGAGAAGCTTCAGAAGAAACAACATGCCACCTCTGCCTGATTCCATAATGCTCCACATTGAACATCTTGACGTTAGGTCCGTCATCGAATTCCAGCCAGTCATCTGTGTTATCCAAGGCCTGAGTGATAACTTCTTCAACTTCTTTTATATTTTGAGGAATACGGGTGACAAAAAGCAGTTTACTTAAATTTGGGGCATTCTTCCGAGTATACATCTTGCAGTCGGCTACAATATACCGAGGGGTTTCAGACTGTTCAAACTCTTTGATCAGAGCTGCCGCACGATCCTTAAAGACAGTGTTGTCTGAACTGTTACCGTCTAAGCTTTTAAATAAAATTGGAATTCCGCCATCCTGAGTAACCATCATTTCAAGCATGACCTGTTTTAAATCAGGGCGATGGTCTTTAGAATGTCCGTGGGTGATAGAAATCGCCTGCTCATCAGCATCTGGAAGATATTCACCCGTCAGACTGAAAGCGCTTGTATCCAAATGATTGAAACGAAAGTCAATGTTTTCTTTTTCACAGACATCGACAGCTATGTGACTGAAAAGTGCTTCGGTTCCAAAATTGTGCAGACGGTCGAGGACGCGCCCGAGTTTGAAACGATTAAAATCATCGGCATTCACTCCGTCCCTAAACAGCAAAGAAAGAGGACAGGTCTGAAAAAATAAAGGGGTCAACGACATGGGCTTATTGGAAAAACCTAATCCGTTCAATATCATTCCAGCTACGGTTTCCCCAGCGGACAAAGTTTCATTTTCATAATGGCCCAAGTGGGAGTCAATAAGTTCTACCAGTCCGAGATCTTTAATTGTTCCGGCCACTATGCCTAAATGATCAATTCGTTCAACCGAGTATTTTTCCATTATTACAGTATTATAAGATGGTTATAGCGAACAGTATGGAATTATGGTGAATTTTAATCTATTTTTCAAAAAAGACAACCCGCTCAATGTGAGTAAGTCTTCTCGTTCTTGTATTTTTTAGAGCTTTAAACGAAGTGAGAACTCGCGACTCACGAGTTCATAAAAGGAGACGTTATGGCGAAAAAGGTAGAGATCAACACAACTGCTGCCAAAACTCCGGCCGCCTCAAAAGCCGTGGCAGAGGCCCAAGCGCGGCTGGAGCAACTCGACCGTCTTGCGGTTGAACTTCGAGACCAACTGGAAAAGGAAAGAGCAGAGGGTCCGCTGGCCGCCGAAGCCCTGAAAGCGGCTATCCAGGACGCGCAGGCCCAGGTAGATCGCATCCAGGCCGAAATCAACGAAGCCAAAAGCCTAGCCAAGAAGCGCAAACGAGAAATTGACGAATGGAAACTGTGGTACCAGGGGTTGCCGGGAATTGACAAGACGGCGGAGTGGGCCAAGCTGAAAAACGAGATTGATTGGCGCGGGGCCGAGATTAATACTTTGCAGGAGCAGATCAGCATCCTGGAAACCAAAAAGTGGACGGCCACTGGCGTACTGGAAACGGCCAGGATCAGGCTGGCTGCGTTTGAAGAGGGCGTGTACGACCGCCCGCTTGACGACGACCCGAGGTTGGTGGCTTTACAGGTGGAACGTGAAGCGGTTGCAGCGGCCTTGGATAATGCTGAAAGAGCGGGTGACGAGGAGAAAAAAATATGACCTGGAAACTCGAAATTCATCATCTTGACGTTGGTCAGGGGGATTCCACCCTTATTCTGGTGAAAGAGCTGGTGAACAATCAAGTTCTCATCCGAAAATCGGTATTAATAGACGGGGGACCATCATCCGAAGGACCAACGGTTGCACAGTACGTGCAAAACACCTGTGGCATGAAGCTAGATATAATAATTCTCTCGCATAATCATAATGATCATTACGGAGGGCTGTTGAATCTGCGCGATTATTATCAACAGGCTTATCAACAGGCAGATAAGTATACGCCATCAGAGGTTACAACAAAAAAAAAGGGATTTCGCGGTTTTCAGAAATGCGATGTAGATCGTGAATTGCTTGGACTCGGCCCAAGCATAACTATGACTTGTATTGCATCAAACAAGGTTCATAACAATGCCAATTGGGGGAGCCTTGCCTTCCTTATACAGTTCGGTAATTTCAGATATTACACGGGTGGAGATCTTGAAGGCCCGCACGAGAATGAGGTCATCAGGGATCAGCGCCCTGTGCATGCCTTGAATCAGCGCCCTGTGCATGCCTTCAAAGCAGGGCATCATGGAAGCAAACTTTCAGCTCAGGGTGCTTTTCTGGATAATACGCAACCAACTGTAGCTATAATATCAGCAGGTTTTTATGATGAGGATGCTGGAATTGGCAATGCTAAGTGTCGGCAATACGATCACCCATCGAAAGATATCCTCCAAAGACTCAACAACCACCTTTATTTTCAGACATGCTACTTGACTTCGTGCAGCTTGATCAGTCCGGGCATTATTGAACCAAACCCTCAGGCGGTGCAAACAGGTAGATTTCGGGTAGCAGGTTTTGCAGATGAAAATCCGGCCAACTTTAGGCCTGGCAATATCGTGCTGACAATAGAAGAGAATCAGGCTGCGTCAAACCCGGTCGAATTTCATGTTACCTACTATGAAGCATCCTCAGGGCGCGATATAACTATACCTCATCAAGCTTGAAAACAGTTTTCTGGAAGGAATTATATCTCACCGATTGGTTAATATTTCAGTAATTAAATTAATTCTTTTTTCTTTCAAAACAATGATTTGATGTGTTGTCGAGTAAGATCAGTATGTTAACTGAATATTCATAAAAACAGCGCGTTAAGATAATTCTTGTTTAGGAAAAATTATCAAATAACTATAAAAAGTGCTTGAAAAATATTTATGCAAATACGGCAATAATATCGACTATTCTTGTAACATTTTGATTTGTCGATATTAAGTTAATTAATTATATGCATTTTTTATTGACCAATCGGTGAGTTATATGCGATTAAAAGATATTGGATCACAACTTAAACAAAAGCTTGATGGCGGAAAACTCGTCCTGAACAAGACAACGACAGACTCGCCTGAGATTATTCGGTTGGTGGAAACGCTACCTGGGCAGCAATTGGTAATTAAAAATGCTGCCATAAATTTATTGGAACAAGCACCGGCAACGCTATCTGTAGCTGGAGAATCTTTCGAAACTTTGAGAATATTAGGCATAGCTGGCCCCGGCATCGCATTAGGGCATATTCAATTGACAGTCATTGATCAGGGCGGGGATTCTCCGCCTGCTGTTACCCTCGAAATCAACAGCACACTCAATGTCGCGGATAAAAAACTCTCGATGATTGCCAAACCAACTGACAATGGCACTTGGTTGGTAAACCCGGTGTTAAAAGATATTCCGCCGTTGAGCCTGTCCGATTTGGTCAACTTGGGCGGCGGTTCCCGTATGGTCGCCTATCTCCCCCCTGGCATCGATGCGTTCCAGTCTGTTGTTCTTGAAGAATTTGGATTACAGTTTGACCCTCAGCAGAAAGAAGAATCCTCGTTATCCTTTAGCGTGACTTCGCCGCTTCATTGGGAAATTATTTCAGATTTG
Source organism: Candidatus Electrothrix laxa (assembly GCA_942492895.1). Classification (GTDB taxonomy): domain Bacteria; phylum Desulfobacterota; class Desulfobulbia; order Desulfobulbales; family Desulfobulbaceae; genus Electrothrix; species Electrothrix laxa. Next base: position 3,997,858 of record OW818652.1, read on the forward strand.
CTTGCCATTGCAGAAATAACTGTAAGTGTTCAAATCACCCATGAGCCCTCCACAGCCAACAGAACAATCTCGTCGTTTTCCTGCCAAGTGGGGGGAACCGTCCAAATAGGAGATACAGATTTTCAAATTATTTTACACATTAGTGGCGCGGGATACTGGGCTGTTGAAATATTACCTGAGGCAGACAAGGGCCTGCCAACCCTGAGTGTTTTGGCAGAGTTCTCAGGCGGGAAAGAGCTTTGTAACAGCGTGTCCCAGAGCCTCAAAACCTTGGGATTAAGCGAACCTTCTATTACCAAGGTCAAGATTGGCTTCACTCTACCGGCGCAGAGACTTTCTTACGTGTCCATAGGCGGTCGGGTCCGCATTCACGGCATTGATATTGATGTTCTTGTCTCCCTGCCGGACTTTTCTTTTGCCGGCAGTCTGGCTCCAAACAGCAAGATTGATATAAAAACACTTCTCCAAGATTTTGGGTTGGAAGCTGAGCCATTCCCCGATTTGGCCATCACCACGCTTGTTCTCAACGCTAACCCCAAAAGCAAGAGCTACGCTGTAGATGTCCAAGTTACAAGCGATTGGTCTTTTGAATTAGGAAACACCGCTGTAGCCCTGACCAACCTGGAATTAAACATCTTCCATACCGGGGGGGCACGCAGCAGCACGACCGGAACTATCAGCGGCATCATCAATTTGGCCGGTACAGACATAATACTATCGGCAGATAATTCCGCTTCCGGCCAGGACTGGACGTTCAAGGGTATAATCCCCCGCCTAAACCTATCGACATTGATTGAACAATTTCTGGATACCGACACTCTTCCTCCTGATCTCCCCGACCTTGTCTTCTCCAATGTGGCCGTTTCAGTTACCCCGAAAACATGTGCATTCTCACTTTCCGGCAATGCTACCACCCCTTGGGAGATTCCGGTTGGTATTGATGGGCTAAACATCAATAACGTCAATCTGAGTGTCAAAAGAACAGTACAGGCGAACCGGCAGAAAAAAATCAGCGGCACTATTGGTGGCACGCTCAAGATTGGCAGCGCCAGTTTTGCCGTCGCCTACAACTTCCCCGGCGATTTTGTGCTCACGGGAAATATTCCCTCCTCCTTCAGTCTGTCGCCCTTGATGCAGGAGTTGTGCGACGGCAATGCTATCCGCAGCTTGCCGGTACCAGCCAGCGTGCTGGCCGTCAAGTTATCCGGCATCACTGTTTCCATTGCTCCCCAACGCAAGTCTTGTTCCTTTGCCGCAAGCTCTCCATTTGGTCAAACCGAGATCGTGGTCAAACAGATCGCTGGCAGGGGCTGGGGCTTTATCGTGGGTTTTAAGCCGCCCGCAGGCTGGAAGTTTTCCGATATTGACGGAGGACTCAACGTTTTGGATAGTCTCCACTTTTCCAATGTCGCGTTGATTCTGGCCTCGTCAGACGACCCGTCCTTTGCCCTGACCAGCGTGCGTATTCCTAGTACAACTCCCTCCTCCGGGGTTGCAACTCCAACTCCTGGAGTCACTACCCCAGGAGCCACGACCGTAAAGCAGGGCATCAATTTCTTTGCCGATCTTGACTTGTCCGGCCTCGGTGTCGATGAGTTGACCGGTCACACGTCACTGAGTGTATACGCAGCCATCGGCACCCGGCCATCAGATCTGGTACTGGAAGCGGGTATTAAGGGACGAATCCAGATTGCCGAAAATGTGGCTATGGGTGATGTTAAGTTCCGCCTCAAGCCAGCTCCGTCCGATTTCTCGCTCACCCTTCTAGGCAAGGTGGAGGCCCAGCTTGATCAGAGTACGCTCCAGTTTATCGGCGGCCTGCAAGTACAAGTCACACCACCCACCATGTCGGCCACCCTCCAGGCAACGATGAAAGGGAGCTGGAACGAGCCCTTCAGCACCAAAGGTGTTGTTATTGCCGACGTGGCTCTGGATTTGGGTATCAGCTATCCGCCGCTGGCGCCTGTCATCGGTATCGCAGGGGCATTGCAAGTAGGAGACTTTAAGGGAGCTGCGGCTGTCAAGTTCGACTCGACCATGCCCAGCAAGAGCATGATCGCGGTTGCCTTTAACCGGCTCTACCTGATGGACATAGTGCATGCCTTTTGCAAACCCCAGGTTGCCTGGGCTATCCCTCAAGCGTTGACGACAACTGTCCTGGATCTTGGTTTTGAAGAGGTCAAAGTCTACATTGTGCCCCAGCCTACCCAAATCGGTGAACTCCGGTTCCCGCAAGGCTTTACGGTACAAGGCATCGTCCAGTTCGCTGGCTTGCGAGCGTATGCCTATGCCAATATTGATTACGTCAAAGGCATTCTCGTAGAGGGTGAGGTAGACGTGATCAACCTAGTCGGGCTCTTTAAGCTGACCGGTGCGGATGGCGATCCAAAGGCATCGCTTGAATTAGATCTCCGGCTTGGCCAAAAAAATCAGGTGGAGATCACCGGTGCCGTTACGCTGCTGGGACTCACCCGCGAGGCCAAAATCAGCATTTCAGACAAAGGCTTCTCTTTTATGATCTCGGGCAAGATTTTTGATCTTTTTGCCTGCACCTTTGAGGCCAACGGCGGCACACTCGCTAATGGAGATGCTTTCTTGATCAAAGCCTCAATGCAAAACGATCTCTTTGCCTATCTCAAGACGGAGACGTCCAAGACTATCAAAGCAGGGGCTGATAAGGCCACCCGTAAGATTTCCGACGCCCAGAAGGCTATTCGAAACGCGCAAGCCAAGGTGAACCGACTCAACAAGGATATCAAGGCCATGCGCCAGACGATCCAGCGAGAACGGGATAAAAATAGCAAGGGGCTGCGAGATGCGCAAAAGGCCGTACAAAACGTAAAGACAGAGTTGAAAAAAATCAATAACGATATCGAAGTCATGCGTCTGACGATCCAAAAAGAACGGGATAAGAGTAACAAAGGGCTGAAAAATGCGCAAAAGGCCGTAGCAGGTGCCCAAAAGAAAGTGGATAGCATTCAGGGTGAAATCAACAAAGCCAAGAAGACGATAGCCTCTCACAAGAGAAAGATTAGGGAGAAAGAACAGTGGCATAATCAATTCAATGAGTTTGAAAAAATCTTTCGTTTGGTTGAGCTTAATGCGGAAAGAACCAAGCGAGGAATTATGATTACCCGCCTTTTCGCACAGATCGGCACTCTAGAAGCAGGCAAGACTATCGCTATTGGCATTTTAGAGGTGGCCAAGCAAACGCTACGCGGGCTTGAGCAGGCGGCCAAGACCTTCCCCATTGACGCAGACCCTCGGGTGGGCGGTTTGTTCACCGCTCGTGAAACCGCAAAGGCTGGCCTAGAGGTGGCCAAGCAAACGTTGCGCGGGCTTGAGCAGGCGGCCAAGACCTTCCCCATTGACGCAGACCCCCGGATGATTGGCTTGTTCACCGCCCGTGAAACCGCCAATGCCAGCCTGGAAGCAGCAAGCCTCTTTTTAGAGGGAGTGAAAACTTCTGTTGGTGCCGTGGCTAACGTCGGTGATTACATCATCAAACATGGATTGGACAGTCTCTTGAATATTCGCTCCGCCAGCTTTGAGGCCAGTCTCAACACCGCTACCATTGGTAGAATCAAATTGCAAACAGAGTTGGTCTTTATGGACAAGACTCAAAAAGTTGCCTTCCAATTCAACTTCAATAATCCTTTGGCAAGTGTTCAGGATTTGGCTCAATTGCTTTTGCCTGTTTAGACATTGCCCTAGCAACAATGATTGGAGAACTCAATATACTCTGGCTGGGAAATACATTTATTCGTCAGATATTCGCTGGAACATGACATTGGGATATATGAGTCTGTTGATTTAATACCTTTGCGGGTTCCATCTATACATTATATAGCGGTAACTATCTCTTTGTTATGCGCTATACGGTGTAGTAAGTTTTAAAAATCGACTTAATCAACAGGCTCATATATGAGGAAGACAGACGAGTATGCACGGAATTTCTGGAAGAATAGTGTGATTCCGAATTGGTCGTGCTCTAAAATTCAGCAGGATTCCCCCTCAGCCGTAAAAGGATCAGGGGGGAGAAGCTATATAAAATCAATCTAAAAAGGAGAAACCTGTTATGAAAGATTTCAGGAAGTTTCTGTTTGCGGGTGTATTGTTTCTGCTGGCACTCGTGTCTTCGATAAATTTTCCGGCAGGTGCATCCATCAAAGAAAGTTTCAACTTTGAATCGCTGTTCGGTACCTTGGGAGGAATTTTTATCATTGTTCTGCTTGTTGAACGGGTGACAGAAGTCGTCCTTGCTTTTTGGCGACAGACCAATAAAAAAACTGTGCTTAACCAAGATGAAACGAGGCGCATTGCGCTCATGATCGGTTTTTCACTGGGAGTGCTTGTATGTTCAGCTGGCGTGGGCATGCTATCGACGATTCTCGAGCCAGAGGCTGTAAATCAAGGATTTATCCGTTTTGTAGACATCATCCTGACTGCCGGTCTTCTTGCGGGCGGCAGTGACGGATTCCATCAGTTCGTCGCCGCAATTGAAACGTTCTTTGTTGAATCAAGGAAGAATATGAAGAAAACAGCTGGCGATAGTTAACGAAAGCTGTACGGTATGGCTCCGTTATAAACCGTATAAATAGGGACATCTATGACAAGTAAAGTCAAGTGGAAAACGAAGATTTTCTGTGTCCCTGACCACCCTAAATAGGAGACGCACCACGTTTAATGAACACTCCTGCCTGCTCCGTATAATACCGCTTACCACCTCATCATTTTCCAATTCAATATCACACGGCCCATCCTTCAGCTTTGTTATGATCTCTCGGTTCAACGGATGATCAGCGATGAGCAGAAAATCCCAGTCAGAGTCCTGCCGGGCTGCATTGGCAGACACGGGAACCGTGCAAAGAATCATTTTTTCAATAACCAAGCCGGAAGAAAACGAACCCCATTCTTCCGGGCGAGGCACGACCTGTTGACAACAGTCTTGCTGACTCCGGCAAACTGCCCCTGATATTTCTTCTCAAAAGCACTCATCGCTTTGACCGGCCTGTCAAAGGTTCCCGCCTTCACTTCAATCAGCCGACACTGCTGTTCTCTGACCGTGATAAAATCAATTTCCGTCGACAGCAAGGTATTTCAGCAGATTATTATAACCGTCGATATTTTCAATATTACCAAACTCCCTGATGTCCTTCTGGATATACGAGGTGACAATAGAGTTGAGTTTTTCCGCCTTTGCCGTCTTGGATTCGGAGAGCACGACCTCGGGATAGCCACCGAAAATCAGGTATTCTTCCAACAGGCCAAGAAAGCGGTCATGATATGCCTCCATAATGCGCGGCAATACAGCGTCATTTGGATTTTCCCGAAAGAGCTTTCTGGTCTGAAGAAGACGGGATTCCTCTTTAAAGAGGAGAAACTCGTCAAAATCAAGTGGTGTGCATTTCCTATGTTAAATTGAAATTAAACTTTAACATGAACTTTGGAAAAACAAAACCATAAGCAGGGGGGAACCACGTTAACTTCCACGGGCCGGGGCTCGGATATTATGGTGCCTATGGCTATTCCTTCCTTTGGCGGAATGATTATTGCTCTGCTGACGGTTTTTGTGGTGCCGGTACTTTATTGCTGATTTGAGGAGCGGAAAGCGGGATGATTGTGGATTTGCCTCTTTACCTGCACAGGATGATTACTGTATAGTGAATATATGATGAAGATATATCTTGATAACTGCTGCATTCAGCGACCGCTTGATGACAGAACTCAGCTGAGGATTGCGGTAGAGGGTGAAATCATCCTGAACATTCTCTCGCTGATTGAAGCCGGGCAGATCAGGCTGCTTTCATCTGAAATCTCGCTTTATGAGGCGGAGAAAATAAGCAATACTTTTCGCAGAGAATTCACACTGAAGGTGCTGGACGAACGAAGCAAATTTATCCCGCTCAATGATGCAATTGAAGAGCGCTCAAGGATCTTCACCGAGTTCGGAATCAAACCGATAGATGCCCTTCATCTTGCAGCGGCGGAAATGCTGAAAGCTGATTTTTTCGGCTACCAGCTTAAGCCGGGACAAAAGTTCGGGTTCTGAGGTCTCCGAATTCGGCAAAAGCCCCCGCTATGAACAATTTGCGATGGTTTGCGCAATTTCCTGATTTTGCAGGATGTCCCGCCTTAAGTTGGTAGCCATTTTTTCTGTACCTGCGACGATAAATTTTTGAAAAAGGCAAAAAGAATAGACGACCTCGGAATCAAAACTGTTTCAATCCTTGAACTGTTACAGGAGATGGAAAGATGAGTGCTACAGCGGTAACGTTGAATGATATAAATATGAAAGCAATTGCTTTATTAAGCAGCAAGCTCGGAACGGCGGACACCATCCGCTTTCTGAATCAGTTCACAACCGGGTTCGGCGATTACACGGAAGAAAGAAAAAAGGTATTCGACAAAATGATCTTAGACGATATTGTGACTGAAATAAAGGAGCGGAGAAAGAGAAGCTGAAACTTCCTCTTGATTTCTCCTCCCCCCTGGGGATGCCTATCAGCATCCCGTCAGCCCCGTTCAATGATCGCCTTGATCACCGCTTCCCGTCCGTAAAATACTGCTCACCACCTCATCATTTTCCAGTTCAATATTATACAGCCCATCCTTTTCCTTGCCTTTCACGACAAATAGCGACACAATGGCTGTCGCAATATGTCGCGATTTACTATGGCAATTCGTCTCCCAAGGTTGAACCAAGGAAATAAAGATGGCAAAAACTGACTTGACCCGACAACAGAAAGAAGTTCTGGGAATTTTAGCCGACAATCCACAGGGTGCTGATGTCAGGCAAATTATACAGAGCTTGCAAGCCCCTCCCCACAAACGAACAGTACAACGCTGGCTAACGGCGCTGGCTGCTGAAGGACATATATCCGTTGTCGGTAAGGGCCGAGCGACGCTCTACAGACTGCCTGCAAACCAGCATGACAAGCTGATAACTCCCACAGATGATACGGCCAGGGAAAATTATGAGCGTTATATTCCCATCTCCAGAGAAGGCCGGGAAATTATGGCCTATGTTCGACAAAGCCGCACAGGCCGAACTCCGGCAGGCTATGAACGGGGCTTTTTGAGTGATTACATTCCTGGCACAACAAATTATCTGGACGATTCGCTCCGTGCTCACCTCTATCACATTGGTGAAACAGAAGAACAACAACATCCTGCGGGCACCTATGGCCGCGCGATTTTAAGCCGATTGCTGATTGACCTATCCTGGGCCTCCAGCCGCCTGGAGGGAAACACCTACTCCCGGCTCGATACAGAACGCCTCATTGCACAGGGCCAATACGCTGAAGGTAAGGATGCTCAGGAGGCACAAATGATCCTCAACCACAAAGCGGCAATTGAACTTCTTATTGATGGCGCTGAGGACATTGGCTTTGACACCTATACCTTTCTCAGTCTCCATGGACTGTTGTCAGAAAACCTGATGCCTGACCCGGAAAGCAGTGGACGATTGCGCCGGCGGCCCGTACATATCGGCGGTTCAGTGTATGTGCCGCTTGCAATGCCGCAACTCATAGAAGAATGTTTCCGGGAAATTATCGGTAAGGCAGCGACAATCAAAGATCCTTTTGAGCAGGCATTTTTTATTATGGTGCAACTGCCCTATCTACAGCCTTTTGAGGATGTCAACAAAAGAGTATCCCGGCTCGGTGCAAATATCTCACTCATCACAAACAACCTTTGTCCGCTGACGTTCCTGGATGTGCCTGAACGCGCCTATATTGACGCCCAATTGGGCGTCTATGAAATGAATCGGTATGAACTGCTGCGTGACCTCTTTATATGGGCCTACGAACGTTCAGCAAATGAATACAATGCGGTCAGGAAAAGTTTGGCAGATCCAGACCCGCTCAGGCTACGTTATAGAAAAGAGATGCACGAACTCATAGGTGACATAGTCCGGAATTGTCGCCTGGATGCTGAAGCGGTCATCAGCAGTTATGCTGACAGGCGACTTGCTCAGGGAGAGCGGCTGGCTTTTGTGGAAATGGTCAAAAAAGAAATCAGCCGTCTGCATATGGGAATCATTGCCCGCTACCGCATCCGGCCTGCGGAGTTTGCTGCCTGGCAGAAGAGTAAAGAAAGATTGTTCTGAACGGCAAGGCATCGTATTCAGGCGATGACCACTCCTGTCTGCTCCGTATAATACTGCTCACCACCTCATCATGTCCCAGTTCAATGCCATACAGCCCATCCCTCAGCTTGACAAAATGGGGTCAGACCACTATAGAGTGGGCAAAGAACGATAACGTGAACAATGTCGGGCTAAACTTGTTTTTCTGGAGTATATAATATAAAATACATATTGATGAAAGAATCTTCAAAGAGGTTCAGTATATTTCCAATGAACAGAAGAGAAGTACAGAAATTATCGTTTCGATAGAACCGGAGCGAAACTACAATACGCCGTTTGATTCATAGAAGCCATGAACGCAGCTCTGAAATCGATCATAAGAAGTATCCGTCAGTTTCCTTTATCAGATCAATTGGAACTGATTAGCGAAATAACCCGCTCGCTTTCCCGCTGTTACCCGGAAAAGTTCAAAAGAACAGAAAAAACTCCACGGAATCACCGCGAGTGGTTTGGCAAAATTATTCGTCTGAATCCGCATAAAACACCCACGGAAACGCTTAATCGTCGGATAGAGCAGGAAAGAGAATCCTGGGATTAGGCATGGCTTTCATTTACGCGGACAGTTGTATCGTCATTTACCTGATAGAAGGCGATTTCAGCCGGAGAGAGCGGATTGCGGAATATCTGCTGCGTTCCGAGTCCGCACCGCACCGAACCGGATCGGCTTCTCTGATCTGACCCGGATGGAATGCCTGATTCATCCTGTTCGTGAGGGGAATGTGCAATTGCGTTCCGCTTACGAAGATTTTTTCAGCGGGCCGTGTTCCGATTATATCCCGTTGAGTTCTGAAGTTTTCGAAAAAGCGACAGAACTTCGTGCCGAGTATAGTGTCAAGACCCCGGATGCAATTCATCTGGCCGCAGCTCTGGTCAGCCGATGCGATATTTTTCTGACAAATGACCTTCGGCTCAACAGGGTTGATGTCGGAATATCCGTTGAAGTGCCTCCATTCTGATCTCTTCTATTCTGAAAAAGAAAAAAGTGGGACCGGCAATAGGGTAGAGAGTAAATCACCTTTAGTTGCAGTTCACAATTCTACACCCTCTCTCTCTACCGGCTCGTTAAACGGCAAGGCATCGTATTCAGGCGAAGCCCACTCCTGACTGCTCCGTATAATACTGCTCACCACCTCATCATTTTCCAGTTCAATATCATACATCCCCATCCTTCAGCTTTGTTATGATTTCCCTGTCCAGCGGATGATCAGCAATGATCAGAAAATCCCAGTCATAATCCTGCCGGGCTGCATTGGCGGACACGGGAGCCGTGCAGAATTACTTGCACATCAGGAATCAGACGTGTACTTACTCCCCCACCTGATGCAGGAAATGCCGGGCTATGCGTCATGCTCTCCCGGAGATCATGTACAGCCCGTAACGCTCATAGATGCCACAGCGGGGAAATCCGCATAAGCCCCCTTTTCTCTCCTGCCCTTATGACACCTCACCGAGTTAATTCTCAATTTGCCCTTCGCACAGCCATTGAGATTCCCTGAAAAATTGAATATACTGAGAATAATGCGATTGTAAGAGGATAAAAAATTGTCCGCAGGAGGGAAGAAATTCAGTCCGGCGAACCCCTTACTCATGAAAAAATGTTATAATGAGATGACTGATCAAGTACAATATTGGGTTGAATTGTCAGAATATGATATTGAAACAGCCCAAGCTATGCTGAAAAGCAAACGCTATCTTTATGTCGGCTTTATGGCCCACCAGTCCGTTGAAAAGATACTCAAGGCCTGTTATGTGGAAAGCAACGGCAAACCGGCTCCTTTTTCCCACAGTTTGTCTTACCTCGCAAAGAAGGCGGACATTTATGATGCTTTTTCAGAGGAGCAGCAACTTTTCATCGATATGCTCGAACCGATGAATATTGAGTGCAGATACCCGACGCACAAAGAGCAGCTGATGAGAAGTTTAACGGAAGAACGCTGTAAAGCGATACTTGCAAATGCAAAGGAACTGCAACAATGGATAAAGAAGAGGTTGTAAGGAAACTGGTACAATACAAGCGTCTCCTGTCACAATATATGTCATTCGATAAAATGATGCTGTTCGGTTCTTATGCGCGAGGAACTCAACGGGAAGACAGCGATGTGGATGTCGCGATAATAGTTGATGAAATGCAGGGGGATTATTTTTCCACAAGACCGCTGCTCTGGAGAATCAGGAGAGAAGTGGACGACAGGATTGAACCGGTTCTTCTCGAAACAAAACATGACCAAGGCGGTTTCCTGAAGGAAATAATGAAAAACGGAATCCTGATACAGGATTTCTGAAAACGAGACAAAACTGTCATATTTCAACACGTTCAATCCGGCAGCGGATTATTTCTTCCTCGATAAAAGGGGTCAGAGTCAAATTAAATCTGTAGTTCACCAAATTCCCCCCTTTCCCTCCACCACCTTTTTAAACAGCAAGGCATCGTATTCAGGCGAAGCCCACTCCTGACTGCTCCGTATAATACTGCTCACCACATCATTTTCCAGTTCAATATCACACGGTCCATCCTTCAGCTTTGTTATGATCTCTCTGTCCAACGGATGATCAGCGATGATCAGAAAATCCCGGTCAGAGTCCTGCCGGGCTGCATTGGCGGACACGGGAACCGTGCAAAGAATCATTTTTACAATAACCAAGCCGGAAGAAAACGAAACCCGTTCTTCCGGGCAAGGCACGACCTGTTGACAACAGTCTTGCTGATTCCGGTAAACTGCCCCTGATATTTCTTCTCAAAAGCACTCATCGCTTTGACCGGCCTGTCAAAGGTTCCCGCCTTCACTTCAATCAGCCGACACTGCTGTTCTCTGACCGTGATAAAATCAATTTCCGTCTTGGCCTGGGTTCGGTAAAAATAGTTAGATGTGAGAAGATCCGCATCCTGCTCCAGCACAGTAAAAACATAGTTTTCATACAGAGGTCCTATGTCCGAGCGCAGTGACGGAATATTGAAGTTTTTTAGCTGAAGATTGCGTATCCCGGTGTCGGTAAAAAATATTTTCTGGGTAATTAGGGTCAGAGCCCGATTAAGCAAACTCGTTTGTCACCTCCTCCAATGCCCACCGGTACCGTGAACATAAAGCTCAGGAATGCAACAACCCCGGCCCTTCCCCCGAAGGGCTGCCCCCCCCCCATCCCACCGTCTGCCGCCCCGCAACCACCCGCATCCCTTGTTCCATCACAACGGTTGTGCTTCCGGGAGAATTTGAATATACTGAACATACTAAAGATTTCCAGAACGTTGAAATGCAGGGTCAGGAGATGATTATGAAAGAATTAAACATGGAAATATTACCCGAGGCCGCAAAAAGAGAGCTGTTCGGCTTCTATGAATATCTCATTGACAAATATACAAAAAAAAAGGCTGTAAAACAGTCGGATCCAGCAAGGGGCAAGAAGGTTTTGGTTGCCCTGCAAGAGTTTAAGCGCCTGAGAGAACGATTACATCCTGTTGTAGATCCATCTGTGGATATCGACAAACTCATCAATACAATGAACAATGATATTTTTTGACACGAATGTACTTGTTTATGCAGCGATAACACAGGATGTTAATAAACAAAAGATTTCTGATCGCCTGATTGAAGAGGCTGTTCGGGACGGTACAATGACCCTTTCCCCCTTAGTCATCAGTGAATTTGTTTTTGTGCTGTCAAAATTAAAAATCTCCAGAGAATTAATTGAGGCAGCTCTGGCACTGTATGAACCCTTTGCCAAAAATGCCATTGAGCCCTCAATGGTTTTTGAGGCTGCTGCATTATGCAACGACCTGGGGCGAGGAAAGAGTATCAATGATGCAGTCCATCTGAAATTTGCCGAGCAATACTGTCGAAAAATTGTGACCTTTGACAGCGACTTCAAAATGTTTAAAAAATACTCCGATTGTCATATCGAAATACTCTCAGTCTGAACTCAACCTATAAGAGACAGGTAAGAAATTCACCAAGGAATATCCTACCCATTATTTTAGGTGCTGTAGCTTGCCATCCATCACTTTTCCTAAAGAGCAGATAAAGTAGCCATGTAGGTCCGCTTGAGTGCAACGAAAGCGGACAGCTCTTTGCTTAAACTGGTAGCCCTTTCCCCTTGCCTTTCACGACAAATAGCGACACAATGACTGTCGCAATATGTCGCGATTTACTATGGCAATTCGTCTCCCAACGTTGAACCAAGGAAATAAAGATGGCAAAAACTGACTTGACCCGGCAACAGAAAGAAGTTCTGGGAATTTTAGCCGACAATCCACAGGGTGTTGGTGTCAGGCAAATTATACAGAGCTTGCAAGCCCCTCCCCACAAACGAACAGTTCAACGCTGGCTGCTGAAGGACACATATCCGTTGTCGGTAAGGGCCGAGCGACGTTCTACAGGCTGCCTGCTGACCAGCATGACCAGCTGATAACTCCCACAGATGATACGGCCAGAGAAGATTATGAGCGTTATATTCCCATCTCCAGAGAAGGGCGGGAAATTATGGCCTATGTTCGACAAAGCCGCACAGGTCGAACTCCGGCAGGCTATGAACGCGCCTATATTGATGCCCAATTGGGAGTCTATGAAATGAATCGGCCTGAACTGCTGCGTGACCTCTTTATATGGGCCTACGAACGTTCAGCAAATGAGTACAATGCGGTCAGGAAAAGTTTGGCAGATCCAGACCCGCTCAGGCTACGTTACAGAAAAGAGATGCACGAACTGATAGATGACATAGTCCGGAATTGTCGCCTGGATGCTGAAGCGGTCATCAACAGTTATGCTGACAGGCGACTTGCTCAGGCAGAGCGGCTGGCTTTTGTGGAAATGGTCGAAAAAGAAATCAGCCGTCTGCATATGGGAATCATTGAAATGTTGAGGGACTTAGTGGGGCCACGGATATTGATGACGTTTTGCCCGCCGTTCGGTATAGTGGGCAAGGTGTTTTGCCTGTTTTTTCGGCCCATGCTACATGCTGGCTGTCCAAATCTACTTTACACATAGGGCCTACTGGATACTTTATCAAGCACATTATTTTTTTTAAGCAAGATATTCCAATATAGATGTAATACAAGCTTAAAAGCCCAGAACCCTAATCTAGAAAGCTTGTCAGGCTGTGCTAAGCACTTTAGTATTTTCACATCGAACTGTCCTGTTTTACCAAAGTATTTTCCAAGATTATAAAAAGATCTATACAATTTATCAACATCCAGCAAGTGTCCCACTTTTGCAAAATTATGATACTTGCTAAATTTGCTAAGATACTTAAATGCCTTGTTATTCGGTAAGGAATGTACCCTGATCATTTCAACGCCACCTTTGATTACTGTACCCTTGTACTCACAGCCTAGGCGGGCTGCCAACTTTTTTAGATAACGTTCTATATATCGTAAATGAATTGCCTCAGGAAAACCAGATTGCACGATGAATCCAATATTGGGATTATTACTACGACCACAAAAAGGCTGGAGTGCTTCAATGAAGCTCTTAACAATGCCTGGCATGGCATCAGCATAAAGGGGAAATGCCAACAAAACTGTTTCTGCATTACTAAACGACCTTATAATCTCACCACTCTTTTCTGAATTCATGAGATAGAACAGTTCATAACTGTTACTTTTATTTGCTGTGAATCCTTCTAAGAAGTTTTCCAAGAGAACCTTTGTATTACTATCTCCCCCACGAGGAGAGCCATTAAATACGGTTAATTTCATTTACTAACGCCTCTATTGGTTCACTTGTTAATCTTACAAAAGAGAGAATAGTCAAGGCGTTAATAGCAGTCCTTTTGTATATGTCAGAGATAATATCAATATCTTCCATGTCAACCCCTTCTCCCGTTTCTAATAATAAAGCCAGCAGAGGAGATTTGTCATACCTTGCTTGATGATGGACTTCTTTTTGTTTAAATTCAACGTATGGATGAATTAATGGTAGAAGTTTTTCAGTCATTTTTTTGAGTAAAGCACTTATATATCCCATAATAACAGGCGACGAAAATAATACAAGGTCGGATTTTAGGTATGCACGATAGATAGTTGGTGAATCATCATTCAATATGCACTTGCCTGGCGTTTTTACCCAACAACTGAAACAACCGATGCATTGTTTTATATCCATGTCTCTTAAATTAAAAACAGCAACTTCATGCTCACTAAATCTTAATAAGGAAGCGAGCCTACACAGGTAATCATCAAATTTGATATTTGCTGCATCTGGATTACCATTCAAGATGGTGATATTCATAAAACAACTCCTTGGATGGTCACCCCGTTGAGTATTGTTCGCCGACAACGACAGTTGTGAACAGTTCTTTTAATGTCCATCCCCGACGTACGACCACAGGCCATCTATCTGTCCCAGGCTGATTTGTAATCAGGAAAGAAGAATATCTTCAATAGCTTCCGCATGTTTCGCGGCATCCTGTAGCCATGCCGAAATCGTATCCTCCTTATGCCCTGTTACACGGCTGACGCTGCTTATCCGTGAACCTTCCGCGATTAGGGCGAGGCACTTAAGGGTCTCTTCATCATCGGTGCGGCGGCGGTAGAAAATCGTGCCCCGTGTCTCCGTAAAAGTTTTACCGCACCTCTGGCACTTATAACGCTGGCGGCCGGAGCGGGTATGACCGAATTTTATAATATTATTTTTGCTCTCCTGTACCTGTTCATAATCGGGACAAACGGGATTCGGAGAAAAAGTACCAACCTTTGCAAATTCAGCCATAATGCTCTCTTTTCAGCGGTAACTTGCTAATATACTAAAAGATAAGCATCAGAATGATAATTGGTAACTCTCAGCAGGGGGACCATCCGATTCGAAACTGAAATCAATCTAACATCTATCGGATTGCTCTGCAATATGACGTGTTATTTTAAAGTGGACCCCACAGTTAACACCAAAATTGGCATAATTTAAGATAGATTTCAAACTGACCTATTGCGGGGCGGAGGAGAGGCGAGTGGGATGAGCTTATTTTTTCTTTGTTTGCGTAGAAAAATTGCTGTACATTGAGCTCTTGATGAGGATATAGCAGTAAATTCTTCTAAGTAACAAATTCGTATTTATTTGTTATTTATAGGTTTGGTCTCGGCATGCCGGGGGAACGCTTTTTAAGAAATACCCAATGAACGGACAATAATTCATGGCTGAACTTTTAAGCCCGCTTCTTTGCAGTAATACGGAAATTCGCCGAAAAAAGGCTGAAACAGTGGTGAATGTTGGCCTTTTTTTTAACACTGTCCTTGCGCTGGTCAAGGTAATTGTCGGGATCATGGCGCATAGCCAAGCCCTGTTGGCCGATGGTATTAACTCGATATCCGATGTAGCCTATTTTATTGTAGTGAAGATTTTTGTCCGGCTTTCCGGGAAGCCCGCAGATTCTGAGCATCCCTACGGACACCATCAGCTGGAGAGTATCGCTGCTCTGGTTGTCGGTGCCTTTGTCATTACCACAGGCACGGCTA
The DNA here is from genome assembly GCA_942492895.1 of Candidatus Electrothrix laxa. Classification (GTDB taxonomy): domain Bacteria; phylum Desulfobacterota; class Desulfobulbia; order Desulfobulbales; family Desulfobulbaceae; genus Electrothrix; species Electrothrix laxa. The sequence goes on from OW818652.1 coordinate 4,013,451, forward strand.
TCTTCTGGGACTCTCTTGATTCTGCCTTTAAATTGTTTACCGGAGCTGTGCAGTCCTATCCCATAGGACAGTTTGCCCTGTATGTGGCCTTAGTAACCATTGTGGTTAAAATCTTGCTTATGCTGCAAGCAAGTCGGGTAGGGCGAGAGACAGGCCACTTGGCTATCAAGGCCTTGGCTCAAGATCATCGTAATGATATTTTTGCTTCAGCTGGGGCTGCTGTCGGGATACTCCTGAGTAAATTAGGCGCCCCTTGGGTCGATCCAGTTGCTGGCGCAGTTGTGGCTGTGATCATGGCGAAAACAGGCTTCGATATTCTCCGCGAGGCTTCTTCCGACCTTATGGATAATGTTCCGAGCGAGGACCTTGCCCGTGAAATTTATGGGCAGCTTGATGATATAACTGAGGTCGAAGCCATTGAGGACATTCATGCCCATCGCTTCGGACCGTATCTTGTGGTCAACCTGACTGTTTGTATTAACGGTGACCTGACCGTCCAGAAGGGGAACGAGATTGCTGATAGAGTTGAGAGCAAGCTACTCGCCGGGATTGAGATGTTGCGTAAGGTCTATGTGCATTACCATCCTTCCCGAAAACTTGAGGATGATCGATGATTAAACCTGTTTACACAATATTTTAGATGAATTACAATGAGATCAAGCTGACTTCGCAACTTCTCTGGAAGAAGACTGTTACCGATTGGTGCGTTTGAGCTCATCACAGTTTCCGATTTTCAACTTGGAAACTGGTTGATCTGTTCCATCATTAACCGAATAATTGGAGAGTTTCATGTTACAGACATTGGGAAGGTTCCCTTGGATCTTCAGTCCCATCATCTATCTGGTGGTGGTTCATCAACTCAACATCTCTTTGGAAGGTCCGTTGGGCTATACGTTTATCGGCCTAGCTGTTGTGGTGTTGTTTATCGAGTTCGTGAAATCAGGAGATATCGGAGTGGTTTCGTTTCTGCTTGATACCACCTCTTCGGTCATTGCGGTAATGGCCTCTACAGCCTTACTCACGTATATGTTTTTTACTCTTAATGAGACGCCGACCTTCTTCCATTGGTTTGGATACGCAATTATTGTGGGCGACGCTTTGTTCAGCCCTGCCAACGCTTTTCGAACAGCGCTACGGAATTTTGGGGTTGGTGGACAGTAGAGATAAAACCGTATGAAGAAATTAGGCTTAGGCATACAGGCATTAGCTGATTTTAAAAAGCATAATTTCATCTATGTGGATAAGACAGAAAGTATTTACAAGCTTATAGATGAGGGAAATACTATTTTCTGTCCCGTCCCCGCCGATTTGGTAAGTCCTTGCTGGTTGATACCATCAAAGAACTTTTGGAAATACTATGCTCCTTATCTTTCTGATAAACGGGAGACCGTCATAGTCGGTTTTGGCTTTAATAAAGCAAAACGAAATCTTGAAGATTTTCTTTGTGAGAAAATTGAGAAGGAGGTTGGGAATTAAATCTCGGCTGTTTTTTCTCTTCCTGACAATGCTCGCAGTACCGTTTTCGGTTCTCTCGCCACAGCATATTTGTTAATTCTCATCAATAATCCAAAAGCAAGGAGACGAACGACTATGCACCTTAATGAATATTTAGAAAATGTTGTAGGCAAAGGAGTCTTAGCTACGGCGGATGCGACAGGTAAAGTGGATGCTGCCATCTACGCCAAACCACACGTCATGGAAGATGGTCAAGTGGCATTTGTTATGCGTGACCATTTAACCCACCACAACCTGCAATCAAATCCTTATGCGACCTACCTCCTTATCGAGGATGCACCGCATTACAAAGGCGTCCGTCTTTTTTTAAAGAAAATTAAGGAAGAGACTGACTCGAATTTGATCGCCAAATTAACGAGGCGTCATTTGTCCCCAGAGCAGGACGAGACCAGGGGGCCAAAATTTATTGTCTTTTTTGTTGTGGAGAAAATTCTCCCTTTGATTGGCAGCGGGGAAACAGAAATACAGCACGTCGTATAATCTTGATGCGGAATCAGAACCGGAGGGATTTGATTTGGCCCTGACCCTTTTTTATTTATGGGTTCTTTGATGCTTTTAGGGGCTTTCCCGGGTCTCCTTCATCAAACCACACCCTCATGGCGTGGTTTGATGATTTTAATGATCAATTATAGTGACTTCATATATTCAACAAGATCCAGGCGCTGCTGTTTAGTGAATTTCTTCTCACCATAGCTGTCGTGGCCGCTATTGCCATTGCCTGGGAGACGGGTATCGAATTTCCAGCCTCGGTTTGGATCACTGATAAAGCCTACTTTTTGTGCATCAAATTCACGACTACCGATGTAAAAGGTAACGGGTCGCTCTTCCTTAGGAAGCAACAAATCGTAGAGTGTGGGGACCGAGCCATTATGTAAATACGGCGCTGTGGCCCAAATGCCGTTAAGTGGTCGAGCTTTATAGGAGAGTAAGGAGTTAAAAGGTTTTGCGGTGGTATCAGGGTTATAGTCACCCATTTTGATCGAAGGTTCAATCTCATTATCCCAATAATCCTTGATAAGCTGTTCAAATAATAGTGCCCAGCGGTAAAAAAATGGTCTATCAGTATCTGGAGTTGCTACTGTATTTTTTGCAGCGATGGTGAGGATAGCTGCCACAGGTGCCTGCTTCTGTATAAAGATATTGCCTACATCTCGGTCCAGGTATTGGCCGGAAGTGATACCGCTGTACCCGGAATACGTCACAGCATTTGTTCCCATTGCGGGGTCAGTCTCAACCCCTTTCCCAAATATATCTTTATTAATTCGAGTGAAATTTGCGATTACCTTTCGTTCCGGGGCATCACGCTTAATATCGTTATGACAGGAGGCGCAATTTTCTTTAAATAGCTTTTTTCCGCGCTTGGCACGGTCGTGATTAATCGCAGGCAACACGTCGACAGCAGCCCATTGAGGAGACTGAAGCTTTTTTATGCGTTTTTCCAGTTCTTCCAGGTTATGCTTATCGACCGATGATGCGTACTTTATCTGCTTCTTTTTTTGGCCCAGCAGCCAAGATATCAGGTTGAAGCCCTCTTGCTCTTCCCAATCCAATGTGCCAAATACACCGATTACTTCACCCACATTACGGCCAAGTGCCCCTAAGCCTGCATTAGCACCAATACCATTCCACTGAACATAATCCGCCTGCGGGGTATCCCACAGGAAGGGATAACTTACCGGTGCATTCGGTGAGTTAAAGAGGATTTCTCTCAGCTTATCAATCTGTCGTTCAGGCAATAATTTTTTTTCGATAATCTCAGTAAGAATATAATCAAATTGACTATTTGTTATAATTAAGCCTTTATTTTTTTTGACAAGCTTTTTCAGCTCTTTTTGCTTCTTGGTTAATTGAGAATTGTCCCCGTCCCACCATCCAATCACTTCTTTGAGCGCGGCTTCAACAGCTTTTTCATTTAATACATTTTGCAGGGTACGGTTATAGATTCGGCCAAAAGCGTCCAAGCGGCCATAGCCATACTTAAGACGGGGAGGTTTTTGGTCGCTTTTACTTTGGTGATAGACACTCTTGTTAATAGTAACATAGCTTTCAAGCTGGAGAGTGAATTTTTTCAGATCGTTTTCAATCACTTCCTCTGAGCAGTATTCATCTTTATAAAACAGCTTGTTACATGAGTTGCGTTGCATCACGGCGGCAACAAAACGCTTCTTTTTTTCTTCGTTATCTCGGGTGATTTTTAGAGCCTTTGTCAGGTCTTCTATAAACGTTTCCATGTCTGCCAACGTCGGCGCACCATCGACTCGAATTGCTGTACCCTTATAGTTGATTTGATTGGTATGACAGGCAGCACAGGTAAACCCCATATACTCTTTGCCTTTATATGTATCTTTCACCATCCCCAGTGGTAATCCGTCAGGGTTACTGTCTGTTATTTTCAGGGGAATATAACGGTAGTAGTCTATATTTTTTGCACTACGAAATAGGTTGGTAGAATTTGTCTGCTCCAGTACCATAAAAAAATCATAGGGCAGTAAATTAGAACCCTGAGTGGTTGTGTAGAACCACATGCTGTCTTTTGGCTCCCAACCTTGCCAATTTTCATTGCTGTTTTTATCCGGGAAAAATTTGGTGTAGTTGTCGCCAAAACGTTCTTGTCCTGCCGGGATGTTTGTTGCCCCTCTGTTTGGATTGTTATCTACAGGGGAGTGAGCACAAGAGCAGATCAGGCTTCCAGTTGTCAAAATCAGTAACCATATTAAACTTTTGCTTAAAGGTTTTGGTCTGTCGTTATCCCAACCCCATATTCCTTTTGAAAAGTAGGCAAGAGGTTTGAAATAGTCCATATTTATCTCCGTTAATGGTTTGCTGTCTTTGGATATTTTACAATATTTTCATATATTCAATAATCACCATGGCACCAGCCTTATCGTTAGACCAGTCTAACTTCTAGTGTTGACCGTTTTCCTCAATATCTTGATATATCAATTATGGGCAAAATTCATTTGTATTGTCAAAATATTTTTTGTGAATTTAAATAGATGAGAATGTGACTTGTTATCATTTGTTAAAAAATTCATTATGAATGATACGGGGCTGTACAAGGTTTTTGGAAGAGCTGGCTGGAGTTCGGGTGTATGCCTTGTGGTATGAAGAGCATCGGAAAGTCGTGCGGCGAGGCGCTTGTAGAAAAGAAGCCAGGATTACTGCTGAATCAGTGCTCTAGTCGACTTTTTTATCGCGGGGAGATCATCCGACGGTTTCAGTGCCCTGATTCATCAAATTGATATAGGCTGTATAACTATACAGGCGATTGCGTTGCTGGCCAGTGATTTCTGTCATTATGCCGAGCTGTTCCAGGCGTAGCAGAACAGAATTGATCGTTGCTGGCGAAAGACCAGTTTTTTCCGCGAGCTGCCCCGATGATATGACTGGCTGCTCCAGCATAACCTGTTGTACCCGTAAAACTGATCCTGCTGATCTGCCGAGCGTGTTGATTTTTTGTCGGTCTGTTTCTGCAAGTCGGGCCAAATTACGGGCTGTCTCCACAGCCAAACCAGCTGTTGCAATGATAGCGTCGGCAAAAAAGTCCAGCCAGCTCTCCCAGTCGCCGGTCAGGCGGACATGATTGAGCAGGGTATAATATTGTTGCCGGTGGGTTTTGAAATACAGGCTCAGGTAGAGCAGAGGCTCCCGCAACACCCCTTCCGAGCAGAGCAGCAGGGTGATAAGCAGACGACCCAGCCTGCCGTTACCGTCCAGAAAAGGATGAATAGTTTCAAACTGGACATGACATAAAGCTGCTTTGACCAATGCCGATGTTTTTTCCGGTTGGTCATGGAGGAAATGTTCCAGCGCGCCCATGCATTTCATGAGTCGGTTAGCAGGGGGAGGAACAAAATGAGCATTGCCCGGTCTGGTCCCGCCAATCCAGTTTTGACTGCGCCTGAATTCACCCGGTGTCTGTTGGCTGCCACGGCCTTTGGTCAAGAGCACAGCATGCATTTCTTTGAGTAGACGTAACGAGAACGGAAAGCCTTCTGCTATTCTGGCTAAACCGTGTTGCAGGGCTGCAACATAATTGCTCACCTCTTGCACATCATCCAAGGGAACACCAGGCTGGTGATTGACTTCATACAAAAGGAGGTCGGAAAGAGAAGATTGGGTCCCTTCAATCTGAGAAGAGAGCACAGCTTCTTTACGGACATACATATAGAGGAATAGTCCTGTATCTGGCAGGAGAACAGAAACGGCATCCAGACGGCCTAGGGCCACTAAAGCGCGATCAAATTTGTCGCGTAGGTCTGCATTCCAATCCAAAGGTGGGGTCGGCGGTAACGGTGCAGGAACAAAGGCTTGGACTGATTCCCCGGCCGTACTTACAGTGATATAGCTTCCTTGGAGATCGCGCTTCATACTGTTATTTTACTTTTTGAAATAAGCAGGGTGGTTATTTTAAGTTTAGCGTTATTTTAAAATAGCTCTTTTTTAGCGACCGAGCTACAAGTTTTTGACTTGAAGTGAAGAAGGAGGGGGTTGGAGTTCGGCGCATGCCTCGGTATGAAGAGCATCGAAAAGCCGAGCTGGGAAGGTAGTTTGACCTCAATTTACGCGACAGAAAGTCTGATATCGAAGTGTGTTACGGCTTAAAGTGCTGAAACTTCAGTTCGTTGATTACTTTGAAATGTTTTTTGTTGCTTGAGACAAGGGGCATATTATTCTCAACCGCTGTTGCAGCAATGAGTGTATCACCGGAACATACCCCCGATGACAGTGCATACTCTTCAACATAGATTGCGGCTCTATGTCCGATATTTTCTGTGAGCGGAAGCACCTCGAAAGCAAAGGAGGAGAGGAAATCTTTCACATACTTATGTTGTTTTTTGTTTTTCGCTCCCTGGAGCAACTCCATGTAGGTCTGAATTGAGAGGTATCTTGCATCAGCTGCGTCCATGACCTCTGCTGCGTTCTCGTTACCTCTTTGGACCCAGATAAACATATCTGTATCAAATATCACGGTATCTTCCCCCGCGTAGCTCATCCATCTCTTCAGTAACAGATTTGTCGGAATTCGTCGGTGCCATGCCGAAAAATGGATGCTCTGAAATCTTTTTCTTTTTGTTCAGTTTGCTTGCAGTGGATGAGGGGATGAGTATACCCTTTATTTTTCCACGATAAAGTACAGATACTTTTTCGTTCCGTTCTAATGCCTTAAGCACATCATTCATTTTGTATCTCAGATCAACAACACTTGCTTGCATGATAGTCTCCTTTGAATATGTATACTTAAAGTATACATTTCGATGGGTGTTCATGCAAGGAGAATGAAGGAATAAAAGTGTCAGAGTAAAATTAATTTCTCTCTTTTCGCCACCCTGTAGGCCACCCTCGCTTTTTTGGCTTGAGGCGTCTTCCAGTCAGTGTACCAGCTCTTCTTTAAATCAATCATTCCCGAATGCCATCTCCTTGAGCCAACCTGCATATGCTCCATGATCTTCCTCGGAAACAAAGAATGCCTGACGATTGTTGCCACGTTGGATGACATGAACCGGTATGCCTATGGGGGATATTCTTGAGAGTCGGGGCATTGATTTTTTAATTTGGTTAGAGAGCGTTGTATGGTAAGTGTATAATTTATCGTGTCATGGCACAAAATTTGATTTCACTCTGACCCCTTTTGATCCATTCCTTCAATCTTGACAATTATGCATGCTGTATGTACGGTATAGATATGACCTATTGCACATATAAAAAAGAGGGAAAGATATGCGAACAACATTGAATATTGATGACTGCCTGTTTCAGGATGTGTTGAGTATAACCAAGGCTAAAAGTAAAACAGAGGCAGTCAGAACCGCCCTGACAGAATATTTACGAATGAAACGGAAAGAAAAGATACTGGCGATGCGCGGCAAAGTGGATATCAGGGGCTCGGAGACGTTGCGTCAGGAAGAAATCGGCGAATATGAGGAATACAGGCAATGAACGTGTTAATTGATACGTCTGCCTGGATTGATTTTTTTTGGAATACTGGCGGGGCGGCAGGGGGGTTGGTCGCGGAGCTGATTCAGCTTGATCAAGCATATTTAACAGGACCGGTTATGGCTGAACTGCTTCACGGTGCCAGAGGTAAACGGGAAACAAAGGAGCTGGATGCTGTTTTTGCAACAATTCCAATTTTGGATGTCGGTCGTGAAGATTGGATCAAGACAGGAAGTATATTGCATGCCCTGCGCAAAAAAGGCCTGTCTGTTCCGTTAACTGATGTCCTGATAGCTTCTGTTGCTCTGCATAACAAAATGACAGTTCTCACTCTGGATAAACATTTTCAGCATCTTCCGGTTGAATGCGTGAAAATTCAGGAGGAGAGGTAATCCAGCCGGGATATGGCGGTGTATCCGGTCGGACATATCTTATTCCCGTGGTCTGGCCCCTGTTTTCCGTAGAGCCTGTTTTGTCGCAGCTATTGAGCTTCCATAAAAAATTGAATATACTGAGGATAAATGAGCACGTCCGACCTTGTTAATTTTTAAGGAGAAGGAGAAAATATTATGGGGACGGTAAACAAAGAACAGAATTCTGAACACCATTAATACAATGCCGTTGAAGAAACTGGACGCCGTGCTTGCTTTTTTGGAGGATTTACAGAGGAGCAGTGAAGACGAAACCGCCATGCTGCTGAGTGATCCTAGTTTCGTAAGAGATTATCGGGAGGCGAAAGAAGATATTCGCACCGGCAACACTGTGAGCTTGAAAGCGATTCGTCGTGATGTATGAAATAGAACTTTCCAAAAAGGCCGCTAAATTCTATCTAGAATCCTATTTACTATTTATAGAATTGAACAGACCTGACCTCTGTATAGTCTTGAATAATTTTGTTATGAAGGGTATAGTGAGATACAACGTATCTCAAAAAATAGAAAACAGAAAGAGGTTTTATTATGTCTGCAACAACTATGGTGCATGTTCGTGTAGATAAGGCAATTAAGGCTCAGGCGACGGAAACGCTTTCTGCAATGGGGCTTTCCATGTCTGATGCTGTCCGGGTTTTCTTGACCCGTGTGGTTGCGGAACAGCGAATACCTTTTACTTTACGGGTGCCGAACGCGGAAACCCGAGAGGCCATGGCAGAGGCTGATGAGCTTGTCAAAGCGCATCGCGCCCGTTTTTCCGATCCTGAAGAATTGTTTGAGAGCCTTGAAAAAGACAGCTGCGAGTAAGCGAGCGATCCTGCCCCGCGCAGCGGATTACACGAGAAGATTTCTGAAAGACTGGAGTCGGCTGTCACGTTCAGGACGATATGATATGAATAGCCTCAAAGAGGCCATGCTGCTTTTGATCAGGAATGATGCCCCGTTGGGGCAAGAGTGGCTTGATCATGCTCTGATCGGAAATTGGGCCGGGCATCGTGAATGTCATATCGGCGGCGACTTTCTTTTTATCTATCGGCTTGATGACAGCAGAAAGCACGGTATGGTGTTCTTCGTTCGAGCCGGTACCCATTCTGAGCTTTTCGAGTAAGTCGAATGGGAAGCACGTAAAAAAGGGGAGGGTTAAATTAATTTCTCTTTTTTCGCCACGCCACAGGCCGCCTTCGCTTTTTTAATTTTTGTGACCTGATAACGCCCGCAGCACAGCTTTCGGTTCCTTTGCCACAACATTCAGCAGCACACGGGCCGGGCCTCGCGGGGTGCGGTCGCCCCGTTCCCAGTGGCGGAGTGTCCCAAGGCTGATGCCGAATGCAGAAGCAAATTCCGCCTGGGTCATTCCTACATGCTTACGAACCGCCTTCACGTCCGGCGGTGCAACCTCATGCACAACAGCCTTTATCGGTTTTCCTTTCGCGAAATCAATAGATTCACGCAGTCCCTGCTGAATACTCTCAAATGCGTTGCTCATCTCACGCCCCTCTTTGCTTACTTCTATATGTCGCCAGCCATTTTTCTCACTTGAGTTTTGCGATGTCATCCATAACCTCGGCAGCTGTCAGATTAGATATCATTATGTTATTCACATCCAAAGCTCCTTTTGTTTATCCTCTTAACTTCATAAATTTACCGCAGATTCAACATCGACTGTAAGTCTCAGCCCTATACTGTGCAGAATGGATGTAAGACTCTTGAGGTTCGGGTTCCCTTTGGTTGAAAAGATTTTGTACAGATTTTCCCGGTTGAGATTCGCACTGCGGGCAATTTCGGAAATACCCTTGGCATCCGCAATATCTTTCAGGGCCATGAGGAATATTTCCTGTGAGCCGTCTTCAAGAGCGGCATTAAGATATTCCGCCGCTTCAACAGGGTCAGCAAGGTCTTCATGCAGCCCTTGTTTGTATGATGCAGTGTTTGTTTTCATGTTGTCCTCCGTTGGTATTCGGTCCAGTATTTATGAGCTTTTCTGATATCCTTTGCTTGGCTTTGTTTTGTCCCGCCGCAGAGAAGAAGCACCACGACCGCACCGCTTTTTCCGAAGTAAACCCGATAACCGGGGCCGTAATCAATCCTCAGTTCACTGACACCCTGCCCGACAGATTTGCAGTCGCCGAAATTGCCCAACCTGACTCTGTTCAATCGGACACGAATTCGCGCTCTTGCTGTGCCGTCTTTCAGTTTGCGAAGCCATGTCCGAAAAATATTTTTTCCATCATCGCTAACATACTAAAGCAGTTCGACTTTTGACATATCCATATTATAACTGTAGTTTAAAAACTACAATCGGGCAAGTTTTTTCTTCTTTCTGTATCGACATCAGAAAAACAGCCGCCAGCAGCTACGGTGATGAACCGGTATGCCCATGGGGGATATTCTCGGGAGTCGGGGGAGGGGTAGTAAGCGAGGAGTTATTCTTCAAAGGGATTGATCAACGGTAATGCGGTGATGCTTTCAAAGTCTTTGATATTACGTGTTGCCAACGTGAAATCGTTGGATACGGCAACAGCAGCAATCAGGGCGTCTTCCACGCTCATGGTTCTTCCTTTTTTCCGGGTAGCAGCAATGATTTCTGCATAGATTGAAGCCTCAGTCGCCCCAAAGGGCAAACAGCGATCGGAAAAACTGTTGAAGATTTCTTGGGCTGCGGCAAACAAGGATTGCTTTTTTTTGCTTTCTGGTAAGAGAGCGATACCAAGCTCAATCTCTGCCTTGGTGATGGCGCAGATAAAGAGGTCAGTGACGATTTGCTGATCCAGCCAGGAGATAACCCGTTTGTTCGGAGACGGGCGCATGGGCTCCGAGAGGATATTGGTGTCAAGAAGGATCATTCTTCATCAGCCAGCATGTTAGGGGAACGGGGAGCAGAACGAACAGGCTCTATGTCGATTCCGCCGATTGGCTTAAATTTTTGCTGAATAAGACTGCCTAATCCTTTTTTTGCAGCAGGTTGGAGGATTGCGGCCCGTAAAATTCTTCTGGCTTCCTCTTCCATTGAGCAGGAATGGCGGGCTGCTTGTATTCGGAGGCCTTTTTTCACGGTAGGGTCAAGGTTTCGAATGGTAAGACTTGGCATGAGCATACTCCATTGGTTGGTGTTGTTGGAAAAGTATGAAGATATGCTTTCATTATAGTCAATGCTTGCATTGCATGCAAGGGTGGTGTTTGTGTGAGGGAATTCGGTTTTGTGGGGAGGGTGCGGCGTATGGCTAGAAGGGGAAAGGTGGTCTGACCCATATTTACGGTCAACCCATGCGGAGATTTCCGCTGTCGCCTAGCAATTGGGAGCTTCCCTCTAATTGCCTGTTTTTTCAGCACCCCGATCCACAGGTTCCGTCACAAAATCCGTCAAATTCCGCACCCTTTTATCAATACCGATCCCAACCATGATAACCGCCCGCCCATCAGCGGCAAACGGAGCGCAATAGCGTTTTTCTTGAATCTGCCGCAGGGCCTCCTCAGCAGTTCCCATTTTGAACTCAATAACGTAAATATACTCCTCATTCTTTATCACCGCATCAGTGGCCCCGAAGCTGGACTGCACCTCGCAGTCGATCTGAACCCCAAGCATCTTCAGGGTGATATAGATGATCGAATGATAGAATCCCTCGTACGCCTTTACTTTTTCCAGCTGTTTTGTAGTGATGGAACTGAACAGGGCCTGCATGGCCTCAAAAAACCGGCGGATATCGTTTATCCGTAAGGCCTCGGTCAGCACCGCGACAATATGCCCCATCTCTTCGGCAGAGCTGTCAGCGTAGTTTTTCACCATAAAATCAAGGAAGGATTCCTTCACTTCCCGGTTGGGGAAATCCAGAACATAGGTGTTTTCCAGCCGGTCCCATTGCTTGACGGTCAGATAACCGGTCTGAAAAAGAATAGCGGTGGTGTTGAGATTATCAATATCATAGGCGTTAAAGGCATTTTCTTTCACAGGTTTATTCAGCGATTCGTTGATCTTTACCCCGGATTCCTTGATATGTTTTATCAGAAAGGTCGGGGTACCGGTCTCGAACCAGAAGTTTTTAAAGGCCTTTGAGGAGAGAAGGCTCAGTGTCGAATAGGGATTATAGACAAAGGTTCTGCCGTCCCAGGAGTAGCCGTTATACCAGGTCTTGACCTGCTCCATGATCCTGTCTTCCGTGGTGCCGAAGCAGTCAGCCAGTTTCTCGATATAGGGTTGATAATTTTCCCGAATTTCCTGTTCGGTATAGCCGAGCAACCCGGCACCGCTTTCTGAAATACTCAGGTCTCTGAGGTGGTTGAGATCGCTGAAAATCGAGACGCGGCTGAACTTGGAAACACCGGTGAGCAGAAAAAAACGGATATGCTCATCCAACCCCTTTACCCCGGCGTAAAAGGTTTTCAGGATTTCCCGATTTTCTTCGGCCTGCTTGATGTTTGATGCCTCCAGGTAATCAATAATGGGCTTGTCATACTCATCAATCAGGATAACCGTCCCTGATTTTTCACCCAATGTCTCGATCAGTTCCAGGAATTTCCCTGCATAGGTTTCCGCCTGCAAGGTGATCTTGTGCTGCTCCGCCGTTCGGAGTAAGTATTGATTCAAAGCCTTTTTTAAGCCCAGTTCCCGGTATTCGACCTGGGTAAAATCTATTTTTATGACTGGATTTTTTTTCTCCCAATGCCACCTCTCCTCAATCCAACAGCCCTGAAAGAGCCTGCGGTTGCCTTCAAACAGTTCCTTGAGCGTATTGATCAGCAGGGATTTGCCGAACCGTCGGGGACGGGAAAGGAAATAGTATTTTCCATCGTCTATCAGTCTGTGAATATGCTCAGTCTTATCTACATAGATTAAATTTTTATTTTTGAATTCTGATAATGCCTGTATGCCTAAGCCTAATTTTTTCATATTGTTAACGCTCCCCACAAACCACCCCACCTGTCCGATGGCACATCCCAGTTAACCCATGCGGCGATTTCCGCTGCCGTCGTTTACTAAAATTAATAATCAAAGCAGCAACAAGGATAACCATAAAACTCATCCCGAAAGTAAGCGAGAAAATCTTCATCATCCCCCGAAGTCATCCAGGATCAGGCTGGAAAAGGCCACCACCAGCGAAAGGTAGACCGACATGGCAAATAAAAACGAAGCTGGATCAGCGATTTAGCGACTAGGGTGCAGTCTGCCCCCTATTTTTGTGTAATCATGTCTTCATTGAGTCCGTTTTTCTCACTTGAGTTTTGCGATATCATCCATAACCTCGGCAGCTGTCAGATTAGATATCGGGATCTCATTTTCCGACAGGATGGTCTCAAACTGCAATCGAGAAAGCCCGGCGATCTGCGCGGCTTTTCCGACAGTCAGTTTTTGTGCTTTATACAGCTGAACAGCCAGAGCAAGGCGAATGCGTTGCCGCAGTTCGTTTTCTGTCTCATTTAAGGCAAGAAGGATATCGGCGGGAAAATCTATAGAAATTGACTGGGTATTCATTCTCTTATGTACCTCCAAGCTCTTTCTTTTACCTCCTGAAAATCGAATCATTCTCAGTATATCCAATTTTTTCTGGAATCTCAATGGCTACGGTTTAGCGGATTGAGAATTCAGCTGCTGAGGCGGTATAAGGTCAGAGAGAGACCTGCGGTTTTATGTCGATTTCCCCGCTGTGACTTCTATGAGCGTTACGGGCTGTACAAGGTTTTCGGAAGATCGGGCTGGAGTTCGGCGTATGCCTTGGTATGAAGAGCATCGGAGCATCGGGAAAGCGTGTGCGGCGAAGTGTCGGCAGGAGGGGAACACGTACTGCTGAATCCGTGCTTTGCTTTTTAGCCTGGTGGCCTATAAATCTATTTTTTTAAGGATGTTCCTTATATCATTATCCTTAATGTCACTCTGTTTTGCTTTCGCATAGATCGTTAACAGTACAATCTCATTTTCATCCAAGACAATATAATAAATCACCCTGAACCCGCCGCTTTTCCCTTTCTTTTGATCAGAGGAGGGTACGCGCATTTTGTAAATCTTGTTGTCAAAACCGGAAACAGCATCACCTAAAAGCTGACCGACCTCAAGCTTCTCCAGAAGGGGCAAGAAATCCTTCCTAATACGCCGATACTTCTTTGCAAGTTTCTTGGTTTCTCTTGCGAAGGTATCGGTTATTTTAACGCTGTACATTGACGATTAGTTGTCTGAAGCGGAAAAAAAATCACGGGCGGAGCGAAGTTCCTTCTCACCATTTTTATACGCTCTCACCTCTTCCAAAGCCTCTGCTAAGGAGTCAGCAGTTTTTCTTGAAGTCTCTCCTGTCCATTTTCCTAACTTTTCCAGCACATATTCTTTCATAGAGATCCCTCTGAGCAATGCTTCCGCTTTAATGGCACGGTGCTGGGATTCCGGTAATTCAATAACAAGCCTTTTGGTTCCGGGCATTTTGATCACCTCTGTATTTCTCATTAACGTCGCTGGCTGCACAGTAAAGAAAAAATTAGCTTGTCAGCCCATACACTACTCGTACAATATGACGCTATGTACATTTTGTCAAATGTGCAGAATAAAAGAGTCAGAGTAAAATTAATTTTTCTCTTTTCGCCACCCGGTAGGCCGTCCTCTCTTTTTTGGCTTGAGGCGTCTTCCGGGCAGTGCTGCCAGCTTTTCTTTCAATCGATCGTTCCCGAATGCCATCTCCTTGAGTCAACCTTGCATATGCTCCATGATCTTCCTCGGAAACAAAGCAGGCCTGACGATTGTTGCCATGTTGGATGAGGTGAACCGGTATACCTATGGGGGATATTCTCGGGAGTCGGGGCATTGAGTTTTCAATTGGTTAGATGACGTTGTGTGGTAAGGCTATAATTTACCGTGTCCTAACGCAAGATTTAGCCCCCTTTCATTATTGGGGTGGTCAGGGACACAGGAAATCTCCGTTTTCCTCTTGATTTTACTTATCATAGATGCCCCTATTGTCCTCTCGGGAGATAACGTTGGAAGTTTCATATAAAAGCAGTATACTGGCGGGAGGCGTACACCCTATCGATGAAAAATCAAAGAGAACAGCATATGAAAGACCGTACCCAGCAGATATTTACAGATGCTCTGGCCATGCCTCCTGTTCAGAAGGCCGCACTTATCGAAAAGCTTTTTGTCAGTTTTGACTTGGACCGGCAGAAAAAAATTGACCGGCTATGGGCGGGAGAAGCAGAAGCCCGGATTGATGCGTTTGAGTCCGGGAAGATATCAGTCAGACCGTCCCCTTTTAAATTCTGCTTGTGAGGAAAAAGTATGAAGCCGGTTTTGCAATGGGAAAATAATTCTCCGCATGCCCTGCGTTTTCTGCATCAGGTGCGGGAAGAAGTGCATCGTTTGGTTCCTGATGCGAAAGTTATTTTGCACGGTTCCCGTGTTCGTAATGAAGCCCGGCAGGACTCTGACTGGGATTTTTTGATCATTGCTGATCATCCGTTGGAAAAAAAGATGATAACAAAGCTGAAGGATAGTCTGTATGATGTTGAATTGGAAAATGATGAGGTAGTAAGCAGTATTATACGGAGCAGTCAGGAGTGGTCTTCGCCTGAATATGATGCATTGCCCTTTAAAAAAGCGGTGGAGAAAGAGGGTGTCGAGCTGTGAACTACAAGGAAGATATAGTTCGTTATCGGCTTGAACGGGCTGAAGAAACCTATCAGGAAGCTTTGTTGATGCAGCGTGAGAAGCACTGGAACACCTGCGCCAACAGGCTGTATTATGCCTGTTTTTATGCTGTCAGTGCTCTACTCCAACAGCATGATTTTTCATCGGGAAAGCACAGCGGTGTCAAGGCGTTTTTCAATCGGGATATTCTCGGGAGTCGGGGCATTGTTTTTTCAATTTGGTTAGATGGCGTTGCGTGTTAAGTCTATAATTTAACGTGCCCTAACGCAAAATTCAATTTAGCTCTGACCCCTTTTAGTTTTTGAAATAACTAATGTTTTTTAAATTAAATGTTCGTTGCTCCAAATCGTGAGTATGCCGGGGACTCAAAATCCGCCCACATGGCGCAAAAATTAATTTGACTCTGACCCTTTTGATTCTGAGAGTTCCTGGGATATTTTTTCAATAATTTCAAAAGATAATCCCGTCAAGGTGGCGATCACTTTTTTCTCCAGTCCCTGTTGCAGCCCGTTGATGACGACCTGCCTTTTTTCTTCTGTTCTTCCTTCCTCTTTACCGTCATCAAAGGCCGTATCCAGCGAGTTTTTCATATCGCGATAATACTTCAGGCTTTTTTCATAGGAGCGCACTTGATCCGGGGTAAAACGGGCAATCTCCGCAGTATCAAAAAGCTGCTCAAAAACCTGTTCCCGTAGGGTGTCTGGTAACCGTTCCAGTCGGTTCAGGTTTCTGATAACATAGAGCCATTTGTCAAACCGGCTTTCCAGCTCGTCCAAGCTCTTGGTGAACTTGGGCATTTCCAGGTAGATGAAGGTCAGTTTATCATAGAACACCCGGTTGGTATCAGTATCTGTCAGCTTAACATCATAACGGTATTTTTCTGGTGTGTTCTTGTCCTCATCAAAGACGAAGTCCAAAATCGCCACGGTATAGACGGCCTTAAGTTTGAAATTCCAGTCGCCCCGTTCCGCCTGTTCGCGGATGGGGAAGGTGGAGTAGTAGAGGGCGCGATCTTTGAAGAAATTTTGTTTGCTTTTTTGGAGCTCGACAATGAATTTTTCGCCTTGCTCATTCTCGCAGTAGAGGTCGAAGATAGCCTTGCGATCAATATCGGTGTCGCCGAGTTGCTCGGTTTTTAGGTAGGTCAGCTCCTTGATTTCTCCCTGTTCCTCTCTGAGTAGCTCGTTGAGAAAGTCGAGAAGCAGGTTCTTGTTGGGTTCTTCGCCGAAGATTTTTTTGAATCCGTAATCGGTGAAGAGGTTGATGTAGCGTTCTTTGGTGGACATAGGGTCGTCGGCTTGATGAATTTCTTGGAGGTAGTCTTGAGCGGTTTTTTTAGTATGAGGTTACTATACTCTATTGTGATGAAATGGCAAATAGGGAAGAAAAAGGTGGTCTGTCCCCTATTTCTTGTTTTTTCAATTTGGCTAGATGGCGTTGTGTAACTTCTCAATAAGTGGTGGCATCGAACGATTTCAACAGGTTATACGCCGTATTTTTGGGGCAATATTATACCCAGCCATGCTGTGCAAATATTTAACTCGTTGATATATCAAGCTTGCACTGTTGGTATATATTTTGCATTATGCAACATTTTTACTGGTATAAGATACTGATTTTATTAATGACCACCACTTATTGAGAAGTTACGGCGTTGTGTGTTAAGTCTTAGAATTTACCGTGTTCTGACGAAATATTTAATTTGGCTCTGACCCTTTTTATTCTTTAAACTGCTGAATCAGTGCTCTCTCTACCCCTTGATCCCTTTTTATCCTTTTACATTTTTTTGCTATAATTGCTATTCTTCCATTCATAGAAGAAAAATATTTAATAATAAAATTATTTTTCTTCAATTTGAGCTTAATCCAAGATGGATCTATTATGATCTTTTTATAATAACTTTTTTTGAAATCCCATTTTTCACCTTTTTTCTCGTATACTAAATCATGCACCTTTACGTATTCTTTCTCATATTCTAAAAAACATGTGAATATAATATTGTTATCGCTTTTTACAGGTATGAACCTATCCGTTTCATGAATTATGCTCGTTAAATCTCTAAATGAAAGAATAAGCTGTCCATCATCTTTAATCGAATTATATACATCTCTAAGTAGATGTTCCACATCATCTAATGATTTAAGATGAGTAAGTGTGTCACCCATACAAACAATCACTTGTACCTTATCAGAAATAAATTTTTTAAAATTCAATAGATCGTCATGAACTGTTTCAATATCAAGTTTTCCTTTTTTGCTATTCAATTCATCTATTAATTTATTGCACAAGTCTATAGCTTTTACATTAAATCCTCTTTTAGCTAAAGCAATACTTTGAAAGCCAGAACCAGCACCAAGATCAAAAGCCGTGTTTGACGTTTCTGGCCGTATCCCATTTTCTTGAAAAAAAACTTCATTTAGCTCTACTTGTTCATCAAAATCTCCAAACATCCATGTGTAAAAATCTGCAAGTAAGTTGTCGTAATGTTCTAATATTGTAGACATAGTTATTCGTACCTGCTGGTTAAGTTGATAAGGGTGTTTATCAATTTATCTATCTCACTATAGTTGTTGAACAAGTTTGTGGATACCCTCAATCCCCAAGTGTTGCTTTTAGTAACTGAGGGATCATCTATAAAATTAACGTATCTTATCCAAATTTTATAATCGTCAATGAGTCGCGACGCCATCTCGGTTACAAATTCCTTATCATATCTTTTATTAAAATCTTTTGAAGGTACAAATGTGGTAATACCAGAACATAAATCTTTCTCTCCGTTACCATACGGAGAAAGCAGGGCGACGTCTCCCCATTGTTCAATTATTTTTTCTTTCAAATAATTGCTAAGTTTAAGTATTCTTGTATAAATTTTTTCTTTCCCAATACTTTCATTCAAATGGATTGCTCCCGTTAGTGCAGTAAAACCAGGTGTGTTGTTGCAGCCTCTTATTTGCAGCATATCTGTAATGCTTCGTGAAGGTTTGTAACCATATAACTCTGAAAGTATAGGTTTTAAATTGTATTTATTTTCATTTGCATTACGTATATATAGAATTCCTGTGCCCGGAGGGCCATTTATCCATTTATGGCCAGGAGCGGCATAAAAATCACATCCCATATCTTCAATATTTAATGGAATAACTCCAATTGCCTGTGCGCCATCAATAAGTGAGATTGCATTTTTTTCTTGTGCTAATTCACAAATCTCTTTTACAGGTAATTGTAATCCTGTAGTATATGTTACATGTGGAAGACAAATTGCCTTTGTCTTATTTGTAATCGCACTTATAACTGCACCAATAATTTCCTCTTTAGATTTTATGGAGGTTGGTAAGGGAATCATCTTGTATTTTAATTTGATATTTTGGCAGCAAAAATTTAACGTTGATATTAAGGAAGGATACGCATCCAAAGAAACAATTACCTCATCTCCATCATTAAAATTAAGGCCTATCAACGTCATTCCAATACCCATTGTTGTATTGCCGGTTAGACATATATTATCTTCTTTCGTTGATATAAAATTTGCAATTTTTGCTCTGTTTATTTTTTGCCAGTCCTGCATTATTTTGTCAAAGGCGAAATAATAACTTGGACTGCTTGCCCATTTTTCTAAATAATCCTGATATTGTTTGAGTACTTGTTTTGACATAGAACCCTCTGTTCCAGAATTCAAATAAACAATGCTTTCTTCGAGAGGGTAAAGTTGACGTATTTCACGCCAACTTTCAAAGTCTAATATTTTACTTTCATCTTTTATAGAGTTGTAATGCTCAATTGACGATGTGTAGCCCTCATGTAACCCTTTGGTTTGACATATTTTTTTCATATTTTACGTTCTTGTGTTATTGATGATTTTATGTAACCTATTTCATCATTTCTTGCTTTTCTAAAAGCTTCTTCTAAGTCAATATTATAATGAGCTGCTATTCTGACTATTCCTAAAATAAGATCAGCCAGTTCATTTGCAATAGCATCCTTTGAAGTTTTATAATTTGGATGATTTTTCCGATTAATTAAGTAATATCCTTCATATGACATTAAATATTTCGACAGGTCGCCAACTTGTTTCATCAATTCAATCATTGCTACTTCAACTGTCCATTTCCTTTGATTAATTTTGTCAAATTTTTTTATTACATCTATGCAAATCCTTATTGCTTCGTGAAAAAATAATTTATGGTTCTGGCCATTTTCATTTGTCATTTTTTCGGACATTTTGCAGAAGTGTTTTGTAAGTACATCTTTCACCATTCTGCACTGGGATTTATCAAACGACATAACCGTCCCGTTCTTCCGAGCTGCTCTTACCAAACAACTTCCTGAACAATTCGTACGGAAAGTGCATGTTGCACATCCCTTAATATTTTTATATGTTCTAGTTCGAAGGTAGGCAACTTTATTCCAATCAATTTCAATCTTTTTAAGTTCTAAATTAAATTTTCCGATAATCAATTCATCTGAACCTGGATCATTTTTATCTAATACTTCAACGCATGTACTTATGTTGCCATTTTGTGCAACGCACATGTTAAATCCACATGCCCCGCAGTAATATTCAGTGAAGTAATCAACTTGCTCTATCAAAGAGAGTAATTTAATATTTAGTGATTTTGCTATAGGTATAATTTTATTTAATTCTTTTTCGAATATTGATGAATCGACTTCAATTATTCCAGACTTTTCACAACGCCCACAATTAGAAACTGGTAATAATCGCAGCTCCTTAACTTGACTGACACTTCTTATGTGTTTAAGTATCTCTTCAAGCTTGTCTATGTTATGAGCTGTAACTACTGTGTTTACTCGTTTTAATACTTGAGTAGTTTCAAGCTCTTTTATAGTTTGCAAAACATTTTCATAGCTACTTGATCCATTTATTTTAGGACGCTGAAAATTGTGAATTTCAGGAAAACCATCTAGAGACAAACTTACATGGTCTATATTTTGAGCGACCCATTTAGCTATTTTACTAGGAACAACTCCATTTGTTGATATCCTTGTGAATAGCTTTTGTCCTTTGCCAGCAAAACGTTCTTTTGCATATAAAACAGATTTTTTTACTACTTCAAAATTTAATAAAGGTTCTCCAGCACCATGAAATTGCAAGGTATAGGGACCGTTATCTGCACAATGCTCAATAAAATAATCTATAGATTTTTTTGCTAGTATCCAGTCCATCAGTTCATTCTTTTTTTCTCCAGCAGTTCCTGAACAATAAACGCATCTTAAATTACAATTTGAACATGGACATAGCACCAATGTTTTATTGAATTTTCTATCATGTTGTCCTATTGAAAATTTATTCAAATTAAACTTCCCTGAAATTTGATTTATAATGTCGTATGTTCTTTTCCTATATGCATTTTCGATGTTCTCAGCATCTATCGCATTCTCAATTTTTTCTCCCGATCCAACTTTTTCGGCTATTCTACCGACAAAAGCTGGACATCTTCTGGACGTTTTTTTTTCGAATGAATTAAATAGCACACATTCTTGATTATCCAACCATAAAACTCTCAACATATTATCCATCATTAACTCTATTAAAATTTATTTTTCTTTGATTTTTCAGATCAATTAACGTCAAATACCGACTCTTGAATTCATATTGTTAATTCAAAGAGTCGGTTGGATTCACATAGATTTACATACCTTTAGGAAGATGGAAATTTGATCCTTAACTTGCAAAAAAAATCACTCTTCCCCTGAATTCATGATGGATAAGTACTCCACCTTGAATAATCGACACTACCATCGCTACAAGAGTGCCTAAAAATAAGCATAAAGGTCAAATCAGGGTGTCGGTTATATTTGGTCAACTAGTTATGACATTAAAAGCGATATATTGTCCATCCTGCAGGCGCACAGGCGTTCTGAGGTGCAGCGCAGGCGTTTTGAGGTACAGCACAGGCGTTCTGAGGTACAGCGCAGGCGTTTTGAGGTACAGCACAGGCGTTCTGAGGTACAGCACAGGCGTTCTGAGGTGCAGCGCAGGCGTTTTGAGGTACAGCACAGGCGTTCTGAGGTGCAGCGCAGGCGTTTTGAGGTACAGCACAGGCGTTCTGAGGTGCAGCGCAGGCGTTTTGAGGTACAGCACAGGCGTTCTGAGGTGCAGCGCAGGCGTTTTGAGGTGCAGCGCAGGCGTTTTGAGGTACAGCACAGGCGTTATGAGGTGTAGCGCAGGCGTTCTGAGGTACAGCACAGGCGTTCTGAGGTGCAGCACAGGCGTTCTGAGGTGCAGCACAGGCGTTCTGAGGTGCAGCACAGGCGTTCTGAGGTGCAGCGCAGGCGTTCTGAGGTGCAGCACAGGCGTTCTGAGGTGCAGCACAGGATCCTTGATTTGTCATTTTTTCGTCTCCTTGATTTTCTTCAACGGTTTTTGAATTACTTTCATCCTCAGCACTCACCTTGTCGATTTGTTTTTTTTCGTCCTTTTTTGTTTCCACGCAAATCCC
Organism: Candidatus Electrothrix laxa; assembly: GCA_942492895.1. Classification (GTDB taxonomy): domain Bacteria; phylum Desulfobacterota; class Desulfobulbia; order Desulfobulbales; family Desulfobulbaceae; genus Electrothrix; species Electrothrix laxa. The sequence goes on from OW818652.1 coordinate 4,035,413, forward strand.
CCTACCTGTTAATGTTGATCTGATTCGTATGCATCACAGATCTCAGTCAGTCATGATGGTAATCAGCTAACCCTAATCCATTCAGGTTGTCAATATTTTTTAATTAAATTAAGGTAGTTGAGAATGTTAATCATTATTATTTTGGCTCGTGTTGGATTCTGGAGTATTCCTCCCTTCCTATCATGATAACTGTTTGATTTTACGAGACAAGGAACACTGCATGAACCGTGCGTGACCCTGAGAGCATTGATAGTAATTTCAAGTGGTTGCCGTTCGCCTTATCTTCTGATGGCACAACAAGACCCTGAAATTCAACATGAGCCATTATTTTTTAGCATTCGACTGCGCCCCAACGAAATTTCTGAATCAACAGTATGAGCTGAGGCGAAAAACACCGTCAGGAGATTTCAGCAACAAAAAAACTCAAGATTGCCCCACATCCTTCTTCCGCACGCCCTCCCCACAAGAACCACAAACCACCCCCCCACTCTTATGACACATCCCAGTCAACCCATGCGGCGATTTCCGTTGCCGTCGTTTACTAAAATTAATAATCAAAGCAGCAACAAGAATAACCATAAAACTAACCCCGAAAGTAAGCAAGAAAATCTTCATCATCCCCCGAAGTCATCCATATAAATACTGTCCTCTTCCACACCCAATTCCGTCAGCATCTTAATCAGGGATTGAGTCATCACCGGCGGACCGCAGGTATAGTACTGAATATCCTCGGGTGCCTCGTGATCCTTGAGATATTCTTGGTACAGGACATTATGGACATGTCCCACCGATCCAGTCCAGTTATCCTCTTCCTTGGGTCGGGAAAGGCAGAGGTGAAAGGTAAAGTTAGGATACTTATCTGAAAGTTCGGTAAAGTCCTTAAAATAAGGAACCTCCAGCAGGGTACGGCTGCCGTACCAGTAGGATATCTTGCGGCTGGAATGCCGTCCCTTCATCAACTCCAGGATCTGACTGCGCAGGGGAGCCATACCCGCCCCGGCACCCACGTAGATCATTTCCTGCTTTCCTTCATGGATATAAAAATCTCCGTAAGGGCCGGAGATGGTGACGTCATCGCCCGTTTTCAGGTTAAAGATATAGGATGAGGCCTTGCCCGGAGGCAGGGGGAGCTTGCAGCCCTGGGGCGGACAGGCAATCTTAATATCTAGCTTAATCAACCCTTTTTCCCCTGGATAATTGGCCATGGAATAGGCCCTGGTGATAGGCATGGTCAGGTTGGATTTATACTGGAAGAGGCGGAATTTACTCCAGTCAGCCAAGAATTTTTTATTAATATCAAAACTCCGAAAGGACAGGGCATGGGGCGGGATATCAACCTGGATAAAGCCGCCCGGTTGAAAATCCATTTCCTCGCCCTCGGGCAGTTTGAGCACCAGTTCCTTGATAAAGGTGGCGATGTTTTCGTTGGAGACCACGGTGCATTGCCATTTCCGGGTTTCCAGCATTTCCGGGGGGATCTCAATTTTCATGTCCCGTTTGACCTGAACCTGACAGGCCAGCCGCATACCCTGCTTGGCCTCCCGCCTGGAGATATAGCCCCGCTCGGTGGGCAGGATACTGCCTCCGCCTTCCTGCACCGTGACCCGGCATTGTCCGCAGCTGCCGCCGCCGCCGCAGGCCGAGGAGACAAAGATTTCCTCATTGGCTAGGGTGGTGAGCAGACGACCACCGGGCTTGACCTCAAGTTCTTTTTTTTCGTTGATCTCGATGGTGACTTCCCCGTCGGGCAGGAGCTTTTTCTTTGCCAGCACAATCAGGGTGACCAGCAGAAACTGAAGAGCGAGAAAGGTAAGAACAGCGGCGATAATTTCCAGCATGCTGTGATCTCTCTTAAAAGGAAATTCCGGCCAGACTCATAAAGGCGAGAGCCATCAGGCCAGCAGTGATAAAGGTCAGGCCGAGGCCCCGTAAACCGGCAGGCGGATCCGCATATTCCAGCTTTTCCCGAATCCCGGCCAAGGCCACCACGGCCAGCAGAAAACCGCCACCGGACCCGATGCCGTAGAACACGCTTTCCCCAAAGGTGTATTCCCGTTCCACCATAAAGAGGGTGCCTCCCAGGATGGCGCAGTTGACCGTGAGCAGGGGCAGGAAAATACCCAGGGTGTTATAGAGGGCCGGGAGGAAGCGATCAAGGACCATCTCCAGGATCTGGACCACAGCGGCGATAACTCCGATGTAGATCAGCAGGCCGAGAAAGGTCAGATCCAGACCGGGAAACCCGGCCCAAGCCAGGGCGTCCGGCTTGAGTAGGTGATGATAGATCAGGTTATTGATGGGAACCGTGATGACCTGAATGAGCAGAACCGCACAGCCCAGACCGGCAGCGGCATTGATCTGCTTGGAGATCGCCAGGAAGGTACACATCCCCAGAAAAAAGGAGAGCACCATGTTCTCCATAAACAGGGAGGTGAACAGTATTTCAAAATAATGGAGCATCAATCCCTCTCCTGTTGGCCGGGATACACCGTGCGTAACGCCCAGATAGCCAGGGCGATGAGGAAAAAGGCCCCGGCTGGCAGGAGCATCAGGCCGTTGCTCTGGTACCAGCCCCCGTCGGTGACCAGGGGCAGAACCTCATGGCCGAAGACGGTGCCGCTGCCCAGCAGCTCCCGAAAAAAAGACACGGTCATTAGGATAAAGCCGTAGCCCATCCCGTTGCCCAGGCCGTCAATAAAGGCTTTCCCCGGCGTGTGGCTCATGGCAAAGCCTTCGGCCCGGCCCATAACAATACAGTTGGTGATGATCAGGCCCACATAGACCGAGAGCTGCTTGGCCAGATCATAGAAAAAGGCCTTGAGCAACTGATCCACCAGGATAACCAGGGTGGCGATCACCGTGATCTGAATGCCGATCCGCACCGTATTAGGGATCTGGTGACGGATCAGGCTGATGATCAGGCTGGAAAAGGCCACCACTAGGGAAAGGCAGACCGACATGACCAGGGCCGTGGCCATATTGCCGGTTACGGCCAGGGCCGAGCAGATCCCTAGCACCAGCAGGGCAATGGGGTTGCGTTGAAAAAATGGGTTAAGGAGCAGTTCTTTTTTCTGTTCAGGCATCGTTGTTGATCCCTTTTTTTTGTTTGTCCGAAGGTTGTGCAATCCTGTAGGGACACGGCATGCCGTGTCCCTGCAATACTAACGACACTACCATGCCCCGATGGGGCTGTATATAATCAGCCCAGGGTAACACCCTGGGTATATAGGGCACGGAACGCATCCGGGTTGGTTGCTCGGGGTGTTACCCCGAGCTGGATAAATATAACCCCTTCGGGGTACGTGGCCCTTATTGACCTGCCGTAGGGGCGACCGGCGGTCGCCCTTGTATATTGGGCGTTCTAGGGGCAATGCTACCTGTCTACCCTTTTTTTTCTGATCGGCGTCATGAAGGGCGGACACGCAGGTCCCGCCCCTACAATCCTAACGACACCACCATGCCCCAACGGGGCTGTATATAATTAGCCCAGGGTAACACCCTGGGTATCTATGCCCTTCAATGAAACAGGGCATTTATTTTTTGAACGATCCCTTATATCGTTGCAAAAACGGACCGAAACCATGCTCGCCGAACCAAAAGTGCATCAGATTATTGACCCCGTTCATGGTCAGGGTCGCCCCAGACACACCATCCACTTGATATGGGCCTTGTCCTTGCCCTTTCACAATCTGGATGGCAGGCAGTCTATTTTGGTCATATGGGCTTTTTGAGTCATAAAGCTGTTTCCCCTGCCAACCGGCCTGCCAATCAGGATTATCTATCTCGCCGCCCAGGCCGGGGGTTTCGCCGTGTTCGTAAAAGGTGATGCCGCTGATGGTGGAGAGATCCGCTGATAAGGCCACATACCCGTACAGGGTGGACCAGAGGCCTTTGCCGCGAATGGGCAGGATGACCTTGTCGAGATGACCGGCCTTTTTGACCAGATAGACCAGGGAGAAATTTTCTTGGCGGTTCAGCCCGGCTTTATCCTCTTCTCTACTTAGCTTTCTGCCGGTTTCGTCGTTAAGAGCAGATTGGAGCTGATCAAACTCGGCAGGGTTCAGCGTTTCCGGCGGGACAAAATCACCGTCTGCCAGCCGGATGATCTTGGCTTCGACCTGTTGAAACAGGGTTTCCACATCACCTTTGCCCTGATAAAGCCCGGCGGCCCGAAGAATGTTCTTTTTCTGATCAAGTTTGCGGTTGATCTCCTGTCTCGGCCTGAGTCCTACTGCGGCCCCGGCAACCAGAAGAGAGCAGATGAAGGCCAGAACCATGACCGCAGTAAAGGCACCAGCCGGTGTTTCCTTATCCATGTCGGAGCCTCCTCTGTCTGATATTGGCTTGGATGACCGGATAATCAAAGAGCGGGGAAAAGACATTACCCAGGAGGATGGCCAGCATCACCCCTTCAGGGTAGGCCGGGTTGATCACTCGGATCAGGATGGCCAGGGCTCCGATAAAAAATCCATAGCACCATCTGCCGATATTGGTATGCGGAGCTGTGACCGGGTCTGTGGCCATGAAAATGAGGCCGAAGGCGAAACCGCCCAGGACCGGATGCCAGTAAAAGGGCAGGTTGATGAGAGCATTGGTCGGCGAGGCGATAAGCTGGAAGACCAGGCCTAGGCCCAGACCGCCTAGGAGCATGGCGAGCATGATCCGCCAGGAGGCAATGCCGCAGACCAGTAGTAGGGCCGCTCCGAGCAGGCAGGCCACCACCGAGGTCTCTCCCATGGAACCGGGGATGGTGCCGAGAAAGGCATCTGCCCAGCTGAAATCGAGGTTGGCAAGAGGGGTGTCAGCAGGAGCCGCTGCCACTTGGGCCAAGGCGGTGGCACTGGACAGGCCGTCCACGCCCACCCAGACTGTATCGCCGCTCATTCTGCTCGGGTAGGCGAAAAAGAGAAAGGCTCGGGCAACCAGGGCTGGGTTCATGAAATTGCGTCCCACTCCGCCGAAGACTTCCTTGGCAAAGATGATCCCAAAGCTGATCCCCAGAGCCACCTGCCAGAGGGGCACGGTCGGGGGTAGGGTCAGGGGAAAGAGGAGGCTGGTGACCAGAAAGGCCTCTGACATCTCATGGCCCCGACCCAGATTAAAGATGACCTCCCAGAGCCCACCTGCTGTCAGGGAAACCAGATAGATGGGCAGGAAAAAGAGGCTGCCGTGGATGAGGTTGGCCAGCGGATCATCCGGTGTGCAGGCAATTTGCAGCGCCGCCATGATGGTACCGCGCCAGCCCGCCGGGCTTGTCAGGCCCAGTGCTTGCAGGGCCAGATTGGCCTGATAGCCGGTGTTCCACATGGCCATGAAGACGCAGGGGATAAGGGCGATGACCACCAGGATCATGATCCGCTTCAGATCCATGGCATCCCGGACATGGGGCGCAGAGCTGGTGGTGTGGCGGCTCCCCATGAGAAAGGAGTCCAGCGCGTCAAAGGCTGGGTACCAGGACTCGAAGCGGCCTCCCTTGTTGAAGAGGGGGGCCGCTTTTTGTAAGAGGGTGTTCAGGATGTTCATATACTCGGCAACTACCCGGAGTGTTACTCCGGGCTGATATATTCCGCCCCTTCAGGGCGGTCATAAGACCGAAGAACTCTGAAAGGTTTCAGTAATAAAGAGTGCATCGGGATTTTTTTCGATTTTACGATGCAACATACAAAGTTGCTGGTCCGGGTATCGCATCGACTCGTTCGAACGAGAAACCAACCTCTAACAATGTGTTTTCAATTTCTGAAAATGTGTATACAGAACCACTTTCATGCATAACTATCATTTCGACCGCAAACAATGCAGGAAATGTAGGTCCGGTTTTGTTATCTTCTAAAAAAAAGCTTGTTAGAAACAACCTGCCACCCTTCTTAAGATTGGACTTAGCAGTCGATAAAAGTGATTTTAAATCTGACGGTGTCTCTTGGTGCGCAATTGCAAAGAGAAGAATATCGTCAAACTGTCCTTCGGGAGTTCCTTCGTGATAATCTCCGGCAATAACGGAAAATCGATCACAAATATTTGTTTTTGAAAGGTATTCTTTTGTTATTTCTGCAACATCAGGCAAGTCAAAAAGCAAGCCCGAGGAGGATTCATATTTATTGCCTATCGCAATTGAAAAAACTCCCGACCCAGCACCCAAATCCAATATTCTACGATCCTGAAAGTCGTAGTTATTAACGACGTATTTTGACTGTGGCAATGCATTTACGTGCATGGCTGATATAAAATTTCGTGTTTCCTCAATATTACCGCCAGTCACCTTTCCTAAATCAGCAGTAATTTCATCGGTAACAAGGTCTTTTAGACTTACCCATTTATCCCTTACATTTTCTGAGAATCTAATATAACCATTTTGTGACGCCGGATGACCGGGATTCAATACCACAGCATCATCTGAAAATTTATAGCTATCACCATCCTTATTAAGCAATTCATAGTGAACCACAGCATTTAACAATGGAGACAATTTGTCTGCGTTTACTCCTGTCTTTTTTGTAAGTTCGTTAATGTTGGTGGCCCCATCTCCCATTGCATTAAAGACCCCAATTTTTTCGAGAGAGATTAATATTTGAGAAATTTTGTAACCATTAATTAATGACCTAAATTTTGCTATTTGGAGTGGGACTGGAGTCATGACTTACACCTTTTGCTATATTTTTAATCAATGAATTTCAATGCCTTGTTCAGATATTGAAAAGTCTCTATGAAACGGTACATACTTCCCATCGCGTAACGACGTTATTTGGATTTTTTTGTATGTGATTCCCCTGTCTTCAACAAAAGACATTCTGAAGGTTCCACCTTGAATATCATTAATGGCACGATTGTAAGACTCGTGACTAGGCAATTCAGTAACAATATGAATACCAGATTTTCCAGAAATTTTAGTACGAGCCCTGAACCGCATAAAATGTTTATTCTTATCTCTTGTATCTATTAGATCGAAACGCTCGTTGACAGAATCAATTACATTTAAGCCCCCTGGATCCATTTCATCCCACAGCTCTAGTTGTTTTGAAAAATATTGGTCGGCATCGGAAGGATTTTCAATTCTTACTATTCCTTTAAAAATATTAGTATTGTCGATATATCTAGCAATGTCTCTTTCTGAAATACCGTTTATTTCTGAGTAATTATCAAGTATTTTGAATATGCCTTGATTGACAAAGTCTTCCACGGGCGCTTTTAAACGAATAAATCTTCCAAGTATATCTATAGGGGATTCTCTATAGGTAATATAGATGCAAGGTTCTCCTCGAAATAGAGCCGCTAATTGAATCTGAGTGGCAAGCGTAGACTTCCCAATTCCTTTCGGGCCGATTAAAGCGATTGTAGATGGCCTAGGCAACCCTCCTCCAAGCATTACATCTAACTTTGAAATTCCTGTTGGTAAGGTATTTACCAAATCAACATTGGAGTCGCTGTGCGTGGCAAGCACAATTTTTTCCACTATCGAAGTAAGCGAATGAGTAGAGGAATCCAAAGCCAACACATCTGCAAGTGGAGGAGAAAAGGCCAATAACTCTGCTTTAGTGATATTGTGCCAAATAGGGAGAATAATGTTCTCCTCTGTCATATCGCGTGCCGTAAGGCCTCGTAACTCACGCTTTGGCCACGGTTTAGCTATAAAGTTTGGACTGATTACGACTATCCCATATCGAGATTTAGCTAATCCTTTATCAATTGATTCAGAAAGGCTCTGCCCAATCGAAAGAGAAAATTCATCATACCATACTGTTAATCCATATGATCGTAAAGCAAGCGCTAATGGGCGGACGAACTCATCCTTATCCTCACTAGCATGAGAAATGAAAACATCCCACATGTCAGTGTCTCTCCTTAAAAAGGGTTTTCTCCAGCCTGCGACCGGGACCAAACTTCAAAATAACAACAGTCCGTAGGCCTGATTCAATGCAAGAAAATCAGACAATTCAGGATTTGGGAAATCAACCGTCCGCTTTCGTTCCACTCAAGCGGACCTACGTGACTGGAGCAGGCGGTCCTGGGTCCATTTTATCGAATTCAATAACCAGTGTTGAAATGTTATTTTTTTCGCAGGCGTTGATAATTTTTCCTTTAGGTTCAATATATTTCATGATTAACCCTGGTGGATAATCTCACTGTTACCCATCCTCCTCAATCCTGCTCAAAACCTCCCGCAACATAAGCCCAAAATTATTCTTCCCAGGGCAAACAAAACTGCACAGGGCCAGATCTTCCTCAATCAGTTCCAGGCACCCTAGGGACGCAGCCTTTTCCGTGTTGCCGGTGGCAATGCTCTTGAGCAGGGACGTGGCGATCAGATTTAGTGGCATCACCTTTTCATAGGTGCCCATGGGCAGGATGGCTCGTTCACCTCCCCAGCTCGCTGTGCTCAGAGGAAATTTGGTTCCGGCTTTTTTTGTGAAGGCGGACAGGAAGATGGGCAAAGAGGAATAGCGGTCGCCCCCCGGACGCAGCCAATTCAACAGGCCAGACCCGTCTTTCTCCGGCAGGGCGCAGATCTGTTGCTGATAACGTCCCAGGTAACCGTGGACGTTTTCTTCGCCCATCCCATGTCCGTTAAGAACAGAGCCTGCAATCAGGCGGGCCTGGGGATCAGCGATTTCGTTTTGACAAAGTTCCAGGACAGAGGCACCGGCCAGGGTCTTTATTAAACGCGGGCGTTGCATGGACGGCCCTGTTAGCGCGACAACCCGTTCCTCCCAGAGCTTGCCGGTACGGAAGAGATGACCCACTGCAATGACATCCTGATAGCCGATATGCCAGACTTCTTTGTCGGAGCAAACCGGATCAAGAAGATGGATATGGGTCGAGGCAAGCCCGGAGGGGTGAGGGCCAGAGAAATAAGCCACCTCGATATTCGGGTGGTCGGACCTTCGTATATTTATGCCCTGGGAGCAACAGAGAAAGGTTTTGGCTGTCAGGGATTGGAGGGCGTTCATCCCTAAGATAAAATCACCCCGGTACTCGTTGATAATAACTGCCGGATCTGCTGCCAAGGGCTGGCTGTCTATGGCCGTGATAAAAAGGGAGGCCGCTTCAGCATCGGGGGAGGGCACCTTGCCGTAGGGCCGTGTTCGCAGAGCTGTCCATTGACCGGATTGAATCAGGATGTCCTTGATGGCATCGGTATCCGGTAAATCTTTTGGAGTAGGACAGGGCGGGGTAAAGGATAAGCGTTCCTCGCCTTCCAGCTCAATCACTAGGGATTCAAAGCGACGACGCGGTCCCCGATGGATGGCTTTCACCTTACCCGGAGCAGGGGAGGTGAAACGCACACCCGGATTTTTTTTATCGGTAAACAGGAGCTGTCCGGCAGTAACTTGATCGCCGACACGAATTTTCATAGTCGGTTTAAGGCCGACATAATCAAAGCCGAGAAGAGCCACCTCGGTGACCGGATTACCCGCTTGAATGCTCTGCTCCGGTGTACCGCTGATGGGGATATCAAGTCCCTTGGTGATGGTGAAATCCATAAGAGTGGAATCCATTTCAGCCTGCAAAGCCGTCAGTTTTCTGGACCTTCAGATCCTTGCCTATGAACAGCCCTTCACAACCCGGCATGCCTGCCAGTAAATCTACGCTGTCTGCTTTGCCCAGAACCATGCAGCCGGTGGCCAAGGCATCGGCCAAGGCGGCATTGGGAGCGGTAATGGTGCAGCTTGCCAGCTCGGGAGGGGAAAAACCGGTCTTGGGATTGATAATATGGTGAGAGAGCAGGTCCGGGCTAAAGGGCTGAAAATAATCACCGGAGGTAGCCACGGCCATGTTTTCCCCTGTGACAGTGAGGAGCTCTCTGGGAATCTCGGGTCGAGGATTCCTGATGCCGATCCGCCACGGATCTCCTTGGGGTTTAGCACCGCTGACCAGCAAGTCTCCGCCTGCTTCCACCAATATCTGTTGGAAACCAAAAGTTTTTAGGGTGGTAACACCTTGATCTACTATATAGCCCTTGCCGATGCCGTCCAAGGTTATGCCGAGCTTTCCCACGTTGCCTGCTGTGTTCCCTGCTACGTTCTCTGTTATATTCTTACTATTTAAGTGAACCTGAGAGGAGGTGAGGTGAAGCTGTTCCTGGCCGATATTGCGGACAAGGCTCTGGATAAGAGCCGGTTGGCTTCTGAGCTGTTCTTTTTGTTGCTGGTACAGAGTCAGGAGGGGCAGTACCGTGATGTCAAAGGCCCCGGCAGTTTGTCGGTGGATCGTATCTGCCAGTTCAAGCACGGTGCGCAGTTCTTGGCTCGGGTGATCCAGCGAGCCGGTCCGGTTTAGGGTCGTGACCTCACTTTCCTGCTGATGACGGGAGAGCTTTCCCTCAATTCCTTGCATCCGGGAGATCATGGCGCTGATTGCCGCCTCGGCCTGATCCCGGTCCTGGCTGTACACCGTAAGATTGAGAAGCGTCCCCATAAGAGGAAAGGATTTTTTGACCGTCAGAAGCGGGGGGGCATCAGGAGAAAAAGGAAAAAAGCGGGCAGCTCCGGCAGCTCCGGCAGCACCGGCAAGACCAGCAAGGGCCGCAATATGGAGGAAGGATCGACGGGTCAGGCCGTTTCGCGGGTTTATCGAGTTGTTCATGGTAAGAGGAAGTTTTTTGTTCTCCCACAAGGCTTAAAGGGAACGTTAACAGGGGCCAACAAACAGGGTGCAACAAACGAAAAATACTCCATAAGGTGCAACGTAACCAAAAGTAACCAAAGAATTACACTCCTACTCCTTTCCATTTATTCTGTCAAGGTAGATTTGATAATGATTCCGGCAAAAGCTTGAGCTTGGCACCCCTTCGATCTCTCAATCTTTCATCTCTCAATCTCTGTATCCAAGCTCTTGTTTGCGCAGGAGGGTGTAGGTGGATGCTAGTCAAGCTGGCTTGATATATTGCCCAACGTTCTCCAGCGTTGTCCAAGGCCACTCAAGAGCGCCTGACTCATCAATCTTTTTTAAAATTAGCTCTTGATGAAGTATTATTGATGGTTTCCTGATAGAATTCATGAGTTTTTTTGATAAGAAGCATAACAGGCACTTGCAGTAACCTATGGTAGATTTTTCCTTGACATTCCTCAAGCAACAAATTATTAAGTGACACACTCTCAAGATAAACTGATGATTATTGAGAGAGGGATGATGAAATTTTCAGGACGAAATACAAAGATAGCAGCCAAGAAAAAGTTGAAGCGTTGCTGATTTTTGAAATTAATTTTAGTGGTAGATCTTAATGTGATGGCGGATGAACGCTGTCATAATGAAAATCCTATGAGGAGGTAGTTAAATGCCAAGTTACGTAAATCCAGAGAAATGTGATGGTTGCAAGGGTGGTGATAAAACCGCTTGTATGTACATCTGCCCCAACGACCTGATGGTGTTGAACACCGAGGAAATGAAGGCATACAACCAAGAGCCGGATGCATGCTGGGAGTGTTACTCCTGTGTTAAGATCTGTCCGCAGGGTGCTATCGCTGTTCGCGGTTATGATGATTTCGTACCCATGGGTGGTCAGGTACATCCCATGCGTTCTTCTGATTCCATTATGTGGACCATCAAATTCCGTAACGGCAATATCAAGCGCTTCAAATTCCCGATTCGGACAACCGCTGAGGGTTCCGCCAATGAGTACGCCGATACCAAGTGTACAAATCTGGATGACGAGTGTCTGGCGCTTGAGAGCGAGCTGAAGAAACCCACCATGCTTGCTTAGTGCTGAGTAAATATAATATTTCTAATATTTCATATATAAGGAGATTTGAATATGGCGTTACCAAATAAGCCGAAAGGTGAGTTGCCTGCTATTGCCAACCCGGAGATCGTAGAGCATGAAACCGACGTACTGATCGTTGGTGGTGGTATGGGAGCTTGCGGTGCAGCTTTTGAAATCAAGAAATGGGCACCTGCCGACCTGAAAATTCAGTTGGTTGATAAGGCTGCTATGGAGCGTTCCGGTGCTGTTGCACAGGGTCTTTCCGCTATCAATACCTATATCGGCGAGAACGAGATTGAGAATTACGTCAAGATGGTTCGTAATGACCTGATGGGCGTTGTTCGTGAAGATCTTATCTACGATCTGGGTCGTCACGTTGATGAGTCTGTTAAGCTGTTCGAAGAATGGGGACTGCCCATCTGGAAGAAAGCAGAAGACGGAACCAACTTGGACGGCGCCAAGCCTGCTCCTTCACTGCGTGAAGGCGGTACACCGGTACGTACCGGTAAATGGCAGATCATGATCAACGGTGAGTCTTATAAGTGCATCGTTGCCGAAGCTGCTAAAAAAGCTTTGGGCGAAGAAAACATCATGGAGCGTGTTTTCATCGTTAAGATGCTGCTGGACAAGAACAAAGAGAATCACATTGCTGGTGCAGTTGGTTTCTCTACCCGTGAAAACAAAGTTCATGTTTTCAAATGTAAGACCGCTATGGTAGCTTGCGGTGGTGCGGTTAACATTTTCCGTCCCCGTTCTACCGGTGAAGGTAAAGGTCGTGCATGGTACCCAGTATGGAATGCTGGTTCCACCTATACCATGTGTGCTCAGGTTGGTGCTACCCTGACCATGATGGAAAATCGTTTCACCCCGGCTCGTTTTAAAGACGGTTACGGTCCTGTTGGCGCATGGTTCTTGCTGTTCAAGGCCAAAGTATCCAACGGTAACGGTGAGTTCTACGCTATGGGCGATGCTGCTAAGGAAGAGCTCAAACAGTTCATGCCTTACGGTGAGTCTGCGGTAACCCCGACCTGTCTGCGTAACCATCTGATGGTTAACGAGTTCAAGGCTGGACGTGGACCGGTATACATGGCTACCGACGTTGCGCTGAACTCCTTCCTGGATGAGGCTCGTGAAGCTGGTAAGAACGAGAAAGAAGTGAAGAAGATCTGGAAGCATCTTGAGTCTGAGGCTTGGGAAGATTTCTTGGATATGTCTATTGGTCAGGCTGGTCTGTGGGCCGGTATGAACATTGAGCCGGAAAAAGTAGGTTCTGAGATCATGCCGACCGAACCGTACATGCTGGGATCACATTCCGGTTGTTGCGGTATTTGGACCTCAGGTCCGGAAGAAGATTGGGTGCCGACCGTTGACGGTCCGCGTTCGCATCAGTACAAATGGGGCTACAACCGTATGACCACTGTTGATGGTCTGTTCACCGCTGGTGATGGTGTTGGTGCTTCCGGTCATAAGTTCTCTTCTGGTTCGCACACCGAGGGACGTATCGTTGGTAAGCAGATGGTTAAGTACTGCCGCGATAATGCAGACTTCCAGCCTGAATTGTCTCAGACTGCTGCAGAATTGGCTGCTGAGATCTACGCACCAGTTACTCGTTATCTGGAGCATGTAGGTGCAACCACCCATCAGGATGTTAATCCTAACTACTGCAAACCGACCGGTCTGATGATGCGCCTGATGAAGGCCACAGATGAGTACGGTGGTGGTGTTGCTACCTACTACATGACCTCTGGTAAGCTGCTCAACATCTGTCTGGATCTCCTGCGGATGCTGCGTGAAGATGCTGAGAAAATGGCTGCTGGCGATCTGCATGAGCTGATGCGTGCTTGGGAAAACTACCATCGTATCTGGTGTGTTGAGACCCATATCCGTCATATCGAGTTCCGTAAAGAGTCCCGCTACCCGGGTTTCTACTACCGTTCTGATTTTCCCACCGTTGATGACGAAAACTGGAAGGCTTTCGTTAACTCCACCTTCGATCCGAAGACTCAGGAGTGGAAGTGTGAGAAAGTTGAGTGTATCAACATCGTAGAAACCGAGCCTTGGATCTAAGGATACAGGGGCGGTAATATGACGGGCAGGGGAAGCTTTTCCTCTGTCCGGTCGAGCTGCACATGCTTGTACTGCTTGACCGTCACCGTCAGATTGAATCTCCAGGCCCCGTTTACGAGGTCTGGAGTTTTTTATGTCCTGTGAAAAAAATATAAAGGTTATAAATGGTTATTTTTGTTTGGATTGAGCAGCATGCTGTTTCAGCCTGCTTTTCACTTGAACCAGAAATAACCAATTTATCAATACCAGCGGTTTTTATGGAGGTTTGGCATGAGTGATGCTTCAAAAACTGGTGCGGTACTGGTTGTTGGCGGCGGTATCAGCGGTTTGACCGCTGCGCTGGAAGCTGCGGAAGTCGGTAATGATGTTTATATTATCGAGAAAAATCCGTACTTCGGCGGCCGTGTGGCCCAGCTGAATCAGTATTTCCCGAAACTTTGTCCCCCCACTTGCGGATTAGAAATTAATTTCAAGCGGGTAAAGAATAACCGGAAAATTCGTCCGTACACCATGACCACGGTCAAATCGGTGTCTGGCGGTCCGGGTAATTACGAGGTGGAGCTGGAGACCGCACCCCGTTATGTCAACTCCAACTGTACAGCTTGCGGCGATTGTTCCGAAGCCTGTACTGATGAGATTGATAATGCCTTCAACTTCGGTATGAACAAGAGCAAGGCGATTTATCTGCCCCATGAGATGGCCTTTCCGCGTCGCTATGTGTTGGATGTAGATGCTTGTTCCGCTGATTGTCTGGAAGCTGTTAAAGGTGCCTGTAAGTACAATGCCATTGATACCGAAATGGCGACAGAGACCTGTACAGTGAACGTCAGCTCTATTATTTGGGCAACCGGTTGGAATCCGTATGATCGGAGCAAGTTGGAAAACCTGAAACCTGAGTCTTCTCCTGCCATTATCAGCAATATGATGATGGAGCGGATGGCCGCGCCCAACGGACCGACAGGCGGAAAAATTCTCCGTCCCGGCGATGATAAAGAGATTGAGTCTATCGCCTTTGTTCAGTGTGCCGGTTCTCGTGATGAGAACCATTTGGAGCATTGCTCCTATATCTGCTGCATGGCGACCTTTAAGCAGATGACCTATATACGTGAGCGTTACCCTGAAGCCAAGATCTATGTCTTCTACATTGATCTGCGGACACCGGGTAAGTATGAGCATTTCCGTGAAAAATTAAGAACCGATGCTAACTCTTCCTTTATTAAAGGAAAGGTTGCTGATATTATTGCCGAAGAAGATGGCGGTGTAACCGTTGTTGCCGAAGATGCAGTCGGCGGCGGTAAAGTGCAGCAGAAAGTGGACATGTGTGTTTTGGCCACAGGTATGCAGCCTGCACTCGGTGAGCAGGGTAAAGCTCTCGGGCTGAACATGGACGGCAACGGTTTTGTTGTTTCCGAGCCGGAGAAAGGGATGATCGCCGCCGGTTGCGCCAAGTCAGCTTCTGACGTGTACACCTGTACGCAGTCTGCTACTGCCGCAGCTCTTAAAGCAATCCAGAACGCACAGTAGGGGGAAATCAATGGATAAAGTATATGGTGCGTATCTTTGCACAGGGTGCAGTATCGGCGATGTTCTTGATGTCGACGGTTTGAAAGAGGCTGCCTCTGAAACCGGTATGGAGATGCAGGATCATGCCTGTCTCTGCGGTGAAGAAGGCCAGGCTCTGATCAAGAAAGATATCGAAGAAAAAGGCGTAAATACCGTGGTTGTCTGTGCCTGTTCACCCCGGGTGATGCAGGACACCTTCAGCTATGGCGACGGCACAATCACTGTTCGCGGTAATCTGCGTGAACATGTGGCGTGGACCGCACAGCCTAATGAGCCTGATGAGGCTGGTGAAGAGAATCAGGCGGAGCAGTCCTCTGACGAGGTCGATGAGTTTCTTCAGGAAATGGGTGAGGACTATGTCCGCATGGCTGTAACCCGTGCTCAGAAGAGCGAAGTGCCCGAGCCCTATAAAATGGAGCAGATCACCAAGAAAATTTTGGTGATGGGCGGCGGTATTGCCGGTATCACAGCGGCCACTGAGGCTGCTAAGGCCGGATATGAAGTAACCATCGTTGAAAAGACTGATAAGCTGGGCGGCAAGGCTCTTGGTTGGCGTAAGATGTTCCCGACCGCTTATCCCTACAGTGAGCTTGAGCAGCCCAATATCGAGCAGATGATCGCTGAGGTCACCGGCAACGACAAGATTTCCATTAAGATGGAAACCGAAGTTGCCCGTATCGCTGGTGCTCCTGGTGAGTTCGGGGTGACCCTGAAAGCTGCCGGAAGCGAGAGCGAGTGGGATGCTCCTGAGAAAGTAGCTGTTGACGAGCAGGATGCCATCGATAAAGGAGAGATGGAAGATCCTAACAAAGGTCTTAAGGTCTACACTGAGGCTAATCCTGATGCGGAACTGTTCGGTGCGGTTGTCTTGGCCACTGGCTGGCGGCCCGCTGATGTCTCAGAGTACGAACATCTCGGTCATGGTACCCTGAACAATGTTGTAACCAATGCCGAATTTGAGAGACTGGCTAAGCAGGGTAAGGTACCTGCCAAGGTGGCCTTTATTCAAAGCCCCGGCAGCACAGATAACGACCGTGACTTCCCGTACTGTAACTCTGTTACCTCTATGGTTGCCTTGAAGCAGGCTCAGTATGTCTGTGACGATAACGGTGACGCGGCCCAGGCATATATTCTGTATCAGCATATGCGGACACCGGGCAACACCGAGCTTTTCTATAAAGGAATGCAGCAGCGTGACGGTGTGTTCATGACCAAGGCCACGGTCACCAAGGTGGAAGAGGCTGATGGTGGACTGAAAGTGAGTGCGGAGAACACCCTGCTGGGTGATGATCTGGATCTCGTTGTTGATATGGTGGTTTTGGCTGCGGGTATGGTGCCAACCACCGTGGATGCATCAACCATTAATCTGGCCTATCGTCAGGGTCCTGGCTTCTTGGATCTGGATCTCTTTGACGGATATGCTGATTCTCACTTCATCTGCTTCCCTTACGAGACCCGTCGAACCGGCGTTTATGCCTGTGGTGGTGTGCGGAAAGCGGAAACAATGGAAGAAACCATTGATGATGCTACCGGTGCAGCACTGAAGGCTATTCAGTGTATTGAGTCTGCTGATCGTGGTGTATCTGTTCATCCGCGTTCCGGTGATCAGACCTATCCGGATTTCTTTTTCCAGCGTTGTACCCAGTGTAAGCGTTGTACTGAGGAATGTCCTTTTGGTGCTCTGGATGATGATGAAAAGGGAACCCCGCTGCCCAATCCGACCCGTTGCCGCCGTTGCGGTACCTGTATGGGAGCCTGTCCTGAGCGCATTATCGGTTTTGCCGATTACAATGTGGATATGATCGGTTCTATGGTCAAGTGCATTGAGGTGCCGGACGATGACGAAGATAAACTGCGTATTGCGGTTTTCGTCTGTGAAAACGACTCTTATCCGGCAATTGATATGTCCGGTATGCATAGGAACAAGATGAACACCTTGGTTCGTTTTATCCCGGTTCGTTGTCTCGGTTCTGTCAACATGGTTTGGATTAAGGATGCCATGTCCTCCGGTATGGACGGCGTCCTTCTTCTCGGCTGCCGTTACGGTGATGATTATCAGTGCCATTTTGTTAAAGGTTCTGAAATTGCCAGCAAACGTATGGAGAATATCGGTGAAACCCTGGGTACCCTGGGACTTGAGCCAGAGCGTTGCGGTGTTGAGCAGATAGCCATCTCTGATTATGACAAGATTCCCGGAATCATCGACGAGTTTGTTGAGTCGATCATTGAGATGGGGCCAAACCCCTTTAAGGGCTTCTAACCTCTCTGTTATGTCGAATTCGTATTCGCCAGAATGTGTTTGGATTGATTCGGGCGAATACGGATCATATGTTAAAAAATCATCGTTTCGACATCTTGAAAAAGCTTTCAGGACAGGAGAAAGAAAATGTCTATGAACGTACAACCAGATATTGAATTTATTAAGGACATGAAGGAGGCTGGGGGTGATACCCTGAAGAAATGCTTCCAGTGCGCCACCTGCTCTGTGGTCTGTCCTCTTTCCACCGATGAGAATCCTTTTCCCCGTCAGCAGATGATTTATTCGCAATGGGGGCTTAAGGATAAATTGATCGGTGATCCGAATATGCTGCTCTGTCATCATTGCGGTGATTGTACTGCCTATTGTCCACGCGGTGCCAAGCCTGGCGATGTTATGGGTGCGATTCGCGCCTATGCTTATAAATTTTACGGGTGGCCTGCACCGCTGGCTAATCTGGCATCTTCAGGAAAAAATTTACCCCTTCTCGTCGCAATACCTGCCTTAGTTGTTTTTCTGGTGTGGCTGATTTCTGGATCAAACGTGCTGGATCATGAAGAGTTCCTACACGCCGGTTATACGAGCTTTTTCGGTGAAGGATATATGACTATTTTCGGTTTTAAGTTGCTGACCAAAAATGTCTCTTTTATTAACTCCTTCATGATTCCTACAGCTGCCTTGGCTGCCTTTGCCTCATTTAAAGGAGTGACAGCCCTGTGGCGGAAAATGTCTGAGAATGCTGGAGTGGGCGAAGCTTTGTACCGTCCTTCAGTTCCCCAGTTCGTGAAAGAGTTCCTGTGGCCTTCTCTTGTCGAGATTGTTCAGCATGAACGTTTTAAAAAATGTGAAACAAATCAGGATCGTGTTCGCGGGCATCAGCCCCTGATGTGGGCTTTTATCGGGCTGTTTTTCGTTACGGTTTACTCCTTGATTTCTCAGGATGTTCTCGGTCGCTTTATTCCTTCCTTGCACGGGCCTATGTCCATGCTAAATCCTGTCAAGGTGGTGGCCAACATTGCTGCAATTGCGTTGATTGTCGGCATTGTTATTCTTTGGAAAAACCGGAATGAGATGGTTGAGAAGAAGCAAGGCGGAAACACTTTTTATGACTGGTTTTTGATTTGGATGATTGCAGGTGTTGGTGTGACCGGTTTGGGAGCAGAGATTTTGCGTCTCATCGGTGTGGTTAAGCTAGGATACCTGGTGTATTATCTGCATCTGGTTTCTGTCATGATGCTTTTTTTGTATATGCCGTACACCAAATTTGCTCATTTGGTCTATAGAACCTGCGCCATGACTTTCGAAAAATATAGAGACTCTGCTTATGTAAAGAACCCGGTCAATAACGGATAATTCTCTGCATAACCACTTGTTTCAAGGCGGCGTTTTGAAAACCAGACTTTTAAAGTCTGGTTTTTTTATTTGAACAGGAAAAAAAAGCTTGCAAAGGGATTATGAATGCTGTATGATTCGCTCCACAAATCGTAGTGCTGGCGTAGCTCAATTGGTAGAGCACCTGATTTGTAATCAGGGGGTTGCGGGTTCAAGTCCCATCGCCAGCTCCAGTGTTCGGAGTTTGATGGAGAGGTGTTGAGTTTGAAGCTCGACGGTTGTCCATTGTTTTTCGAATTCGGAGGGGTTCCCGAGTGGTCAAAGGGAACAGACTGTAAATCTGTCGGCAGCGCCTTCGGAGGTTCAAATCCTCCCCCCTCCACCATTTGTACGTTACAGGCATGCGCATGAAATGTGCTGCCTGTTCTTTTTTGTGCATGTGCGGGAATAGCTCAATTGGTAGAGCATCAGCCTTCCAAGCTGAGGGTTGCGAGTTCGAGTCTCGTTTCCCGCTCCATGTATTTCTTTGGTTTGCGTTTCAGCGCCCACGTAACTCAGTGGTAGAGTACCTCCTTGGTAAGGAGGAAGTCACCGGTTCAAGTCCGGTCGTGGGCTCCAAGATTGCCGATATGGAAGTGATGGTCGGTAGAGAGAAGAAAAATTGTCTGGGGAGACATAGTAATGTCAAAAGAGAAGTTTGAGCGGACAAAGCCGCAAGTCAATGTTGGAACCATCGGTCATGTTGATCATGGTAAGACTACCCTGACAGCGGCTATCACACGAGTGTTGTCAACAAAGGGGCAGGCTGATTTTACAGATTTCAGTTCTATTGATAAAGCGCCGGAAGAGAAAGAGCGCGGGATTACCATTGCTACCGCTCATGTAGAGTATGAGAGTGTAGGGCGTCATTACGCTCATGTGGACTGTCCCGGTCATGCTGATTATATCAAGAATATGATTACCGGTGCCGCTCAGATGGACGGTGCTATCCTTGTTGTTGCTGCTACCGACGGTCCTATGCCGCAGACTCGTGAGCATATCTTGCTGGCGCGTCAGGTTGGTGTTCCGGCTATGGTCGTTTTTCTGAACAAGTGTGATCAGGTTGATGACGAAGAGTTGATTGAGCTGGTTGAGATGGAGCTTCGTGAGCTGCTGGATAATTACGAGTTCTCGGGTGACGATACGCCGATTATTCAGGGTTCTGCTCTGGAGGCGTTAGAGAATCCAGAAGATGAGGCGAAGGCTGCCTGTATCTGGGAGTTGATTGAGTCTGTTGATTCTTGGGTTCCAGAGCCTCAGCGTGATGTTGATAAGCCTTTCCTTATGCCGGTTGAGGATGTTTTCTCTATCTCCGGTCGTGGTACGGTTGCTACTGGTCGTGTAGAAAGCGGTGTGATTCATATCGGTGATGAGATTGAGATTGTCGGTATTCGTGATACGCAAAAGACCACAATTACTGGTGTTGAGATGTTCCGTAAGCTTCTTGATGAGGGGCAGGCTGGTGACAATATCGGTGCCTTGCTGCGTGGGACAAAACGTGAAGAGGTTGTTCGCGGGCAGGTTCTTGCTGCTCCCGGTTCTATCACTCCGCATAAGAAGTTCAAGGCTGAGTGCTATATCCTGACAAAAGAAGAGGGCGGGCGGCATACTCCGTTTTTTAACGGTTACCGGCCCCAGTTTTATTTCCGTACCACTGACGTGACAGGGGTTTGTACGCTTGAAGATGGTGTAGAGATGGTTATGCCTGGAGATAATATTCATATCACGGGAGATCTGATCACGCCTATTGCTATGCAGGAAGGGCTTCGCTTTGCTATTCGTGAAGGCGGTCGTACCGTAGGTGCTGGCGTAATTAGTGAAGTTATCGAGTAGATTTCTTTCAGGACGATTATCCTGACGGAAAGAACACTTGAAGAATGTGACTCCGGTTTGACCTTTTGGTCGCCGGAGTCTATATATCAGGGGGTTGCGGTATGAGAGATATAATTACGCTTGCCTGTATGGAATGTAGGCAAAGAAATTATACGACAACAAAAAATAAAAGAACAATACCTCATAAGCTTGAGCTGAAAAAATACTGCCCTTTTTGCAGAACACATACTGTACATAAGGAAACAAAGTAATTTTTATAGCGAGTAAAAGTTAGTTGCGTGGGTAGAATTCATAGCGAATGTTGTGCAGGCCAGTAGCTCTAATTGGTAGAGCATCGGACTCCAAATCCGAGGGCTGGGGGTTCGAGTCCCTCCTGGCCTGCCATTTTTTTTTCTGCTGGGTGCTGAAAGGAAATGTCGAATAAAAAAAAGAAAAATACTGCAAAGGGTGGTTCCGGGGATGATGGTGTATCCTCCTTTGTCCTTGCTCCGGGAAACATTCGTCGTTTTTATCATGAAGTAGTTGTTGAATTTAAAAAAATTGTCTGGCCTGACCGGAAGGTTACCTTTGGTTTGTCGGGTTTTGTCATTTTATTGACTGTGCTACTTTCCGTATATCTGGGAGCTGTAGATTTGATTCTCGGAAAGTTGGTAGGGCTGGTTCTGCAATAGGCATAGGCATAGGCATATCATGGCAAAGAAATGGTATATAGTTCACACTCATACCGGTTTTGAGGTGAAGGTTAAGGCGACGCTTGAAGATAATGTCAGGCAAGCAGGCCAAGGGGATTTTTTTGGTGACATTCTGGTTCCCACCGAACAGGTAGTCGAGATGGTTAAGGGGGAACGGAAAACTTCAGAGCGTAAGTTTTTCCCCGGCTATATACTGGTGCAAATGGAAATGAATGAACATTCCTGGCACACAGTTATGGAAACCCAGCGCGTTACTGGTTTTGTCGGTGTGAACAGTGGTCAGAGTGCAGCTGCCGGTGGTGAAGTTTATAAGCTGATTCCTTCGTTAACAGATAAGGAAGCGAATAAGATTATCATGCGCATAGAAGAAGGCGCTGAAAAACCCATACCCAAGGTTGTCTTTGAGGTGGGTGATATTGTTCGGGTGACTGAAGGTCCTTTTGCTAATTTTGAAGGAACGGTAGACGAAGTTTTTCCTGATAAAGGAAGAGTTCGAGTGATGGTCTCTATCTTTGGGCGTTCAACCCCGGTTGAGCTTGAGTATATGCAGGTAAGCAATAATTAAAAACTCCAGGTAGGTCCGTGGAGGAGTGAATCATGGCAAAGAAAATTCAATCATACATAAAGCTGCAAATACCGGCCGGAAAGGCAAATCCGTCTCCCCCGGTAGGGCCTGCTTTAGGTCAGCACGGCGTAAATATCATGGACTTCTGCAAGGCCTTCAACGCGAAGACCCAGTCAGAAGGTGATATGATCATTCCTGTTGTTATTACAGTTTATAATGATCGTTCCTTTAGTTTTATTACAAAGACGCCGCCTGCATCTGTGCTTCTCTTTAAGGCTGCTGGCTTACAAAAAGGATCCAGTAATCCCAAAAAAGAGCGTGTTGCTGAGATCGGAAGAGATAAGATTAAAGAAATTGCTGAACTCAAGATGCCGGATTTAAACGCATATAGTGTTGAGCAGGCAATGAAGATTGTTGAAGGAACTGCTCGGAGTTGCGGAATCACCGTCGTTGACTAAGTCAGTTTATATCGGATGTATTTTTCGCTCGTACCACGCCTGTTTATTGAGAGGATGTGGGAGACAAATAGAGGTTGATTATGCCGAAACATGGTAAGCAGTACCGAAAAGCAGCTGAAGGGATTGAGAGAGGCGTTTTCTACTCTTTGGAAGAAGCCGTAAATCTCTTGCTTGCAAATAATTGCGCAAAGTTTGATGAATCAGTCGACATTGCTGTTCGCCTGGGGATTGATCCTCGACACGCCGATCAAATGGTTCGAGCGTCCGTTATCCTGCCTAATGGTACAGGTAAGGATGTTCGTGTCCTCGTCTTTGCTAAAGGTGAAAAAGAGGCAGAAGCCTTAGCAGCAGGCGCTGATTATGCTGGCTCTGAGGAGTTAGTTAAAAAAATTAAAGAAGGTTGGCTAGAGTTTGATAAAACAATAGCAACTCCTGACATGATGGGCGAGGTGGGTAAAATCGGTCGAGTTTTAGGTCCGAGAAATTTGATGCCCAATGCCAAGCTCGGCTCTGTTACCTTTGATATTGAGCGCGTTGTTCAGGAAACAAAAAAGGGAAAAGTAGATTTTAAGTCTGATAAGGCGGGAATAATTCACGCGCTGATCGGCAAGCGTTCTTTCGGACCTGAAAAGATCGTAGCAAATGTTTCTCATTTTGTTGATAAATTAATACAGTTGAAGCCTTCGACAAGTAAGGGGGTTTATCTGCGATCAATAAGCCTGTCAAGTACTATGGGCCCTAGTGTTAAGGTTGACACAATGCAGATTCGTGCCTTAATCAAGGCCTAATTTATTTTTCGCTTGTCTCTTGTGATGAAAAATTGAGAGATGAGTGGAATTTTGCATGTTTCGAAAAGAAGAAGTTATTTCGTTACAAAAGTTACAAGTAACGTTGTTTTTATAGCTTGGGATGGTCAGAGATAGCAGGTACAGTTCTGTTTAATAATCATTAGGTTGCCAGCCGAGACCAGTGGATTCCATTTGAACTTATTCTCTTTCTTTTATGAGTTCGGAACGAATTGATAACACATTTCATTCCTGTTGTTCTGCGACAATCCCGTGCCTAATTTCTAGGAGGTGTAACAGTTGAATCGCGAAAGTAAGGCGAAAAAGGTAGATGAGCTCAAAGATACCTTTGCCAATGCCAAGTTCGCAGTAGTAGCTGATTACCGCGGATTAAAAGTAACTGAATTTGAGCAACTTCGTGTTTCTCTGCGTGAGCAGGGAGGACAGATTCAAGTTGCCAAGAATACCCTTCTTAAACTGGCTGTACAGGGTACAGAGTTTGAGGGGTTAACGCAGGACTTCACTGGTACGACAGCTGTCGCTGTGAGTTTTGACGAGCCTGTGGGATCAGCTAAAGCTTTAGCTGATTTTTCAAAGGAAAATGAGGCGCTGGTTGTGCGCTCAGCAATGTTTGAAGGAAAAGTGCTGAGTGCTGATGATCTGGTTGCTCTGTCAAAACTGCCGAGCAAAGAGCAATTGCTTGGTCAGTTGTGTGGTGTACTTGCCGCAGTGCCGACAAAACTTGTTCGCACATTAAATGCTGCACCCAGTAATTTGGTCTATGCGCTGCAGGCGATAAAAGATCAGAAAGAGAATTAAGTTATTTTATATATCTGGAGGAATGAAAAATGTCTGAAGCTATTGAGCAGGTAGTAGAACTTGTAGAGAAAATGACCCTTCTTGAGGTTGCTGAACTTGTTACAGCCCTGGAAGATAAATTTGGTGTTTCCGCAGCGGCCCCGGTTGCCATGGCCGCAATGCCTGGTGATGCTGGCGGAGCTGCTGCTGCCGAGCAGACAGAGTTTGACGCTGTTCTGACAGTTACCGGTGATCAGAAGATCAAGGTCATTAAAGAAGTACGCGGAATTACCGCCCTCGGTCTCAAAGAGGCAAAAGCCTTGGTAGAAGCTGTACCTGCTCCGATTAAAGAAGGAGTCACCAAGGAAGAAGCTCAAGAGATCAAAGAGAAAATTGAAGCCGTAGGTGGTACTGTGGAAATCAAGTAAGCAGACAGCTTCAGCTGTTTGTGGCTGAGAGTATTTGTCAGTCAGGATGTTATTTAGTAACGCTATGGGGGAGTCTCCCTCGTGGCGTTACTGCGTTTGTGGACCGGCCAGCGAGTTACATTGTATCCAAGGATGGTGCATAGAGTAATGGATAGGATTCAACTCGTTGTTAAAGCTGAATTTTGCAGATAGTATAAAAGAGGGGATCATGAAAAGAGTACGCAAGGGATTTGCCAAAACACGCAAGCTTGTAGAACCACCGCATCTTATTGCTATGCAGCGGCACTCCTATGACCGTTTTCTGCAGATGAATGTTGATCCGTCTCAGCGAGAAGATATCGGTCTGCAGGCGATTTTTAAAAACATTTTCCCGATAAGCGATTTCAACGGACTTTGTACCCTGGAGTTTGTAAATTATTCCTTCGGAGAGCATAAGTATACTGTTTCCGAGTGTATTGAGCGAGGGATGACCTATGAAGTCCCTGTTAAGATAACAGTACGTTTGATCACCTTTGAGATTGATGAGGAAACCGGTGTGCAGAGCGTCCGGGATATTAAGGAGCAGGAGGTTTTTCTTGGTTCGCTCCCGCTGATGACCGATGACGGTGTCTTTATAATAAACGGAACAGAGCGCGTTATTGTTAATCAGCTTCAGCGTTCACCGGGACTTTTTTATACCCATGATAATGGTAAGTCCCATATTTCAAATAAACGTCTTTATTCCGCTCGAATTATTCCGGTGCGCGGTTCATGGCTTGATTTTGAATTTGACATAAAAGATATCCTCCATGTCCGCATTGACAGAAGGCGTAAGCTTCCGGTGACGACCTTGCTCAGAGCTCTCGGATACACCGATGAGGAGCTGCTGCGCGAATTTTATCCCATAGATACTGTTCAGGTGACGGAAAGCGGTTTCAGAATTCTGTTTCAGCCGGAAACCTTTATCGGTCAGCGCTTGACCTCAGATCTGGTGAATCCCGCAGACGGAGAAGTGCTCGGGAAAAAAGGGAGAAAAATTTCTAAGGCCCTGGCAAAAAGAATTGTAAAGGCCGGTATAGAGTTCATAGAATTTTCTGCTGAAGAAATCCTTGATCGGGTGTTGGTCATTGATCTACTCCACCCTGAAACCGGCGAAGTTCTAGCCAAATGCAATGACCGACTGAGCGAGGAACTGATCGAAACGATACAGGCGAATAATATAGCCGCGTTCGAGGTTCTCTATATAGACAATGTAAATATTTCTGAATCCTTTAGAAAGACCTTGTCTGTTGATAAGGTCAAGGATGGGTCTCAGGCTCTAATTGAGATTTATCGAAGACTTAGGCCTTCCAGCCCTCCTACTGTTGAAATCGCTCAGGAATTTTTCAATAAACTCTTTTACGATCCAGCCACCTATGATCTTTCTGTTGTAGGACGTTACAAGATTAACTCCAAGCTTGGTCTTGATACGCCGATAGAGCATCGCACTCTGACCAAGGAAGATATTGTTCTCGGCGTGAAGCATCTGGTTCGACTCAAGGATGAGCTACGTGAGGGTGATGATATTGATCATCTTGGTAATCGTCGGGTACGCACAGTTGGTGAGCTCTGCGAAAATCAGTACAGGATGGGTCTTGTTCGTATGGAACGGGCGATCAAGGAGCGGATGAATCTTCAGGAAGTCGAAACCCTGATGCCCCATGATCTTGTCAATCCAAAGCCTGTGACCTCGGCTGTGAAAGAGTTTTTTGCTACCTCACAGCTCTCGCAGTTTATGGATCAGACCAATCCTCTTTCCGAGGTGACCCATAAGCGGCGCCTGTCGGCGTTAGGACCGGGCGGTTTGACCAGAGAGCGAGCTGGCTTTGAGGTACGCGATGTTCATCCTACCCATTACGGTCGTATTTGTCCTGTTGAAACACCTGAGGGGCCGAACATCGGGCTTATCGTGTCGCTGGCAACCTATGCAAAGGTTAATGTCTACGGTTTTATAGAGTCCCCCTATCGCGTGGTTAAGGATCGTAAGGTCACAAACGAGATTAAAGATTATACCGCTCTTCAGGAGCAGGGCAATGTGGTTGCTCCGGCCAACATCCATGTGGGTGAGGACGGAATGATTATTGATGATACATTGATTGCCCGTATGGACGGTGAGGTTGTTACGGTTCCTTCTGATGAAGTAACGGCGATGGATATTGCGCCGAATCAGCTGGTTTCTGTTGCGGCCTCCTTGATTCCTTTTCTGGAAAATGATGATGCGAACCGGGCCTTGATGGGATCCAACATGCAGCGTCAGGCCGTACCGCTTCTTAAACCGGCTTCTCCCCTTGTTGGAACAGGGGTTGAGAAGAATTTGGCTCAGGATTCAGGGGCCTGTCTGTTGGCTGGTGGTGACGGTATCGTAGAAGAAGTTGACGCTAACCGGGTGGTAATTCGTTACGACGAACCGGGTACAGATGGCTTTGATACCGGAATTGGCGTTTATCGTCTTTCAAAGTATAAAAAGACAAACCAGAATACCTGTTTTAATCAGAAGCCGTTGATCCTGCCGGGTATGCGGGTGAAAAAAGGGGATGTGCTGGCAGATGGCCCGTCCACCGAGATGGGTGAGCTTGCTCTGGGGAAAAATGTGACCATCGCTTTTATGCCTTGGCGCGGATACAACTTTGAGGACTCCATTCTCATTAATGAGCGGCTTCTGAAAGAGGATACCTTTACCTCTGTTCATATCGAGATATTTGATGTGGTGGCCCGTGATACGAAGTTAGGCAAAGAGGAAATTACCCGTGATATCCCTAACATAGGCGACGAGGCGTTGCGTAATCTTGACGATTCAGGCATTGTTCGCATCGGGGCCGAGATTCGTGCTGGCGATATGCTGGTCGGTAAGGTAACTCCGAAAGGGGAGACTATGTTATCGCCTGAGGAAAAACTTCTGCGAGCCATTTTCGGAGAAAAAGCAGGCGATGTCAAGGATACTTCATTGAGAGTACCTCCGGGCGTTGAAGGTGTGGTTATCGACGCAAAGGTCTTCTCCCGCAAAGGCGTGGATAAAGATGAGCGTAGCCTGATGATTGAGGAGCAGGAGATCAGCCGCCTGAATCGAGATATGGAGGATGAACTTCACAGTCTGAAAAACGGGGTTCGTAAAAGTTTATGCGACTTGATTGTGAACCGGACTGCCAAAAAGGACATCCTTGATGTAGACGGTCAGGTAATTCTTCCTCTTGGCAAGAAACTTACTGAAGAAAGCCTAGATGCAGTGGAGTTTGACCAGCTGCGTGGCCTTGATTTTTCAGAACGGGCTAAATATGAGGACAATCTGGAGGAAATCTTTAATAATTACTCCCGTCAGGCTCAGGTAGTCCGTGAGCGCTATGAAGGTATTGTCGCCAGGATGGAGAAAGGTGATGATTTGCCTCCGGGCGTGGTCAAAATGGTGAAGATCTATGTTGCCACCAAGCGTAAGTTGGCTGTGGGCGATAAGATGGCTGGGCGGCATGGAAATAAGGGTGTTGTTTCCAGGTTGTTGCCAGAAGAGGATATGCCTTTCTTTGCTGATGGAACCACTGTTGATGTGGTCCTGAATCCTTTGGGTGTACCCTCACGTATGAATGTTGGTCAGGTGCTTGAGTGTCATCTGGGTTTTGCCGCTAAACGCCTGGGAGAGCAGGTTCAGAAGTTGGCTGTTGCTTACGAGGTTGAGCAGGTTAAGGATCGCTTGCAAACAATTTATTCAGAGGAAGAATATAGCGCAATAACCAGCGGCCTCTCAGATGAGGAGTTGCTTGATAAGATACGAAAGTATGGTCACGGCATTCATATGGCCACACCGGTTTTTGATGGTGCCACAGAGGCTGAGATTCGCAATATGCTTATTGAAGCTGGTGTCGATGAGGTGGGGCAGTCCACTTTGTACGATGGTCTTACCGGAGATAAATTTGATAATAAGGTGACAGTCGGTGTTATGTACATGCTCAAGCTGCACCATCTGGTAGACAATAAAATTCATGCTCGTTCCACAGGGCCGTACTCTTTGGTCACGCAGCAGCCTTTGGGTGGAAAGGCCCAGTTTGGTGGTCAGCGACTCGGAGAGATGGAGGTCTGGGCTATGGAGTCGTACGGTGCCGCTTATACCTTGAAGGAATTTCTTACCGTCAAATCTGATGATGTTGAAGGAAGAACTTCAATGTATGAAAAGATTGTCAAGGGCAATAATTTTCTTGATGCTGGGTTGCCTGAGTCCTTTCACGTATTGGTGAAAGAATTGAAAGGACTTTGTCTGAATGTTGAACTGTTATCGACAGAAGATCAGTAGCAGAACGCACAGGCAATAACGTAGCAACTAAGTATTAGTTATAGATTATGATTTTTGAAAGCAGCAGGCATAATACTGTTGCGGCATTAACAGGGGAGGGTAATCTTCGTGGAAGAACTGTTCAGCTTTTTTAACAAGCCGAAAGGGCCGCTTGTTTTTGACAAGGTTAAAATTTCCCTTGCGTCACCGACAAAGATACTTGAATGGTCCCACGGTGAAGTAAAAAAACCCGAGACCATTAATTACCGTACCTTTAAGCCGGAACGGGACGGATTATTCTGCGCCAAGATATTCGGACCTGTTAAGGATTACGAATGTAATTGCGGAAAGTATAAACGCATGAAGCACAGGGGAGTGGTCTGTGAAAAATGCGGTGTTGAGGTTATTCAGTCTAAGGTTCGGCGAGAGCGCCTCGGCCATATTAAATTAGCCGCTCCAGTTGCCCATATCTGGTTTCTCAAGTCATTGCCCACAAAGATCGGGTCAATACTGGATATGACGCTCAAAGAGATGGAGCGGATACTGTACTTTGAGTCCTATGCTGTTGTTCGCTCCGAGGTGGAGAGTATTCCGACAGGAACTTTGCTGAATGAGGAACAGTATCAGGATGCAATGGAGCAATTTCCCGGGGAATTTGAAGTCGGGATCGGTGCTGAAGCCATTCGCGACATGCTCAAGGAACTGGACCTTGTTGAACTGTCAAGCCAGTTGCGCAGGGAGATGAAGGAAACCGGTTCTGTTACCAAACGTACCAAGCTTGGCAAACGTTTGAATGTTGCTGAAGCCTTTCGTGATTCTGGTAATCGTCCTGAATGGATGATCCTGGAAGTTGTTCCTGTTTTGCCTCCAGACCTGCGTCCTTTGGTGCCGTTGGAAGGTGGTCGTTTTGCAACCTCTGATCTGAACGATTTGTATCGTCGGGTCATTAACCGCAATAACCGTCTGAAGCGCCTGTTGGAGCTGGATGCACCGGATATCATTATTCGGAATGAGAAACGGATGCTGCAGGAGGCTGTTGACGTTCTTTTTGATAATGGACGACGGGGTCGTACCATTACCGGACCGAATAAACGTCCGCTCAAGTCACTGTCTGACATGCTCAAAGGAAAGCAGGGGCGTTTTCGCCAGAACCTGTTGGGTAAGCGTGTTGACTACTCCGGTCGTTCGGTTATCGTGGTTGGTCCTCATCTGCGTCTGCACCAATGTGGTCTGCCCAAGAAGATGGCTCAGGAGCTTTTTAAGCCGTTTATTTATAATAAGCTTGAAACCTTAGGCTATGTAACGACCATCAAGAGTGCTCGTAAGATGGTCGAAAAGGGTGCGAAAGAGGTGTGGGATGTCCTTGATGACATTGTTCGTGAATATCCAGTTATCCTGAACCGCGCGCCAACGTTGCATAGGCTCGGTATGCAGGCCTTTGAGGTAGTTCTCATAGAGGGCAAGGCTATCCAGCTGCATCCCTTGGTCTGCTCTGCTTTTAACGCCGATTTTGACGGCGATCAGATGGCAGTGCATCTCCCCTTGTCGGTGGAAGCCCAGGTTGAGGCCAGGGTTCTGATGATGTCCACCAATAATATCCTGTCTCCGGCCAGCGGTAGCCCGGTCATTATACCAAGTCAGGATATTGTCCTCGGTTTGTATTATATGACCAGAGAGCGCTACGCCGTTGCCGGTGAAGGAATGATTTTTAGCGGTCCTGCTGAAGCGCGGATGGCCTATGACCATGGTGCTGCCCATCTTCAGGCAAGAGTTAAGGTGCGGCTCAACGGCGAGTTGGTTGCAACAACGGTCGGAAGAATTATCGTTGGCGAGCTTCTGCCGAAGAGTATTCCTTTTGCAGTGGTCAATAAAGAGCTCTCCAAAAAAGAGTTGGGTTTTCTGGTGGATTATACCTACCGTCATGCCGGAACTAAAGATACCGTTATTCTTGCTGATCGCCTGAAAGATTTGGGCTATGAGCAGGCTACACAGGCGGGGATTTCCATCTGCATTAATGACATGAAGATTCCGGTCAACAAAGAGGAATTTGTTGAAGAGTCTGAGCGTAAGGCGGCAGAAGTTGATGAGCAGTATTCGGACGGTCTGATCACAGATGGTGAGAAGTATAATAAGATCGTTGATATCTGGTCAAAAGCCACAGATAAGATCACCCAGGAAATGATGGAAGAGATGTCTGTGGATTATGTCCCGGACGGAAAAGGTAATGTTCAGGAGCTCAAGAGTTTTAACTCGGTCTATATCATGGCCGACTCCGGTGCTCGTGGTTCGAAAGATCAGATCAGGCAGCTGGCCGGTATGCGTGGCTTGATGGCGAAACCTTCCGGTGCTATTATTGAAACGCCGATTAAGGCGAACTTTCGCGAAGGTCTGTCCGTTCTGGAGTATTTTATTTCCACCCATGGTGCTCGTAAAGGTCTTGCAGATACAGCTTTAAAGACTGCAAACTCCGGTTATCTGACCAGACGGTTGGTTGACGTTGCCCAAGATTCTACGATTGTAGAGAAGGACTGTAGCACAATGCGCTACACAGTTGCCGAGCCTCTTCTGGATGGTGGCGAAGTTATTGTTCGCATTGGTGAGCGGATTCTTGGTAGGGTTGCAAGTGATGATATTCTTGATCCGCAATCCGGTGAAATCATCGTTGAGATGGATGATGAGATCACTGAGGAAAAGGTTGAAGCTATTGAAGCTGCTGGTATTGACAGGGTAAGAATTCGTTCGGTACTGACCTGCGAGTCGCGGCGTGGAGTTTGCGCGAAGTGCTATGGTCGTGATCTCGGGCGCGGCCATATGGTGAATATCGGTGAAGCGGTCGGTATTATTGCTGCCCAGTCCATCGGTGAACCAGGCACCCAGCTGACCATGCGTACCTTCCATATCGGTGGTACAGCAAGCCGGTCTGTTGAGCAGGCTGAAATTCGCAGTCAGCGCAGCGGGATAGTGCGCTACAAAGAGTTGCATTCGGTAACTAATGCTGTCGGGTTCGAGGTGGTTATGAACCGTAATGCGGAGATTACTGTTGTTGACGATCAGGATGTAAACAGAGAGCGTTTTTCCGTTCCTTATGGTGCAGAAGTACGGGTTGCTGACGGTGCAAAGGTTGAGCCTGGGACTGTGATTGCCGACTGGGATGCCTTTGCTATTCCCATTGTTGCTGAGGCACCGGGTCGAATCAAGTACGGCGATATCATTGAGGGTGATACCATGCAGGAGCGTGTTGATCAGGTCACTGGAAAGGTCTCCAGGGTCATTATTCACGCTACAACGGCTAAGCATTCCAGCCCGAGAATTTCTCTGAAGGATGGTCGTGGTCGGACCATTAAGCTGCCTGATGTTGAGCATGAGGCCCGTTATCCCTTGCCGGTCGGTTCGATTATCTCAGTAGATGAAGGGGCAGAGGTGACAGCTGGTACTGTGGTCGCAAAAATTCCGCGTGAAACCACCAAGACTAAAGATATTACAGGTGGTTTGCCGAGGGTTGCAGAGCTCTTTGAGGTGCGTAAACCCAAGGAACAGGCCATTGTTACGGAAATTGACGGTCGGATCAGCTTTGGTAAAGAGCTCAAAGGGAAGCGGCGGGTTGTCGTAACTCCAGAAACCGGTGAGCCCAGAGAGTATCTGGTTCCCAAAGCAAAGCATGTGACTGTTCACGAGGGCGATTATGTAAAGGCCGGTGATGCGCTGATGGATGGATCTATTCTTCCTAACGACATCTTGCGGATCAAAGGTGAAGAGGAGCTGGCGCAATTCCTTGTTGATGAGATTCAGGAAGTTTATCGTCTCCAAGGTGTTAAAATTAATGATAAGCATATTGAAACCATTGTCCGCCAGATGTTGAAGCGAGTAAGGATTACCGATCCAGGCGATACCAAATTTATGCTTGACCAGCTCACGGAAAAATGGATGTTTTACGATGAGAATAGACGGGTAATGGATGAGGGAATGCAGCCTGCCTCAGCTGAACCCCAGTTATTGGGGGTAACAAAGGCTTCATTATCTACAGACTCATTTATTTCAGCGGCTTCGTTCCAAGAAACAACCAAGGTCTTGACCAATGCGGCAATGGCCGGAAGAGTCGATACACTGGACGGTTTAAAGGAAAATGTTATCATGGGTCGCTTGATTTCAGCTGGAACTGGATTGTCGAGATACAAAATTAATTGAGATGTCGATTGTTTTCGCTTGACTCTTGATGTTGAAACTGATATAGTACTGACCTGTTGTTTTTTGTGCAGGTAGAGAGTGTATATTTTATTGAAAAGGTAAGGGAAGATGCCCACTATTAATCAGCTCGTTAGAAAAAGAAGGAAGAAGCAGGTTAAGCGTTCAGATACGCCCGCGCTGCAGAATTGTCCGCAAAGGCGTGGTGTCTGTGTTCGTGTATATACAACGACCCCTAAGAAGCCGAACTCTGCTTTGCGTAAAGTGGCAAGGGTGCGGTTGACAAACGGAATTGAGGTTACCTCTTATATACCTGGCATAGGTCATAATTTGCAGGAGCACTCTGTTGTCTTGGTTCGCGGAGGTCGTGTTAAGGATTTGCCTGGTGTGCGTTATCATGTAGTGCGTGGTACGCTGGATGCTCTTGGGGTGAATGACAGGAAGCAGGGGCGGTCTAAATATGGCGCGAAGCGTCCTAAATAGTTATATTGTAAGATTTATCGGGGTGTAAGGTATGCCGAGGAAGAAGTTACAGAACAAGCGCGCTGTTGAGGCTGATCCGAAGTATAATTCTGTTTTGGTGTCTAGGTTTACGAACGGTTTGATGCTGGATGGAAAGAAGACTCTGGCTCGGCGTATGTTTTATGACGCGATGGCTGTTGTAGAGGAGAAGCTTTCCGAAGAGGAACCTCTGGCTGTTTTCGAGACAGCTATGGAGAATGTTCGTCCGAGAGTAGAAGTGAAGAGTCGACGAGTTGGTGGCGCGACCTATCAGGTTCCTGTTGAGGTTCGTCCTGATCGACGTAATGCACTTGCTATTCGCTGGGTTATCAGTTTTGCCAAGAGCCGTTCTGGGCGTTCTATGTCTGAGAAGCTCGCAGCGGAGTTGATTGACGCCTATAATAATAGGGGTTCGTCAGTGAAGAAGCGTGATGATACGCATAAGATGGCTGAGGCAAATAAAGCCTTTGCTCATTATCGCTGGTAACGTCTGTTTCTCTTTTGGCTGACTGGGTGTAGGCTAAGAAAAAAACATGTAGGGTGACCGGTGGCTGATAATGGAGCGTTATCCCGTGTGCGCAATATTGGGATAATGGCCCATATTGACGCGGGCAAGACGACGACGACGGAGCGGATCCTTTATTATACTGGTCGCTCCCATAAGATAGGTGAGGTTCATGACGGTACTGCTGTTATGGACTGGATGGAGCAAGAGCAGGAGCGCGGAATAACTATTACTTCTGCGGCGACTACTTGCGAGTGGGCAGGGGTTCGGGTCAATATAATTGATACTCCGGGCCATGTGGATTTTACCGTTGAAGTTGAGCGGTGCCTGCGTGTTTTAGATGGCGTGGTGGCTGTTTTTTGTGCAGTTGGTGGTGTTGAGCCTCAGTCTGAGACGGTTTGGCGTCAAGCTGATCGTTATCATATTCCACGTATCGCCTTTATAAATAAAATGGACCGTGTCGGGGCAGATTTTGATAGGGTTGTTGAAGAGATGGAAGAGTCTCTCGCAGCTAACCCTGTTGTTCTGACCTTGCCATACGGTAGTGAAGAGACTTTTTCAGGGACCATTGATCTCATAGAGCAGAAGTTGTATCGCTATGATGAGAGTGATAAGGGTGGAACGGTTCATGAAGAAGAGATTCCTGATGATATAAAAAGCACATCATCGGCCGCACGTATGACGCTCCTCGAGAAGTTGGCCGACTTCGATGAGGGGATCATGGAAAAATATCTGGATGATCAAGAGATCTCTCCCGGTGAGATTCGTAAGGCTCTGCGAGATGCAACGATAGCCTTGCGGCTGGTGCCCGTACTGTGTGGTTCCGCCTTTAAAAATAAAGGCGTGCAGCCTTTGCTTAATGCAGTAATTTGGTATCTGCCCTCACCCGTAGATGTCCCCCAAGTTGAGGGGGAGGACAAGAACGGTGCGCCGCTTGTCCTCAAACTGGCGCGGAGTGAAAAGTTTTGCGGCTTGGTTTTTAAGCTGCAATCTGACCCTTTCATTGGCAATTTGGCTTTTATTAGAGTGTACTCTGGTGAGCTAAAGGTTGGTGATAAGGTCTTTAATCCGCTGAAGCGGAAAAAAGAAAAGATCGCAAAATTAATTAAGCTTCATGCGAATAAGCGTGAGGAAGTTCAAGTTATAGGTGCCGGAGATATTGGTGCTGTTGTCGGACTGAAATTTACGATGACAGGCGATACTCTCTGTGGGGCTGGTGACTATATCGTTTTAGATACAATGGACTTCCCTGAGCCTGTTATTGGTATCGCTATTGAGGCGAGAAGTAAAGCTGACGAAGTAAAGCTCGCGGAAAGTCTAGGCAAAATTGCCTGTGAAGATCCGAGCTTTCGGGTAAGCTTGAATGAAGATACTGGTCAGCAGATTATTTCTGGAATGGGTGAACTCCATCTAGAGATAATAGTTGATCGGTTAATCAAAGAGTTTAAGGTCTCTGCTAATGTGGGTACACCGCAGGTGGCGTATAAAGAGACTATTACCTGTCCGGCTTCCGGTGAAGGACGTTTTGAAACCCAAGGTGGGGCAAAAGAACAGTACGGACATGTTGTTCTTGAGCTGAAACCTGCTGAGCGCGGCACTGGATTACAGTTCGTTTCTCAAGTGGATAAAAAACAGATTCCATCGGAGTTTCTCGCTGCTATTGAAAAGGGCATTCACGATACCTTTGATTCCGGTTCGTTGATAGGCTACCCTCTGGTTGATGTAGAGGTGGAGCTGGTTGATGGATCGTACGATGAAGAGAATTCAACAGAGATGGCCTTTGGTGTTGCAACTGCACTGGCATGCAGGGAAGCTATCGCTAAGGCGGGCCCTGTTCTTTTAGAGCCGATAATGGCTGTTGAAGTGGTGACCCCGGATGAGTATTTGGGCGATGTAATAAACGATTTGAACAAGAAAGGTGCCCAAGTCGACGGGGTTGCGGCGGAAAGAAATGTGCAGATTTTGAAAGCTGGTGTGCCGCTTTCAAAGATGTTCGGGTATTCGACCTCTCTGCGTTCCGCAACACAGGGGAGGGCAACCTTTACCATGCAGTTTAAGGCATTTTTAGAGGTTCCGGCGAAACAGGCCGAGGCCATTATACATAAGATTCGAGGCGTTTGATTTAAGAGCAAGAGGTAAGGCAGATGGCTAAAGAAAAATTTGAGCGGACGAAGCCGCATGTCAATGTTGGAACCATCGGTCATGTTGATCATGGTAAGACGACCCTGACAGCGGCTATCACACGAGTGTTGTCAACAAAGGGACAGGCTGATTTTACAGATTTCAGTGCTATTGATAAGGCACCGGAAGAGAAAGAACGCGGAATTACCATTGCTACCGCTCATGTAGAGTATGAGAGTGTAGGGCGTCATTACGCTCATGTGGACTGTCCCGGTCATGCTGATTATATCAAGAATATGATTACCGGTGCCGCTCAGATGGACGGCGCGATTCTTGTTGTCGCTGCTACCGACGGTCCTATGCCGCAGACCCGTGAGCATATCCTGCTGGCGCGTCAGGTGGGTGTCCCGGCTATGGTTGTTTTCCTGAACAAATGTGATCAGGTTGATGACGAAGAGCTGATTGAGCTGGTTGAGATGGAGCTTCGTGAACTGCTGGATAATTATGAATTCTCGGGTGACGATACGCCGATTATTCAGGGTTCTGCTCTGGAGGCTCTGGAGAATCCAGAAGATGAGGCAAAGGCTGCCTGTATCTGGGAGTTGATTGAGTCTGTTGATTCTTGGGTTCCAGAACCTGAGCGTGATGTTGATAAGCCTTTTCTTATGCCGGTTGAGGATGTCTTTTCTATCTCCGGCCGTGGTACAGTTGCCACCGGTCGTATTGAGAGCGGCGTGATTCACATCGGTGATGAGATTGAGATCGTTGGTATTCGCGAAACACAGAAGACCACAATTACCGGTGTAGAGATGTTCCGCAAGCTTCTTGATGAGGGACAGGCTGGCGATAATGTCGGCGCATTGCTGCGCGGAACTAAGCGCGAAGAGGTTGTTCGTGGTCAGGTTCTTGCTGCGCCGGGTTCTATTACTCCGCATAAGAAGTTTAAGGCTGAGTGCTATATTCTGACAAAGGAAGAAGGTGGGCGTCACACTCCGTTTTTTAACGGCTACCGGCCCCAGTTTTATTTCCGTACCACCGATGTGACAGGGATCTGTACACTTGAGGATGGTGTGGAGATGGTTATGCCCGGAGATAATATTCATATCACGGGAGAGCTGATAACACCTATCGCTATGCAGGAAGGACTTCGTTTCGCTATCCGTGAAGGTGGCCGTACAGTAGGTGCTGGCGTAATCAGCGAAATTATTGAGTAAGAGGAAAAAATGATCCCCACAGATAAAATTCGCATCAGGCTGAAAGCGTATGATTATAAATTACTTGATCAGTCGACTCGTGAAATAGTTGAGACAGCCAGAAGAACCGGTGCAACAGTTGCCGGTCCGATTCCGTTGCCTACAAGTATCAATAAGTATACGGTATTACGATCACCGCATGTGGACAAGAAGTCACGTGAGCAGTTTGAGATGCGAACTCACCGGCGGTTACTTGATATTCTTGAGCCGACCCAGCAGACAATTGATTCATTAATGAAGCTTCAGCTGTCAGCCGGTGTTGATGTGGAGATTAAGCTGCCGTAGCCGCTCTTTGTTACAACGTGCCAAAGATCAGATCAGCGTGAATCGCTTTGAATAGAGTTAGCATACAGGTAAACAAATGCCGAATACAAATGGAATACTGGGGCGGAAAGTAGGAATGACCCGAGTTTATAATGAAATGGGAAGGTCTATTTCTGTTACCGTGATCGAAGCTGGCCCCTGTAAGGTATTGCAGAAAAAAACTGTAAGCAAGGAGGGCTATAATGCCATCCAAGTCGGTTTTTTGGAGAAAAAAGAGTCCAGATTGAATAAACCCGAAGCCGGACATTTTAAGCGATCAGGTGGAACCGGATACTATCACGTCCGAGAATTCCGGGTAACTGAGCCGGATACCTATGAAATTGGTCAGGATATTACTTTGGCTGAGGTTGTAAAAATCGGAGACAGTGTAGATATTACCGGGAAAACAAAGGGTCGTGGATATCAGGGTGTTATGAAGCGATATGGCTTCGGAGGCGGTAAGGCCTCTCATGGCTCTGGTTTTCATAGAGCGCCCGGTTCAATCGGTTGTAGTGCGTATCCTGGACGCGTGGTCAAGGGAAAGAAGATGCCGGGACACATGGGGACGGATCAACAAACAGTGAAGAACCTCACGGTAGTTGATGTTCGCGAAGATGAGAACATCCTCCTGGTTCAGGGTGCGGTCCCCGGCGCTAAAAACGGTTTGGTCAGCATTTATACCAAGGCCTAAGTGCTTAAGGTGTCTGCAAGGAGATACTCATGTCAGTTTGTGATGTAGTGAATACCTCGGCTGAAAAGGTCGCGGAAATTGAAGTAAATGATAATTTGTTCGGTGTCGAGGTCAATACAGGAATACTGCATGAAGTAGTCTGTATGCAGCGAGCCAATAGACGCCAGGGAACTGCCTCTACAAAGACAAGAGGCGAGGTTCGCGGCGGCGGTGCCAAGCCGTGGCGACAGAAAGGAACAGGTAGAGCTAGAGCTGGAAGTAATTCTTCACCGATATGGCGCGGTGGCGGTACGACCTTCGGGCCTAAGCCGAGAGATTATAGTTACTCTTTGCCGAAGAAGGTTCGCAGGCTGGCTTTGCGGATGGCTCTTTCAGCCCGTATGAGTGAAGGTAACGTGGTTATTCTTGATCAGTTTGCAATGGATACCCCTAAGACAAAGGAATTTGTCGATGTGATGAAGGCCTTTAACTTTGATCATTGTCTGATTGTGACGGATGACGGGAACGCAAACCTTCAGCTTTCAGTACGTAATGCAGTGGGGTTCAAGACGTTGCCTGTTGCTGGACTGAATGTATACGATATTCTGAAATATCCGAAATTGATGGTAATCCAGTCAAGTCTGGAACAGCTTGAAACGAGGCTGATGGTATGAAAGTACTCCATAATATAGTTAAGTGCCCTTGCTTGACCGAGAAGTCCAGTCGTCTACAGGAAGCTCACGGTGCGATTGCTTTTAGGGTTGACCCGAGAGCAAATAAAATAGAGATCGGGCAGGCTGTTGAGCAATTATTTGATGTAAAAGTTGCAGCAGTCAGAACCACTATGGTGCGCGGTAAGAAAAAAGGGTCGGCCTGAAATCTGTCGGACGAACCAGTGACTGGAAAAAGGCTTATATCACTTTGTCTGAAGGCGAGATTGATTTTCTTGCCGAGCTGTAGAGCATAGCGATTCCTTTTTATTTTGGACGAGTAAGAGTGTAAAGCTTTAGATAACGGAAAGAAAAATGGCAATCAAGACCCATAAACCGACATCACCGGGCAAAAGGCATCACGTATCGATTCTCCAGTCCGATCTCTCTGATAAAGGTCCGGAAAAAGCCTTCTTGCGCCTTTGAAAAAATCAGGCGGTAGAAATAATTATGGACGAGTCACCTCAAGACATAGAGGTGGCGGTCATAAGCGACGGTACCGTATCATTGATTGGAAAAGAAATAAGACCGATATACCTGCTAAGGTTACAGCAATTGAGTATGATCCGAATAGATCTGCAAATATTGCACTTTTAATATATACGGACGGTGAAAAGTCGTATATATTGGCTCCAGCCGGAATTAAGGTTGGTGATTTTTTAATGGCTGGCAGTGATGCAGATATCAAGCCCGGTAACTGCATGCCGATGAGCAGTATCCCATTGGGTACCATTATCCATAATGTCGAGATGAAAATCGGCAAAGGTGCTCAGATGGTACGTTCTGCTGGTGCTTCAGCTCAGCTCATGGCAAAAGA